>JAKJCY010000213.1 GCA_022706235.1 Candidatus Hydrogenedentota bacterium | reverse complement strand
ATTCACGACCATGTATTCTTTACACCAGGCGACGATACCTGATATCGCGTGTTCAGGAACTGCCAGGACCGTCCGGCCAAGTATAACATGATTCGTCATAGTACACAGCCGCCAGTGCCAGTCCCTTGGCCGGAGCGCACAGGCCCAGAAATGGCCCTCCCCGCGCGAGCGATTCTGTGATAAAGGATTCTGTAAAACGGCCTCGTGCCACTTCAATAAACGTGCCGCACAAATTGCGCACCATCTTGTACAGAAAACCATCGCCAAAGAACGTTATCTTATAAAGGCCGCGCGCATCCTCAGGGGTAAAGAGGCCGCCAGGACTTAAAGCCACTTCATAAATAGTGCGTACCGTTTTTTTCATCTGGGAACCGGTGCTTTGAAAACCGGCAAAATCATGCCTGCCTTCCACGAGGTGCAGACAACGTTCCAGGAGTGCAATATCAACGTGATAGGGCACGTGCCAGGCATAACGTGCCAGAAAGGGGTCCGGGTGCCGGTTAAAATCAAACGTATACACATACCGTTTATTTCGCGCATCAAAGCGGGCATTAAATTCCGGCTGTACCGCTTCCACGGATTCCAGGCGTATCGCGGGCCCCAGCATTTGTGAGACTGCATGGGCAAGCCGGGCGGGCGGTTCCCCCGGCCAGCGGCATGAAAAGACCTGGCCGAGCGCATGTACCCCCGCGTCGGTGCGTCCCGCGCCCTGAATGGCGACCGGCGCAGCCGCGATACGTGAGAGCGCCTCTTCCAGTTCGCCCTGAACGGTGCGCTGCCTGTCCTGGCGCTGCCAGCCGGCAAACTCCGTGCCGTCATACCGTACGGTGCATTTTAAGGTCGTAGAAGCCATGGACGGCATTTTACCGCAGAGAACGATGCGGATACGACTCCGGGATTACTCCACCGGCGGGAACAACAGCGCGATGTGGAGCGGCATTTTCTATTTCTCTGGATGTTCTGAATAACCGCGTGTCTTGCGTAAACGTTTTGTGAACATTAAAAACCGTGCCAAAACGCTTTAGATTTTTTAGTAGGCGTACCTTCCCGGGTGCGCCATGGAGAAACGCCATAGCGTTTTGTAGTGTACTAAGGTGCACCCGGGAAAATACACCTGCGATGATACGCTTCAGATTTAATTGCGGTTGAACCTATGCTTCCCCGGGGAACGCCGTATCTTGATGCTTGGGGTAATCCCTTCCGGTGCAGTTTTTACGGGAATCCCCGGTTATGATAGGCTTGAAGGGGTGACAGGCGTGTTCCGGACAGTTGGAACCGCTGATACTGGTGTGCAGCCGGCTTCGGCCGTGCCGCGAGATTTCGTTATATTCCCCAACTGTCGGCGCTATAAAGCAATTGGAGATGTGAATGGAAACCCCCATGGTGGAGTTGGCGGTGGTACTTCCCTGCCTTAATGAAGCGGACAACCTTCGCAGTCTGTTGCCGAAGGTGGGTGAGGTCCTGACGGACTTGAGTGCCCCCTGCCGGGTATATGTGATTGACGGGGGCAGCATGGACAACACGGTAGAGGTAGCGCGTTCGCTGGGCGCCGTGGTCATTCCCCAGCGTGGTTACGGCTATGGCGGCGCCATCCGAACCGCCTTTGAAGACATACACGCCCGATGGCTGTTGACCATGGACGCGGACTTTTCCCATCACCCGGTATTCATAAAATATTTGTTCGCGCGCCGTCATGAAGGGGAAATAATCATTGCCTCGCGCTATGTGTCGCAAGGCTACGGTGAAATGCCCTGGAGCCGGAAATTCTTAAGCTCTACCCTGAACTGGGTATTCGGAAAAATCCTAAGTATCAACGTCCGTGATTTGTCCAGTGGGTTCCGGCTGTACCATCGCAATGCCATTGGCAAACTGGATTTGCACTATGAAACCTACGCCGTGCTCCAGGAGATTCTTGCCAAGGCTTATTGCCGGGGATACCGGGTTATTGAAGAACCTTTCCATTACCTGCCCCGCCGCCATGGGTCCAGCCACGCGCGGGTATTTAAGTTCGGCATCGTCTACCTGAAATCCCTGTATACCCTGTGGAAACTCCGCAACAGCCTGGACAGCGCGGACTATGAGGCCCGTGCCTTCAACAGCCGCATCCCGTTGCAGCGCTGGTGGCAGCGCAAAAGGTGCCATATCATCCGGGATTTCATCGGGGACAGGATGCGTGTGTTGGATATTGGCTGCGGTTCCTCTCAACTATTGAACAGCACGCCTCAAACTGTCGGCCTGGATAGCAACGCGGATAAATTACGGTATATGCGCCGACCGGCGCGATGCCTGGTCAATGCCGCGGTGGAGGCGCTGCCTTTTCCCGACGCCGCCTTTGAAGTGATAGTCGCTTCGCAACTCGTGGAGCATCTGGCGCCGTCGGTGGAGCCCTTTGCCGAAATGGCCCGATGTTTGCAACCGGGCGGCGTACTGATTATCGGCACCCCGGATTACGGCCGCTGGCAGTGGCGAATCATCAAGCGCTTGTATGACCTGGTGCAGCCCGGCGCCTCCCGGGACATTCATGCGGCGCACTATGCCCGCGCTTCCCTGTCCGCCCGGCTGGAACAGCGGGGATTTGTGGTCCGGGAATACCGGCACATCTGGGGGGCGGAAATCATCATCAAAGCCTGCAAAACCGTCTGAGGCGCTTTAATATTGTCCCCGTACGGGAGAATATTGTACCCTATCCGGGTTCCAATATCTGTGTATACCTCATTATTAAAAAAGGGCTCCTTATGCGGAAGGGTAAATTGTCGCTGGTCATCCCGTTGTACTGCGAGGGAGAACATTTCAGCAAGACGTTTGCGGTCATACGGGAGACGGTGGAACAACTGCCGGAGGCCTATCTGAAAGGATGGGAGTGTGTCCTGGTGGATGACGGTTCCACCGATTCCACGTGGCAATCCCTGGAATCGCTGGCGCGGGACTACCCGGAACAGGTACGCGCGCTGCGATTCAGCCGGAACTTCGGCAAGGAAGCCGCCATCCGCGCCGGCCTGGAACATGCCTCCGGCGACCTGGCCATCGTCATGGATGGCGACCTGCAGCATCCCCCCTCGCTGATGGAGGACATGGTCGGCCTCTGGGCGGACCATGATATCGATGTGGTGAATGCGGTAAAGGCCGACCGGGGCCGGGAGTCTCTTCTCTATCGTTTTTTTGTGTCCTGCTTTAATTTCCTGATGACCCATGCGGCGGGCCAGCACGTGGTGGGTGACAGCGACTATAAGCTTATTGACCGGAAGGTGATTGATGCCTTCCTGAAACTGGGTGAAAGGCGCACCTTTTTCCGGGGGCTCATCAACTGGATGGGCTTCCGCAGCGCAACCATTCCGCTGCAGGTGCAGGAACGCGCCGCCGGACAAACCAAATTCAAAGTCGGGAGCCTGGTGCGCCTGGGGCTTACCGCGCTTACCTCATTTTCCACCATCGCGCTGCACTTCGTCACCGCGCTGGGCATTCTGTCCGCCCTGGTAAGCGCCCTGCTCGGCTTGTATACCTTAGGCGCCTGGTGGTCCGGAAGGGCGGTCGAAGGATTTACCACCATCATTTTGCTCCAGCTGATGGTGGGCAGCATCATTATGGTAGCCTTGGGCATTATCGGAGAGTACCTCTCCATTATTTACATTGAAGTAAAAGGCAGACCCCACTATTTTGTCGCGGAGTCCATTCAACCGGAAAAGAAGAACAACCTCGAATCATGAACGAAATGAACACTGAAAATGCACAGCGGCGCACCGGTGATACCATCGCCATAGACGGCGCCTACCAGTATAAGGCCCTTACGGAAGGCAATCCTGTTCAGCGCTTCTGGCATGAAGCCAAGCAGCTGGTTATCGACCGGTTCCTGCCGCCCGCGCCCGGCGACTTTGTCATGGACGTCGGCTGCGGGTCCGGCGTCATCGCCAATCATCTCGCGGAAGGGGGCGCGGAGGTTATTGCCGTGGACGGCAACCCCGGCGCGATTGCGTTTGCCCGGACCCAATTCCCCTCTGAAAAAATACGCTTTGTGAACGGCCTGGTGGACGAACTGTTTGATGCGGGACGGCCGGTGGACAAAATCTACTGTCTGGAAGTCATTGAACACGTCTACTATGAACAGGTGGTCAACATGCTCAAGGCCTTTCATGCCCTGCTTAGGCCCGGTGGCCGGGCTTTTCTGACCACGCCCAACTATGCGAGCCTGTGGCCGGTTATTGAGTTTGCCTGCGACAAACTGCAGAAGACGGCCACCATGCGCGGTGAACAGCATGTCTGTCATTTCACGCCGAAGCGGCTGCGAAACGTCAGCCGGGAGGCGGGATTTGAAGTGGAGCGACTGGCCTCGTTCTGTCTCGCCGCGCCCTGGGCCGCGCCTCTCGGGCACGGCCTTGCCCGCCGCATCCACAATATCGAGGTGGCGCTGCCCGTCCCGGCCGGTTCCATATTGCTCGCGGTCATCAGGAAATCTTAACCGTTATGGCTGAACCCGTTAAAGACATTCAGAATCAGGCAAAGCAATGTTCCTTAAGAATCATTTTTAGGGTGGTTGGATTTGTTTTTGTATTAGGTTGCCTTACTGCGGCATCGTTGGTTGTGTACCACTATTTTCTGACGCCTCCCCATTGGGATAAAACCTTCGGTCAGCTGGATGAACGGTTTTATTTCGGGCCACAGGCCTTCTTCCTGGATGCTTCACTGCAAAAGGGGGAATTTCCACTTTGGAATCCATTGGCCTATTGCGGCATGCCTTTTGCCGCGGACCCGCAGGCAAGCGCTTGCTATCCGCCGCATCTTATCCGCTCTCTTTTGACGCCCTCCTTCGACCCCTTTGCAACTGCGGTAAGCTTGCACCTGCTGCGCTTTCTTCACCTGCTGTGGGCGGGATTGGGTGTGGTATGCCTTGCGCGATTGTACCGGCTGAGCCTGCCTGCATGCCTTGTGGGTGCTTTCGCTTTTATGTTCAATATGTTCAACATCATTTACTTTACAGAATTCTATGTGTATTCCCTGGTGGTGGTGTGGGTACCTTGGGTGCTCTGGGCGGCAAAAAAAGCGTTTCATGCGCAATCATCGCGTGGTAGTATCGCATTTGCGGTTTTGGCAACTTTGTTCTTTGCCCTGAGTACGCTTGCCGGATTTCCCCAATTGAGTCTCTATTTGGGGTTGTCACTCGGTTTTTACGGACTTTTTGATTTTCTGCTGAATTGTCGCTGTACATTCAAATTTACGGAAACGGTTCGTGCTTTTGCCGGGCGCATGATGGTGATTGCGGGCATTGGGATTCTCACCATTCTTGCCGCATGTGTACTGCTGCTGCCTGCAATCAATCTGGGTTCAGAAAGCGCGCGGGTTGTTGCTTCAGGCGTTGCGGTTTCCACCATTACGCAAAACTTCGACCCTTTACATCTCTTAAAATGCCTGTTGTTTTTTCCGGGTAATACCTGGCTGCCATTCGGTCCCCGGGCGGTTGGCATCGGTTCACTGCTTGTGGCGTTGGCGGCTTTAACCCATCACAAGCGTTGGCGCGATGCCGTTGTATTTTTTCTGCTTTACCTTGTTCTTACGGATTGCACGTTGGGGCCGCCATTTCCGGTTGGGGCGTTGCTGCATCGGTTTGATATTTTGAACATTACCGTTTCGCCCTGGAGGGCGGGCTCTTTCGCCGCCCTTCCCTTTGCCCTGTTGGTAGCTTTCGGCATAGATGCCGCCGGCCGCAGGCCTATCCATCGCTGGGTCCGCGGCGTTCGGATGCTAGTGTTGGCGGCTGCAGGGGCCGGTATGTTGTACATGCTGTATCAGTGGCTCCTGGAAGATGTTCTCCGGCAAAAATGGCATTTTGTCTGGGGAGTGCCCCTGGTGACCTTGGCGGCCATATGCCTTTTTTCATGGCTGCCGTCAATGCGGCTGGGGCGCTTGATAATCGCAATCCTCGTTGCCGCGGAGATTCTTCTCTGGAGCGCTCAAATATTGCCCGCGTATGTTTCAAAGCGTGTTGCCCTGAAAATGGACACGGGCACTTTCGGTAGGCACCAGGATATTTCGCGCTTGAACAGGCGTGATGCCGTTGTTCGCCCAAACTGGAACATGTTTACACTGGATTTTACCATGGCCGGGTATAATCCGCTCTATATTGGGAAGACCAGGGAAACCCTTTGCAAAATAGGCTATGAGAACTTCTATCGTGGTTACCTCAAAGGCGAAGACGTCACTGTGGAGAACCAGCGTGGAAACCTTTTCATGAAACGTTCCTTCTGGCTCGCGCGGCAATGGGTTTGCGGAAACTTGCCGGACAAAACCCTCCTGTTTCCCGCAGCCACTACCGCCTTTCTTGATGATCTACCAGCCGATACGACATTGACCGTTCCGGAAGTTTCCCGTATGTCCCTGAAAGAAACCGCCGTATCCGACGAGGTGGAATGTATAGAACTCGGGACGCCGGATACGGGCAACGTTATTTCCCGGGGGAAAAACTTGGAAGTGCTTCTGGCACCGTTTAGTCAAAACTTCACACACAGCGCTCTCTATGTAAAATACCGCGGAACAGGGGTTGTAGAGTTTACTCCTGTGTGCCGGGATGAATCGGGGCGTACCTATGCGTTAAGGCGCAGCCGCACCATTCATACCCACGGTACAGAACGAACCCTCGAAATACCGCTTCCGGACTGCGGTAAGAATACAGTCAGCCTGATTTATCCCCGTGCGTCCGCATCCCGAATTCAACTGACCGGGGCTTATGTATTAAAAGACCTGAAAGATGAAAATAAACACATAGAAATCGAGAAATATACGGCCAATACCGTTTCCGTGCAGTTGAAGGATCTTCCGGGCCCACGTATTCTTACTTTCCTGGATTCCTGGTATCCGGGTTGGCGCGCCTGGGTGGACGGAGAGGAAGTGAATATACTGAAGGCAAATGACGCGTTCAAGGCGGTTGTTGTGCCC
>JAKJCY010000212.1 GCA_022706235.1 Candidatus Hydrogenedentota bacterium | reverse complement strand
AAAAGAAACTGTAGCCTGGGTTTTAAGTTTCGGTGGCGAAATGGAACTCCTGTTCCCTGAACCCCTCCGCGATAAAATTTCGGCTTGTGCAAAATCTGTCTTAACACTTCACCAACGCCAGGAGGATGCCCTGTTATGACCGCAATGTTTTACGGATAGATCTAATCAACAACCACCGGCAGAGCCGGTGGTATGAGGGGGGCTCCTAAATGGAGCCACATGAGAACAACTATCGATTCCTTCTCAAAGCCTTGTTGTCCATCTTATCACGACCAAGCCTACGTCATCCCGGTTCATAGGCAAAGAAAAACGATGGAACGGAAAAGCCTGACGAATTCTCGCCGGCAGGGCCGGTGGATGAACATAGATTTAAAGGATTAGAACATACCATAGGTTGAATCGTCGTTATAAATACAAGTCACAACCTTTTTAAGGACCGTTATCACAACCTAATCCCAAACGAACAACAATGCGCACATTGCGTTTCATTTTTTCCCCAGGCGGCTTCCTAGTACCCTAAATTACTTATAGTGACTTCATCAGCTCAGACATTTTTGAATGTTCTTTTATTGAGATGTGAAAAAATCTGACACGCACAACCAAAATCTGAATAACTTGTCATGAACCGTATTTTACTTTAAGCACAGCCATTAAACTTTAATAGGACACTGGTATTTAATAATTTATTTTTCTTAGATGAGGTACCTTCTTAACATGGTGTCCGCTTGGATTGAGTATCTTCGAATCATGTACACTTATTCCTTTTTGGATTTTGCGGTAAATTCGGATAGAATATCTTACGTCTGAGAATAGACGTGAATTATAGAATCAATCCGGACCCTATAATGGAGACATAAGGGTGATTCGAAACCAGACTACTAATACTGACGGCGTACTGCGCAACATTTTTCGCAAGATACGTGAGTTTTTCATCAACACCCCTGCATTGGTCCCAGAAACACTTGATTTACAGGGAAAGCTGGTCTTGCTTGATAGCGATGAACTCCTCTTGGTATGGGAACGACGGTTACGCGATATACGCCTTAAAAAAGAAGAAGAAGCCTGGAGACAATTTGAAGGTGAATTTGGCGCAGGTTCTCCCAGAGTAACAGAAGCCTTTATTAATTGGCAAGAATCACTGTACAAATATATCGAACGTGAAAAGGACCGATTTCTGCGGGTCCGGCAAGGGTCAAAACCAGCCTTAAACAAGCTGATAACACTTGGAGCCCGAACGGTGGTGGTTACAAAGGGGGCAAAACCTTACACGCAAAAGTGTTTTAATCTTACCGGTTTATCTCCGTCCATAACCGACATCTATTCGCCGCCACCGGGGTCCCGGCAAAAACAGTTTCTTGATGCGGTTCGGGACCATGGTATGGATTCCCTTCAAAAATGCCTGAAGGACACCATTGTGGTCGGGCATGATCTTGAAAAAGATATGGCTTGGGAACTTGTCCCTTCAAAGGGCATAGGCAATGACGGGTTGGCGCCAGTATTCATCTTGCTGGACACTCTTGCTTTTGATAAGGAAGTCGCGGCGCCTTTGGATGCCATAACCGAGGTTATAGAGTTGTTAAGTAAGCGTGGACAAAATGACTTCTGGCAAGGATTTAAATCAATCCAAGTCCCCGAACAGGCCATTACGGTAAATTACCGCTTCAAAGTGGGGCTTTATGGCAATCCTCAAAAACGGGATAAGGCAAGAATACCTGTTGTCTATGATGTTAAAAGGATCCGCGACACCTACCGGTAGAAGTCTTTACCCCCCTCTTTTCCACGTCACGGTAAACGGATGACCTTTGATTCCCATACAGACTGTCATGTTACTCGGCCTGTTGTTTTGTTCGGGTGTTCATTCTACGCGAACACAAAATTAGCCTTCAAACACGAAATTGAAAATGTGACATCAGCAACATTTTTGTTCGCATTCAGGGTGAATCATGCTCGGCCACTCTAATCTTTCCAGATGTGTCAGATTTGATTCACGGCAAAAATACTGCGTTCACTTTTACCGGGAGTCGTATTTGGTCAAGCCATCGGACCTTCTTTCCAAAGGGTTACGCCGTGTAAGGACCACTCCCATTAACGCTGCCATAATCACGCTTAAACACAAAGGCAGGACCTTCGACAAAGGTAAATCTTCCACCACCTCCAACCCTATAACCGGCGATAGTGCCGAACCGGCGACCGTGTCCGTCGCAACGCACTGATAGTCGCCCACATCGCCCCAGTCCACCGCGTCGAATTCCAGCACCTCATCGGTCTGCTCGTCCAGCAGCTGCAGCATCTTATCCGGCAGGACGCGATACCACTGGTAGGCCACCAGCCCGCGGCTGTACAGGGTGTTCACGGGGATTTCGACCCGGTCGCCCACCCCCGCCAAGGCCGGATTGCGGCCCGTGTAGGTCAGCGCGAATTCGCCGCCGACCGCCAGGCCGCTAATCGCCACATTGGCGTCCGGCGTACTCTTGTCGTTGCTCGAGATGCGCACCTGGCCGGTATACTTGCCCACGTTCTCCGGCACAAAGGAAACATCGAAGGTGAACGTGGAACCGGGCGCGAGGACCAGCGGCAGGTCCGGCAGGGTCCCCGTGCGGAACGGCCGCTCGGCCACGTATACGATGGCATTGTGGAACAGCGCCACCACGTCCCCCGACAAGTCGCCGTAGTCAAAGGCGTACAGGTTGATGCCGACGACATTCTGGTTCCACACGGCCACCAGCGGCGTGCCGTCATACCAGTTGGCCACCCATTCGGCGCCGGGGCGCAACGACACATACACCATAAACCCGCCCGGCACGTTGTGCACCCCCTGCATGATGGGATGCTGGGTGTTATGGGCGCCCAGGAAAAGATACTCGTTGTAGGTGAGGTCCCCGTGCAGGAACGGCTCGTAGCCTTCCGTCACGAAACGCCCGCCCAGTTCCAGGCCAAAGCCGCCGTCAAAGGCGAACACGCCCACGGCCTCGACGACGCTGCCGCCCGCATCCACATAGTCCGCCAGCGCATTGCCCGTGGCGACGGCATCCAGAAAGGCGTACTCGCTCATGACCACCACCGTGTGATAGGTCAGCAGCATCTCTACGGTGGGCACGCCGGAAGCGGCGTCATAGGCGTCCACGCGGTTGATGTCCGGATACGCCGACAGGTAGTACCGCAACATCGTAAAGTCGGTACCTGTGCCCAACACCAGCACGTTAAGCCTGCCCAGGGCCAGGGCCGCATCCGGCGGAACCCGATAAGGCGCGGCCGCCTTGGCCGCCCCGTCGGGCGGCGCATCCCCAATCACCACGGAGCCACTCAAGCCGATTTGGCTGATGATCAGGTCGTAATCGTTGTTGATATTGCTAACCGTAATCTGTTCCGTGCGCTCCTTGCCGACCACCACCGCGCCAAAGGGCAGGTCGAGGTCGTCCACAATGGGTATCGTGTCTTCCACCCGGATCTCTCCGGGATTGGCCAATACCCGCACGCGCGCAAGCTGCGTGCCCTGCCACCCGGACGTCACATTCGTGAAAACCAGGTCCGCCTCGTATTCACCGGGGGACAGCAGCGGCGCCTCCGCGGTGAGGCAAATATCCACCGCAACGGACGCGCCCGGCGCCAGGCTGCCACCCGTGGAACTGGCGGCTACCCAGGTCGCGCTTACCCCCGCAGTCCAATCCACGGACGAGAGGCCCCGGTTGGTGAGGGTGTAGGTCTTGCACGCCGGCGTGAGCGTGCCGAACTGATACCCTTCGGACACGAAATTCGCCAGGGGACTGACGGCCAGGACATCCTCACGGCAGGATCCGCTCAAGTGCACCAGTGTTTCCGCTTCGTTCATATCGTCGCTCACAATGCGGACCCGGGCCTCATGGTCGCCGACGGCTATCGGGGCATAGATCACGTCAAAGGTAACCGAGCCGCCCGGGCCTATCGCCAGAGGCCACGCGGGCAGGCCGTCCAGCTGGAAATGCGGGTTGCTGTACAACAAGGCATCGGACGCATTCAGCCGACCGCCGGTAACCGTCAGGCCTTCCCATTGCGGCAGGGGCGTGACATTTTCCAGGATCCAGCCTTTAACGTCCTGGTAAAGCGCGCCGGGATTGATGGACAGGAGCAAGGCAGCAACGCCCGAAACATGGGGTGTTGCCATGGATGTGCCGCTGAAACTGCCGTCATAGCCGTTTCCGGGCACAGTACTCAGGATATTCACGCCGGGCGCCGCCAGGTCCACCGTGGTGGGACCGTAATTGCTGAAGTACGCCATGTTGTCGTTGTGGTCGCTGGCCGCTACCGCGATAATGTTGTCAGGCGGATAGGCGGCCGGGTACATGGGATAGTCGTCATTGTTGTTGCCGTAGTCATTGCCTGCGGCGGCGATGAACAGCTGGTTCGCCTCGCCCGCCGCTTTTATCGCGTCCAGCAACGCCTGGGAAAACTCGTTGCTGCCCCAGGAATTGCTCGTCAGGTGCGCGCCCTTCTCCACCGCATACTCCAAGGCGGAAACCGCGTCCGTATCGTACCCGGAGCCCTCATCGTCCAGGAACTTCAGGCCCATAATGCGGACATTCCAGTTGACCCCGGCCACGCCGATGCCGTTGTTGCCCACGGCGCCGATGGTGCCCGAGCAATGGGTGCCGTGGCTCTGACCGTCCATGGGATCGCCGCTGGTAACGGTGCCGTCGCCGTTGGTCCAACGTGCGCCGTGAATGTCGTCCACAATCCCGTTGCCGTCATCGTCAACATCCGGGGTACCATAAAATTCCGCATCGTTTACCCACATGTTGGCGGCTAGGTCCTCGTGCGTATAGTCCACGCCGGTGTCAATGACGCCGACGATAATTTCGTGGCTGCCCGTACCGAACTCCCAGGCCTCGGGCGCGTTGATGTCCGCGTTGGTCGTACCGCCGGTCTGCCCCGTGTTGTTAAATCCCCACAGGCTGTTAAACTGCGGGTCATTCGGGGTCGCCAGGGCATACCGTTTATAGTTCGGCTCCGCATAGGCCACGCCGGGCTGGGCGGTATACGCGGCGATTGCCTGGTCCAGGTCCGTACTGTCGGGCAATTGCACCACGTCGGCTTCAATCAGTTTAAAACGGCGCAAGCGCTTGGCTTTCATGGCGGCATGGAGCCCGTCGGCATCTGCCCGTTTCATCCCGGGTGTATACCCGACAATCAGCTGTCCCGCCTTATGAGGCCGGCTCATGTCCGCTTTCGGTACAAAAGAAGGGACCGCCACGGACGGCGCCGCCGGCGTTGCTTTAAGCGCTTTTGCGGGCGGGGCCCCCATCAGCGTAACCCCCTTTACCGTCAGGGTATGGGTCGGGTCGGTATTGTGCACGGTAATCTGTTCCGTACGGGACATGCCCAGGATCACATCCCCGAAGGGGACATCAAGATCATTTGCCGGAAGAATCGTATCCTCCACGACAATCTCGCCCGGGATGGGAATCACCGTCAGCGTTCCCTGGAAGGCGTGGGAATAGCCGCTGTCCTCATTCGCTATCGTGTACGCAAAAGAATAGATACCCTCGGCCAGCGCGTCAGCGCCCACGTTCAGGCTCACCGTCAGAGGCGCGGATGCGCCCGGCACCAACGTACCGCCAGTGGGCGCGTAGTCCACCCAGCCCGTGCCATCGCCGGACACGCTCCATATCAGGGAGACATCGCCCGTATTCGTCAGCGTATACGCCTTCGAGGCCGGCGTAAACGGGCCATTTTGATAGCCCGCCGCAGAGAAATCCGTCAGGGGACTGATGACCAGCGCATCGTCCAGAACAAAGGTGACTTCGTCCACCCGCCCGCAGTCTTCCCCCCCGTTGACCGTCTCATCCTTATAATATCGAAAGGAAACCCGTTGACCGGCATTTACATGAAAGGACCTCTGTGCCCAGGAGGTGATTCCGGAGATTTGATCTTGCAGGGCATAATCCACATAAAAAGCGAGAAAATCGTAGTCCTCTTCCGAAGACACCTGCCACCAGAAATTGATGGTACCGGATTGGCCTACCACGGTTTCCAGAAGGGAATGTTCGGTCGGGGCGATACAGCCGCTCCGCGCCGCCGCTTCGCCGTCATGGGAGACGCTCGTTTTGCCGAAAAAGCCTGCGTCACCCCCGATTGTCCAGTCGAAATCACAGGTATTCAGCGCATCACAAAGATTGAAGTCCCCAGTGCAGTCGCCTGGATTGACACATCCCGCCAAATCGGGACAGACATCACACGCGTCATTGCAACAATCCCCGTATAAATAACATTCGTCATCGCAGTAGCATACGCCTGTATAGCCTCCACAATACCCGACACAGGAATCGCTGGCCCACACGTCAGCGGACGGGAATATCAAAAAACAGAGGACGATGCTCATCAAGAAAAGTTGTTTACCGAAATAACCGTTGTCTGCAGTAACGTTACCCATGAAAACATCCTTAGGATTTTGAGATTTTTTTTCTTACAAATCCAAACTACCTATATTATAACACTTGATAGGGGTATATGCAGACCGTATTATTCGCAATCACGAACAAAGCACTATTACTATTATTCAATGATCAGCAGGCATCGCTTCGCTGAGATGCTTAAACTCCCAAGCATATGGTACAACATCTCATCCTGTGCAAGCGTTCAGGATCTGTTGATGCTCATGGGTACAAAGAAAAAAAGGCGTCCGCGCGAAAACGGACGCCCCTAAAATCATCACAAGGTAACAGCGTTGTCTTAAATACCGTAAGCGTCGCCACCAATAACGCGCCAGGTGCCGTCAGCTTCCTTCTTAAGAACCAGTTCGACCGTGGCAGAACCCTGGTTGGTTATCGCATCGATGGGATAAACCGTAGCTTCACCGTCTTTGAGTTCAACTTCGGTGTCTTCCAGACTTAATTCCGCTTCATACTGTTTAATCGTTGCGGGAACATCATCGAGATACCCCATGTCCTTGCCCATTTTGGCGTATTCTTTTACCGCTTCCTTATCACCCACCTGGGGTTGATAAAAGT
>JAKJCY010000211.1 GCA_022706235.1 Candidatus Hydrogenedentota bacterium | reverse complement strand
GAAAAACTTCGTTGGACTAAACGCAAACAAGAAAACAGAGCAAAACAGGGACTGACTGCCAAATAGCCCACGACCGTTGCATATATGCCATTCGGCAGATACTGCTATTTGGTTGTCTGTCCCTGTTTTGCGGGCACACGAGTAATTATCCACGGCGAAGCCGTTTAGTCCAACGCAGGCACGGAGACTCCCTTGAAAGATGTGTCGCCGCCCTCCCCCCTGGCTGTATCATGCGTTCTTCCGGGCTGAGGAATGCAGGCTGAATTTCGGTTCAGGCGCCAGAACTTTTTTGGGCGGCGCGTAGTTTCAGTTCCCGCTTGAGAATCTTTCCTGTTGGACCTTTGGGTAGTTCGGCCAGCACTTCAATGTCCCGGGGCCATTTGTATCGGGCGATACGCTGTTGCAGGTACTCATGGATTTCTTCCGGGGTAATGGTTTCACCGGCGAGAGGGGACAAATAGGCTTTCACCTCTTCTCCGCGCGCCGGGTCGGGCACACCTACTACGGACACCTCGAATACTTTGGGGTGGGCATAGAGGACCTCTTCGATTTCACGGGGATAAATGTTCATGCCGCCCCGAATAATGATGTCTTTTTTCCGGTCCACAATATAGAAATACCCGTCCTCATCATACCGTCCCACATCCCCGGTATGGAACCATCCGTCAATAATGGCCTCCTGTGTGGCCTGCGGCCGGTTCAGGTAGCGTTTCATCACATTGTGACCCCGTATGACAATTTCGCCAACGTCATTGACGCCGCCAAAGGAGCGATCGTCCATCTTGATGCGCATTTCAACGCCCCAGATAGGCTTTCCGATGGAGCCGACCCGCACCTCTTCGTCGGCTGCCGTAAAAGAACTGATTGGGCTCGTTTCCGAAAGACCGTAACCTTCCAGAACCACAATGCCATGGCGTTCGCGGAACCGGCGGTGGGTTTCCTCCGGTAGCGCCGCCCCACCGGAAACTGCCATACGAATGCTGCTCAGGTCATAATCAAACTGCTTTTCCGTATTCAGCATAAAAAAGTACATGGTGGGCACGAGGGCAACCACCGTGACGTGGTCCCGTTCTATCACTTGCATCGCTTTTTCGGTTTCAAAGCGCGGCAGCATGGTCATTCCCACCCCCCCCAATATGGACGCATTCATCATACAGGTTTGCCCAAAAGAATGAAACAAAGGCAGCGTGACGAGTGCCACATCTCTCGGTGTCAGATGTAAAATGCTGTTACAGGCATGATAGGCATTGAAAAACATGTTGAAATGGGTCAGTTCGGCGCCTTTGGGCATGCCCGTCGTGCCCGAGGTATACAGAATTACCGCAGTATCATCCGGCATCGTCTGGAACGTGTCAAAATCACTATCCGCCTCCATCATAATCTTGGTGAAATTTTCACCGACAGCAGGGTCCTCCAAGTCATCAGGCGATGAGATTACAATAAAGTCTTTACAATTTTCCGCCGCCAGAAATGCTTTCCGGGCTTCTTCCTCAAACACTTTAAACGCGAAGAACACCTTCGCCTCGGAATCAATCAGGTAGTGCTCAATTTCATTATGCCGATACATCACATTGACAGGCACTACGGCCGCACCCGTATGTAGTATCCCGTAATAAATCATCGGGAAATGGGGCGTATTGGGAACCATCATCGCCACGGTGTCGCCCTTGCCGATTCCCTTTGAACGAAGGATATTGGCGACACGGTGGGTAAATGCGGCAAGCTCGCGCCACGTCATCTTAAAGTCATCCTGTATAACAGCCGTATTGTCAGGATATTTTTCGGCCGTTACATCTAAAAAATGGGCCAGGTTCAACATACGATGACTCCTATACTCGTAAAGACCGTTACACAAGCACGTACACGCCAGTCGGAGCACTATCCGCGACCTGCTACACTCGACACCCGGCTTGCTTCTCTTTTCGCGATATTCCATCCCTTATAGTAGATAGCCACGCTGCATAAAACAGATGATACTGGCGACCATACTCACGGGACCACAACGGCTTCTTGCTATATGCACAGTTCTCATAATAGAATGATACGGATTTAATATCCTAATTTCAATCTTCAATGTGGATAAAACTAAAGTTGTCATGTTACGTTACGAAAGGCATTGTTTATTGTTGTAAACTATAAAATTCAGAGCATGGAACAGGGTGCTTATTTACCACCGGCATAAGAGGGGCAAAAGTTGTTCTCATTCCAGAGAAGGTCCAAACGTGGTCATGAAGATGGATGGTGCCGAAACAAGACGAACACCAGAAACCATAAAATATCCAAACGCGCGCCGCCCCGGGCGGAAGCCCTTGCACGGGAACAGACCTCCAAGCACCTCACCCTGAAAGTGCAACGCATCATGGTCAAAGCGCCTGACTTTCAACGGAATAGTGAAGCAATGGCCACGTTGAATTTTTGCGTTTACCCGCCCTGAAGCCATACAATGCAAGTATCCATGCATTTCGCGTTCGGAGAGTGTCGTGAATCACTCCCGAAGCGCTTTTTACGCAACGGGGTGGACAGTCATACCGGTTTCGCACGGCGTGACGGGGCCAAGTTTCTTTCTTTGCAAAAGGGACTTTCTTGGCGTCCCGGCGGTGTATGTGTCGGCAGACCGGGCGGTTTTATGGGGACGGTACCCTTTTCGTAACCATGGGTTGCGATGGTGGCCTGAACCCGAAAGTAGGCATGGCTGTTTACAAAATGGCCTGAAAAGAAGGCCATGGACAAGGTCCGTGGCAGGAGTTTTTCATGACAGATGATTTGGGATATATAGACTACCGGACGGTATTGGCCTTGCCCGATCCGTACAAGCCGGCCGATGTTATCCGGAGCTATAAAAAGCGCATGAAACAACTGCTGATTGAAATCAGTGAGAACGAGCATGCCCATGAACGGCAACAGCAGTATCTGCTGCAAATCGCCCAGTTGAACGCCGCCTTTTATATTTTACGGGACCGGGAGCGCGGCGAACGCTATCTTCAGGCGCGGGACGAGGTTATCCGGCTGGAGCAGGACTGGCGCGGCACGGAGGAAGGTACCGTACCGGAGGAGGAAGACAAGCTCCGCCGCCGCTATGATCAAGCGCTGCGGGATTTCCTGGCGGCGTATATGGAGGAATATGTGCTGGAGGCCGGGCGTGACCCGGAATGTGTGGAACACAGCGGCTGGAACCCCTCTCATGAACGCCACGCCGGGCGCATTTTGCGCCAGAACCGGCAACAACGGTACCAGGAAATTCATGAGCGCCTGCCCTATTTCGAGATATCGCCCCCGGAAATAGCCTGGGAGGAACGGGCCTCTTTTCTGGATACCCTGCTGCAAGGAGACGCACCCGCATGAACACGCCAACCGATACCGTGGAACGGGACTATGACGCCCTGCTCGATGAAAGCCTTGCCTGGGCGGTCGCTGCGGGTGATATTGTAAATTTCAGGTTGCTTTTTCTGCCGGCCTCGCCCTTCCGGGAAGAGTCACCGGAAGATGCATCCACGCCAAAATATGATTATCTGTTCGCCGACACCGAAGAATCCCCCGAATACCGTGAAGCCCTGGCGCTGGTGCATACCCCGGAAATCCACGCGTATGTGCGTGAACAACTCCAGCGCAAGGGACCGCCCCGGTTGCCCTGGCGGTTGGTGATGGCCCTGGGCGACAACGCGCTGCGCCTTGGCAAATATACCGCCGCAGCCCAGGCCTATGAACTGCTGCGGATACGGCGGCGGATTCAGGAACTGGCCCTTGACAAGGCTGATGAACAGTTGAAACAGGGAGACCTGGACGCGGCCGTGCGCGGGTATTCCATCGCCCTGGGGCTGCAATACGATTATGGCGCCTTTCCGGAACCGCTGCCCGCAGTGCCCGACTATCACGAGCGGGCTCCGGCCATGCATACGGTCTACCCCGTGACACTGGAGCAGGCCCCGGCCTGGCAGGAGGATGGCGCGCTCTGCAAGGCCGCATTGCACTATTTGCTGCCCTATACGGAATTTTCCGGGCATTTCGAAACGGTTGAACCGGCCACGCTCCAGGCCTTCACCGCCGCATTAATCCGCTCCCTGGACCAGGATTGGGAAGCCTTTGCCGCCGCGTTCCGGGCGGCAATGAAATATGCGGCGGCACACGAGGAGCTCTTCAACAAATTAAACAGTTATTCAGCCGATGCCTTGGACATCCTATCGGAGGAACTGGTGGCCCCCGCCCTGCTGGAAGAACTGAGGCAGATTCCCGCGTTGCTCGCGGGCGCGCCCGGAAAAAATCACGAGTGGTGGCACTACATTAAAGTCATGGCATATCAGCATCCTGGTGCGGCCCTGTTCGTGTCACGCCAACGGCTTTCCGCAAAAGAAGAAATCATCATTCCCCGGGTTCGGAAAGACTCCCTGCTGGTCCGGGAACTGGGCCTGACAGGTTGAACGGCTTCTTGCCGTATCCAACTTCAGACTTCCTGAACTCTGCGGAATATATGATGGCACTTTTTGAGAGAACACATAGACGGCGTAAAGAAGGGACTGACCGCCAAATAGCCCCTGAGTACAGCGTACACGCCTGTGTTTCATGTTTGCTATTTTGTGGTCTGTCCCTTCTTTACGCGACTTCATTCAACCCCGGCGGTGGTTTGAGATGACGATTCCGTCCGAGCCTACAGGGAAAAACGGATGCAAGAAGGTCCGCTTCCCTGCGGGGAAGCGGACCTTGTTCTATTGCTTTCTCGGGAAAGCGGCGCTATTTAATGGCACCACTACCGACGCCAAAACTCGCCGCCAGTAGCACCAGCAACGCCAACGCGCCCAGGAAGATGCCGCTCCAACTTAACTCCTCCCCTCCTTCACAACCGCAGGCGCAGGGGCCTTCAGATACCACAAGACTGACGGGCGTCAAGGACTCCACCAGCAGACCCGCCGCCGGATTCTGACTGATTACCAGACCTTCCGGCACCTCTTTGCTGCATTCATAGACAATGCCTCCGCTCGTAAGATTAACCGCCGCCAGGATGGCCGGGGCATTTTCATACTGTTCCAGCACCAGGTCGGGAACCCTTACCTTAACTGTGGGTTCGCCTTCAACCGCTTCGCCTTCGCCTTCCCGGAATTCCTCCCCTTCCATGGAGCCCCCCGCCACGGTTACCTGGCGCGTGATGGGGAACGCTTCATTACCCGCGCCATCCCGAGCGGTATAGGTAAGCGTATACAATCCGGCCTTGGTGGTATCCACCACGCCGACAACCGTGACGCCAACCGTACCATCACACAAGTCATTGGCCGTCGCGCCCGGATCAAGGAAGGGGTTATTCAACTGCACACTCATCGCGGCCTGCCCGCGCAGGCTGATTACCGGAGCAATACTGTCTTCCACTTTCACCGACCGTTTGGCCTCGTCACTGTGGCCGTCTCTGTCTTCCACACGGTACGTGATTTCATAGGTGCCGGTGGACCACTGGTCCACAGAACCCGTTGTCTTGATCTCGCTGGTCAGGTCGCCTTCCAGAATATCGGCGGCGGAAGCGCCCGGATCAATGAAGGGACTGCCGCATTCCAAAAGCACGGAGCGCGCCCCCAGCAGCGTGATAACAGGCGGATCATTTTCAGGGTCAATCATTTCCGTTTCCACAAATACGGTCAATCGTTCCGTGGTACTGTTTTCTGTCCGGTCTTCCGCCCTGAAAACAAGTTCATACACGCCTTTTTTCGGGGACTTGAAGTCCATGTTATCCCGGTCGGCGAGCTCCACGTCAACAACACCGTCGCATTGGTCCTCGGCGAGAACCGTTGCAACGCTTTCCACACTGAACGGTTTGCCGACCTCCCATTCGACCCGTTTCTCCGGAAGGATGCTGATTACGGGAGGAAGGGTGTCCTGAATGATGATGGAAAACTCGGCCTCGGCCGTATTCCAAAGCGCATTGGTCACCTTCCAGTGCCGGACATACGTACCCGGCGTATTCAAAAGCGGAGCAGCGCCGGTCTCCTCGATTAAAATATCGTTTCTATCCGTGCTGCATTGCCAGACCTCTCCCTGGTATTCGGACCGGTCGAAGAAATCCGGGGCGGGATAGGCGATATCGGCCGTTTCATTGCCGCATTCCACTTTCCGGGGTGTTTTCTCCTGAATCACAATCTCGGGTGCCGTCGGAAGCACATTGACAATGCGTCCCCCGCCGGCTTCGTTCAAACTGTTATCCTTGTAGGAGAACCAGATGGGATAGCGCCCTTCAGGTGCCTCTTCGTCTTCCGGATCCATCAACACATACGGCCGTAAATCCCAGGGATTGGTCTCATCCAGATGGGCGGTGGCCTCAGACATAAACTCCAACGATTCACGCAATTTACCGTCGCCGGTTATGGAGACGGAGGGCGTGCAGTCAACGTTGCCGCAGGCGTCGGTCGCCTTGAACCCTTGATAGGGCTTCAGGAGAAACCAGTTATTCCACCACTCCCATCCCGTTTTAACGTCCGTAGTCCCGTCACCGTTGATCATGCCGTCGCGCCAGACACACCATGGGATATAATCATTCACCGCAGCTGTGCCGGGACTGGGTACCGCGATTTCATCTTCTCCTTCACCCGTGTAGAGTTCCAAGGCCGGCGGTGTCCCATCCACCACATTGATAATACGCTCGGTTCTATATTCCTGACCGTAAATATTGCGGCCATTGTAAAATATCGGGTAGCTGCCCGGCACATCGGGGTCGTAATCCCCCGTTACGGAAATAAAAGCCGTCAGGTCGCCGATACACTTGTCAAAAAGGCGCACACCTTCCAGAAGATTGACGCGGTCCTCACCGCAGGGCAGGTCAAGTGTTTGCGTCTGAAACCATTCCGCCCCGTATTCGGGACGAATAAACCGCGAACGCAAGGTGCGCAACAACAGATGCTGCGTTATTTTTCCCTCTTCGTCTCTTATCGCGGGATTTTCCGAGTTGTCCCGGATAAAATAATAGGCACGGTAGCCCCCCCAGCGTAAATAATAGGGAGCATTCTTTAAATTTCTATCCGCATTGGTATAAAAACGCTGTTCTTCGCCTGGCGATCCCAAATACGGGACCGGAAATTCGGGATTATCGGGGTCTTCCCGCAGTTGCTTGAGCGTTCCC
>JAKJCY010000210.1 GCA_022706235.1 Candidatus Hydrogenedentota bacterium | reverse complement strand
GGGCCCAGGAAGATGAAGGAGCCGATGGGCCGCCGGGGTTCCTTCAGCCCTGCCCGGGCGCGACGCACCGCTTCGCAGACGGCGCGAACGCCGTCGTCCTGGCCGATGACGCGCAGGCCGATTTGTTTTTCGAGCTGGAGTAGTTTCTCCATCTCGCCTTCCATAAGCTTGTCCACGGGAATGCCGGTCCAGCTCGACACGATTTTGGACACGTTTTCCTCGGTCACCTCTTCGCTGAGGAAACTGCCCTGCTGTTGTACCTCGGCCAGTTTGGCGCTTTCCGCCGCGAGTTGTTGCTGCAGTTCGTTCAGCGTGCCGTAACGGATTTCGGCGACCTTGTCATACTGGCCCTGCCGCTCGGCGATTTCCTCCTGTCGTTTCGCTTCGTCTATCTGGCCCTGCAGGCCGCGGATGGCCTCGATGCGTTCCTTTTCCGTCTGCCACTGGCTTTTCTTGGCGCTGAGGTCTTCCCTCAGTTCGGCCATTTCCGACTCCAGCGCTTCGCGCCGTTCCCGGGCGCTGCGGTCTTTTTCTTTTTTCAGGGCGAGTTGCTCGATTTCCAGCTGACGCAATCGCCGCTCGATGACATCAATCTCGTAGGGCATGCTGTCTATTTCGATGCGCAGGCGTGAGGCCGCTTCGTCAATCAGATCGATGGCCTTGTCCGGCAGGAACCGGTCAGTGATATAGCGATGGCTGAGCGTGGCGGCGGCGACGATGGCGTCGTCGCTGATGCGCACGCCGTGATGCACTTCGTACCGTTCCTTCAGACCGCGCAGGATGGCGATGGTATTTTCCACGTTGGGCTGGTCCACATATACCGGCTGGAAGCGGCGTTCCAGGGCGGCATCCTTTTCCACATGCTTCTTGTATTCGTCGAGCGTGGTGGCGCCGATGCAATGCAGTTCCCCCCGCGCCAGGGCGGGTTTTAGCATGTTCGAGGCGTCCATGGCGCCTTCCGCCGCGCCCGCGCCGACAATGGTGTGCATCTCGTCGATAAAAAGAATCACCTTACCCTCCGCTTCCTGCACGGAGGCGAGGACGGCCTTCAGACGCTCTTCGAATTCGCCGCGGAACTTGGCGCCGGCGACCATGGCGGCGATGTCCAGTGCGGCGATGCGCTTGTTCTTCAGGCCTTCGGGCACGTCACCGGCGATGATGCGCTGGGCCAGCCCTTCCACGATGGCGGTTTTGCCCGTGCCGGGTTCGCCGATGAGCACGGGGTTGTTCTTGGTCCTGCGGGACAGCACTTGGATCACCCGGCGAATTTCTTCATCGCGGCCGATGACCGGATCCAGTTTGCCCGCCCGCGCCAGCTGTGTCAGGTCGCGGCTGTATTTCTGCAGCGCCTCGTAGGTGGACTCGGCGTTCGGGTCGGTGACCCGCTGGGTGCCGCGCACCTCTTTGAGCGCCTGCAGTACCGCCTGGGGGGATACCCCGGACCCTTTCAGCAGTTGTGCGGCTTCGCCGCCGGCTTCCAGGATGCCGAGCAGCATATGTTCGGTGCTCAGGTATTCATCCTTGAGCCGCTGTGCCTGGGCCCAGCCCGCGTCAAGCGCCTTGTTGGCTTCACGTCCCAGGCCGGGCTGCGCTCCGCCGCCGCTGGTGCGGGGCATGCGCTCCATGGCGGCCACCGCGGCGGCGGCCGCCTGGGCGGGCGGCACGCCGATGCGCTGTAATATGGAGGCCACGGCACCCTGTTCCTGCGACGCCAGGGCGTTCAGCAGATGCACCGTGGTTATTTCCGGATGTCCTTTGGAGGAAGCCATTTCGAGGGCTTCGGCAAGCGCTTCCTGCGCTTTTATGGTTAATTTATCCATGCGTATCATTACGGGTACTCCTTGCTTGTTTTGTCGGTCTCCTGTAAACAATCAAGAAACATGCCACTAAATAAGGCGGGAAACAGGGGAAAATCGTATAAAAAATCCTGCACCTGTTTCATTATGCAATCGCGTGTAGCGTAATGAAACGGCAGGCCTTTTAAAGGCGGGCTAACGGAAGGAAGTATCGCGCAGTTTAATCTTGTCCACCTTGCCGTTGGGCAGCAGGGGCAAGGTGGGGTGGAACACGATTTTTTTGGGCACTTTGAAATAGGACAGGGAATTTTTGCACCATTCCAGCAATTCTTTGGTGCTGAGTTCCGCGCCGGGCGCTTTCATGACATGGGCATGACAGACTTCATCAAAGACCTCATCGGAAACCGTGACCACGGCGGCATACAGCACGGCGGGATGAGACTCGAGCACACTTTCGATTTCACAGGGAAACACATTTTCGCCGCCGGTTTTGAACATTTCGGAATGGCGGCCGTGCAGGGTCAGGACGCCCTGCCCGTCCATGCTCCCGAGGTCCTTGCTGTAGAACCAGCCCTCTTCATCCATGGCCTCGGCTGTAAGCGCCGGACTGTTCAGGTAACCTGTCATCACGACCGGCCCGCGCACGGCCACCTCGCCGATGACCCCGGTTGTGACGGGGTTGCGGTGTTCATCCACAATCCGTATTTCACAACTGCCGCAGGGGTGTCCGACGGATTTTCCCAATGCCGCGAGGGAATCACCGGGACGGGTAAAAGTAACGAAACCGCCCACTTCCGTGGCGCCGTACCCGGTAATCAGCCGCGCACCGGTTTTGGCGCGGATGGCATCGAGCGCTGTCAGCATCGCCCGCGGCGCCGCTGAGCCTCCCCACACAAATGTTTTTACGGAATCCCAGGATATTTTGCTGAAGGCGGGGTTTCTCATCTCAAGCATGTACATGGCCGGTACCTGCCCGATAATGGTGACCTGCTCCTTTTCTATGGTCTCCAGCGCTTTTGCGGCGTCAAAGGATTCCAGCATGACAATGCACGCGCCCGCATAGACGGCGCAGTAGCCGATTTCGACATCGGCGGCGACATGATTGACGGGGAAATGGAGCAGGATTCGCGAATCGCCGGACATTTTGAAGGCGCGTTTTTCCCACCGCACATTGCTGATGATGGAGGTATGCGTGTGCAGCACGCCTTTTGGAAAACCGGAAGACCCCGAGGTGAACATGAGCAGCACCTCGTCCTCCGGAGATCCCTGCGCCTTCCGCTGTTCCAGGGCGCCATCCAGTTCGGGGCGGCGGTCGGCAAGAAACGTTTCAAAATCCACCATACCTCGCGGTGCCTTTCCGATGACCAGGATTTCCCGGATGCAGGCCAGCTCGAAACTGTAGGTCAGGGCGCGTTCCACCAGGTTTACGCGTTCGTATTTGTCCTGGGTAAACAGCACCGCCGGGCGGCAGTCGCGCAGGATGCGGTTGGTTTCCTGGATGGAAAAACGTGGTGACAAGCCGACCCAAATGGCGGAGATTTTAGCGGCGGCCATGAAGGTGATGATGAACTCAGGCCTTGGATTCGAAATGAAGGCGACACATTCCCCTTTTTTAACGCCCAACGCGAGCAAGGCCCGGGCGGTACGGTTGACCGCATCGGCCAACTGCGCCCAGGTCATGCGATGCGCGCCGAAGACGATCGCTTCCGCATCTGGCCTTTCCAAGGCCCACTTGTCTACATAACGCCACAGCAGTTTCGCGTATTTATCCATAATCCGTTTCCCATGAGCGAAGCCCATGGCCCGGTTGTATCGGCAACATGGCGTTCCCTTTGCCGGGTTGGCGGGAACACACGCCGTCCGAAGACGACCGCCGCTCGATTATCCTTGTAGCCCATCACAGATTCCAAGCCACCCGCATATTTTACCTTATGAAAGGGCCACAGTAACAGCACCGTTGCTTAAAACCGGTTTTCCCTGCCCGTCGAGTACTCTGAAACCGCAGGCGATACCCTGAGCAATCGGCGTCCGTTCCAACACCTCCATGCTGATGGAAGTACCCGGAAACACCATTCCGGTGAACCGGCACCCTGCGCCACGCAACCGGGCGGGATCATTGTCGGCCTCCCGGAGCACTATCTCGCGGACGGCCAGGGCCAGGGTACCCGTGCCCTGAAAGAGGATGCCGGGCAGGCCCACCATTTGCGCGAAGGCCGGTGAAATGTGTATCGGAAAATGAATGTCCGCGAGGCCGTCATAGCGGTGGGCGGCGAATTTGGAGAGGGCTATGGTTGATTTCCACAAGGGTAGTGTCTCCGGGGGAGCACTGCCCGGGAGCAGGGGCACTTCACCACGGCCGTCATCCACACACGGTACGCCCCGAAGCAGTCCGCCGATGCGTTCCACGAAGACGAGTTCCCCCTTCGGGCCGCTCGCGGTATAGTTGATAATAACGAGTGAGCCCGCGCGATGGGGCCGAATGGCTTCCACTGTTCCTTCAATATGCAGCCGGTCGCCCGGCCGGATGGGCCGCATCCATTCCAGGGACTCGCTGTAATGGATCTGCCGGGCCAACACCTCCGTGGGGAAGCCCGATTCACTCCAGTATTCCTCCCAACGCTCTGAAATACGCCAGGTGAGCGAAACGGCGAGCATGGGCGGCGCGATGATGCCCTCAGGCCGTAAATCATCGAGGTGCCTGGGATTGTCGTCGTCAATGGCTGCGGCATAATTCATGCACTGCCGCGTGGTGATCTCTATGTCCAGTGGCCGACATACGGCCCCCACATACTTGGAACTGATTTCCATGAATTTCTCCCTGTCCTTTTTGATCCTGACAACACCAACAACGGTGTATTCCCGTCATTGCGAACGCAGTGAAGCAATCTCGTTTGCAGTGGCAAAAAACGATACCGTCCCGAGCGACGCTTTGTCTTCACACGGTTTATGGAACAGGGCAGGTTCCGCCGGCAGGCCCCATGGACTATACGGTTTTGCGGCCAATGCTGTAGTACCGGAACCCATGGGATTGCATAATGGCGGGCGTATACAGGTTGCGCCCGTCAAAAATTACTTTTTCGCGCATCAGTTCTCCCATACGGGTATAGTCGGGCCGCCGGAACTCGTTCCACTCCGTCATGATGACCAACCCGTCCGCGCCTTCGAGCGCGGGGTAATATTTGGAGGCGATGGCGATGGAGTCTCCGTAGCGCTCGCCCAGTTTCCCGGCCGCGACCGGGTCGTACACCGTCACGGCTGCGCCCGCCCGGCACAATCCGTCGATAATATACAGGGCAGGGGCGCCGCGCACATCGTCCGTGCGCGCTTTGAAACTGGCGCCCCACAGGGTCAGCCGTTTTTCGCGGATAGTATCGCCGTAGTGATCGA
Organism: Candidatus Hydrogenedentota bacterium; assembly: GCA_022706235.1. Taxonomy (GTDB): domain Bacteria; phylum Hydrogenedentota; class Hydrogenedentia; order Hydrogenedentales; family CAITNO01; genus JAAYBJ01. The sequence goes on along the minus strand of JAKJCY010000210.1, from coordinate 1,926 downwards.
GAATCTGCCGGAGAAACCGCACGCGGCGGTTTTCATTAACGGTGCGGATGGCCGTCAGCAGTTCGTGGGGGATATGGTTTTCCCCGGCCAGACGTTCGCAGACGGCGAGGTCCCGGGGCAGCCCTGATCCGCCGAAACCGATACCGGGAAACAGAAATGTGGGTCCGATGCGGGCATCGGAACCGACGGCTTCGCGCACTTCCGCAATGTCAGCATCGTACTCCTCGCATAGGTCGGCCATCTGGTTCATGAGGGAGATGCGCGCCGCCAGCATGACATTGGTGGCGTATTTGGCCATTTCGGCGCTGCGCGGGCTCATGGCCATCAATGGTTTGCCCGTGCGCAGAAAAGGGCCGTACATTTCCTTCATGATCTCATTCACGCGGATTTCCCGGCAGCCGATAATGACCCGGTCCGGACGCAGAAAATCATCCACCGCCGAACCTTCCTTCATGAAATCGGGATTCACCACCACATCGGCCGGATGCCCGGCGTGTTCGTGGAGGATCTCCTCGATTTGGTCGGCGGTGCCGGGGGGGCAGGTGCATTTGTTTACGATAATGCGGTAACCGTCCATGGCCCCGGCAATTTGACGGACTGCGCCGAACAGCCCGGACAGGTCCGTGCGCCCCTGCTCATCCGCAGGCGTGCCTATGCACAAAAATATCATCAGGCTGTCCCGTACCGCATTGGCGAGGTCGTTGGTAAACGAAAGCCGTTCCTCCTCCATGTTGCGGATGATGAGCTCTTCCAGCCCGGGCTCATGAATGGGGGGAACGCCTTGTTTCAACAGCGCGATGCGGTCCGCGTCCCTGTCCATGCAGACCACGCGATGCCCGTTTTCGGCGAAACAGGTCCCCGTCACCAGCCCCTGGTATCCGGTTCCAAGAATGGCAATTCTCATGGATATCTGGCTCCTGTAAAGATAAGGCGTCCCACAATCATGCCCTGCTGGACTGGTCCTGCGCCTTTTCAATCATACTAGCAGGAAAGCCTGAAAAGGCGCAATTCCGCGCACGGTATCTCCCCGGTGGGAACACAAAAGAGCCGTAATGGCTTACAGCAGGCTGGAAAATCTCTTGTCATCCCATACGTACGCCACACCTGCCCTGTCCTGTCCATTACGGCTCACACTCACGAGCCTTTCCCGCGCGCACTTGACCGCACTGGTTTACTGGGCGCTTCCCGCGCCGCTGTCCCAACCCGGGACACTTGCAGGGCGCGTCGGGCCAAGGCCCCGGCTTCCGCCGCGACTCCCGTCGAAGGCGAAGCCTTTTCAGGGAAACGCTACAACGCCCCGCGCGGCACGTCTCCTCTATTTACCCAACCTACTTTCATGCGGGTGATGCCGCACGGAACCTCGTTACGTTCCATAGGTATTATACCACAGGTTTTGGGGGGAGTTCCGGTGACAGTATACTCGATTACTATTACCTCACATAAAAATCCGGGCAAAAATATTTTGCGACTGCGGTCACCATGGAAGAGGAGGCGTTCGGGAATAGGTTATACGGCTCCCGCAAATTCCGCGAGGGGCACCACGGTTACCTTGTCCGCGAGGGGATACCGTTTTTCGCCCGGGTAAACCACGTACAATTCATCCAGTTTTAAATCGGTCATTGCGACACGCATGGACGGTGTCAGCGTGGGCGCGTCCGCGCGCTTGCATTCCACGCCGATGCGGCGGCCTTTCTTGAACAGCAGGAGGTCCAATTCAGCCCCATTGTAGGTGGCCCAGTAATAGGCATCGTCCGGCTGTAGCGCCTTGAGCGCCTCTTCAACGGCGTATCCTTCCCAGGAGGCGCCCACTTTGGGATGATGCTCCAGGTCGCGCCGGCTGCCGATACCCAGCAGCGCATGGAGCAGGCCGCTGTCGCGCACATAGACTTTTGGCGCCTTGACCTGACGTTTGCCGAGATTCTCATG
>JAKJCY010000020.1 GCA_022706235.1 Candidatus Hydrogenedentota bacterium | reverse complement strand
AATTTCTCGGTCCGGTCTGACAGGTCCCCCTTTGAAGGGGGTGGCGCGCAGCGCCGGGGGATGTATCTCCCCAATTGGCGTTGCTTCCTGTAATGCAGGACTTAATTTCTCGGTCCGGTCTGACAGGTCCCCCTTTGAAGGGGGTGGCGCGCAGCGCCGGGGGATGTATCTCCCCAATTGACGTTGCTTCCTGTAATGCAGGACTTAATTTCTCGGTCCGGTCTGACAGGTCCCCCTTTGAAGGGGGTGGCGCGCAGCGCCGGGGGATGTATCTCCCCAATTGGCATTGGTTCCTGTAATGCAGGACTTTATTTCTCCCTCTGTCCTGACAGGTCCCCCTTTGAAGGGGGTGGCGCGAAGCGCCGGGGGATGTATCTCCCCGACTGACGTTGCTTCCTGTAATGCATGACTTTATTTCTCGCTCTGTCCTGACAGGTCCCCCTTTGAAGGGGGTGGCGCGCAGCGCCGGGGGATGTATCTCCCCGACTGACGTTGCTTCCTGTAATGCAGGACTTAATTTCTCGCTCTGTCCTGACAGGTCCCCCTTTGAAGGGGGTGGCGCGCAGCGCCGGGGGATGTATCTCCCTGACTGGCATTGGTTCCTGTAATGCAGGACTTTATTTCTCCCTCTGTCCTGACAGGTCCCCCTTTGAAGGGGGTGGCACGCAGCGCCGGGGGATGTATCTCCCCAATTGACGTTGCTTCCTGTAATGCAGGACTGTATTTCTCGGTCCGGTCTGACAGGTCCCCCTTTGAAGGGGGTGGCGCGAAGCGCCGGGGGATGTATCTCCCTGACTGGCATTGGTTCCTGTAATGCAGGACTTTATTTCTCGCTCTGTCCTGACAGGTCCCCCTTTGAAGGGGGTGGCGCGCAGCGCCGGGGGATGTATCTCCCTGACTGACGTTGCTTCCTGTAATGCAGGACTTTATTTCTCGGTCCGGTCTGACAGGTCCCCCTTTGAAGGGGGTGGCGCTTCAAAGATCAAGTCTTTAAAACGTTACGTTTCACACGTTCTAACCCCGTCAGCCCTCGCAAATATCCTCCCACAAATCACACCATTCCGGATTCATTGATTCAATCAAATTCAGTTTGCATTCCCGCTTCCATTTCTTGATTCTTTTTTCTCGTTCTATGGCAGTTTGCATACTGCCGTGTAACTCACAGTATACAAGACAATGGACGCTATACTTGGTTGTGAATCCAGGTAACACGTTGTTTCTGGGTTGCCATATCCGTTGTCTTAGGTCACTTGTCACGCCGATATGGAGCGTACCATTACGCGCGCCTGCAAGAATATATGCCGCTGGCTGCTTATCCATATAGGTTCCCTACTGCCCGACATTATTTGTTTCGTTTAAAAAACATTAAAGCCAAAGGGCCTTTTCAGATTTTTCAGTGCAGTTATCATCCTGACCCTTTTCCCACCCTTTCCTCCCGCCGATGCACATAGAATCTGGATTCCGGTCTTTTTCGCGTGGAAACGTCCCGTTCTTTGATACCCGTCCAACCTCGCGAAAAAACGGAATGCCGTTGCCACGAGTACTGTAAGCAAGCCGGTACGTGCGCATTGCTGTCTCCCTGTATCTAGAGCATCCCAAAGACCGGTTTCTTGCTTACTACCACTTCATAAACAAGTTTATCCGACGATTAGAAAAACAAAAGCGGACATCACACGTTACGCGTGATGCCCGCTAAAACTAATGCCGGCGACGTCCTACTCTCCCACGAGGTTGCCCCCGCAGTACCATGGGCGCTGACAGGCTTAACTTCCGTGTTCGGGATGGGAACGGGTGGGACCCTGTCGCTATAGCCACCGGCAAAAACGATGTCAACGTTAAACCGTCAACAAAATCTTTGACAGGAATGCAAGGGTGAACACAGACGCATTACGAAATTTAGGCGGGGATCAAAGTTGATCTTATGAGTTCAAGAGACCAAGCCTCACGAGTGATTAGTACAGGTCAGCTGAACATGTCACCATGCTTACACCTCCTGCCTATCAACCTGGTAGTCTTCCAGGACTCTTTAGGGCGTTAGCCAGGGAGATCTTATCTTTAGAGGGGCTTCGCGCTTAGATGCTTTCAGCGCTTATCCCGGCCGAACATAGCTACCCGGCGGTGCCACTGGCGTGACAACCGGAACACCATAGGTTCGTTCATCCCGGTCCTCTCGTACTAGGGACAACTTCCATCAAATCTCCTGCGCCCGCATAGGATAGGGACCAAACTGTCTCACGACGTTTTAAACCCAGCTCGCGTGCCACTTTAATCGGCGAACAGACGAACCCTTGGGACCTGCTTCAGCCCCAGGATGTGACGAGCCGACATCGAGGTGCCAAACCTCCCCGTCGATGTGAACTCTTGGGGGAGATAAGCCTGTTATCCCCGGCGTACCTTTTATCCGATGAGCAACGGCCCTTCCATACGGAACCGCTGGATCACTAAGCCCTGCTTTCGCACCTGCTCGACTTGTTGGTCTCGCAGTCAAGCTCCCTTATGCCTTTACACTCTACGCATGATTTCCAAACATGCTGAGGGAACCTTGGGGCGCCTCCGATACTCTTTAGGAGGCGACCGCCCCAGTCAAACTACCCGCCAGACACTGTCCTCCGCCCGGATTCACGGGATCGAAGTTAGAATTCAATAACAACCAGGGTGGTATTCCAAGGGTGACTCCACCGAAGCTAGCGCTCCAGTCTCAACGTCTCCCACCTATCCTATACAAGAGGTTACTAAATCCAATATCAAGCTGTAGTAAAGGTGCACGGGGTCTCTCCGTCCTTATGCGGGTAACGAGCATCTTCACTCGTAATACAACTTCACCGGGCCCACCCTTGAGACAATGCTCGGATCGTTACGCCATTCGTGCAGGTCGGAACTTACCCGACAAGGAATTTCGCTACCTTAGGACCGTTATAGTTACGGCCGCCATTAACCGGGGCTTCGGTTCAGGACTTCCGGTTTTAACACCATAATCCCTCCCGTTAACCTTCCGGCATTGGGCAGGCGTCAGTCCCTATACATCGTCTTGCGACTTAGCAGAGACCTGTGTTTTTAGTAAACAGTCGCCCGAGCCACTTTAGTGTCGCTCCCAACAGCTCCGGCCGCAGGGCCATCACCATCAAGAGCACCCCTTCTTCCGAAGATACGGGGCTAATTGGTCGAGTTCCTTAAGGGTGGATCACCCGAGCGCCTTAGAATACTCATCTCGTCCACCTGTGTTGGTTTAGGTACGGTCACCACTAACCTCCTTAGAGGTTTTTCTTGGCAGTGTGGAATCAGACAATCCGCTTCACCTCGAAAGGATTCACGTCCCTTAACGCCTTAGCCTATATGCACTCCGGATTTGCCTGGAATGCGGCCCACACGCTTAGACTGACATCCGATAGTCAGCTGTCCTATCCTCCTGCGTTACCCCATCGTACAAACGGTTTTGTGGTGGTACAGGAATCTTTGTGCCTGTTTTCCATCGTCTACGCCTTTCGGCCTCGACTTAGGGTCCGACTAACCCCGGGCGGATTCACCTGGCCCGGGAAACCTTGGACTTTCGGCGGGAAGGATTCTCACCTTCCTTATCGTTACTAATGCCGGCATGTTCGCTTCCATACGGTCCACACGTCCTTACGGTCATGCTTCAATCCTGAATGGAATGCTCCTCTACCGCTGCGTCCCGAAGGACACAACCCGCAGCTTCGGTATTACGCTTAGCCCCGTTACATTTTCCGCGCATGATCACTAGACCAGTGAGCTATTACGCACTCTTTGAATGAATGGCTGCTTCTAAGCCAACATCCTGGTTGTTTAAGTAATCACACATCGTTTTACACTTAGCGTAATTTAGGGACCTTAGCTGGCGGTCTGGGCTGTTTCCCTTTTGAATACGGAGCTTATCCCCCGCATTCTGACTGCCACGATACCACGCACGGTATTCGGAGTTTGGTTGGGTTCGGTAATCGGGTAAGACCCCTAGCCCATCCAGTGCTCTACCCCCGCGCGCTATTACGTGACGCTAGCCCTAAAGCTATTTCGAGGAGAACCAGCTATTACCGAGTTTGATTGGTCTTTCGCCCCTACCCACAGCTCATCCAAACCGTTTTCAACCGATATTGGTTGGGGCCTCCATTTCCTATTACAGAAATTTCACCCTGGCCATGGGTAGATCACCCGGATTCGGGTTTACTCCATGCAACTATGCGCCCTATTAAGACTCGCTTTCGCTTCGGCTTCGGACCATAAGCCCTTAACCTGGCCACATAGAGTAAGTCGCCGGCTCATTATGCAAAAGGCACGCAGTCAGACTTTGCCCGAAGGCCATAGTCCTTCCACTGATTGTAGGCATGCGGTTTCAGGTGCTATTTCACTCCCCTCTCGGGGTGCTTTTCACCTTTCCCTCACGGTACTGGTTCACTATCGGTCACCGAGTAGTACTTAGCCTTGGGAGATGGGCCTCCCAGATTCACACGGGGTTCCACGTGACCCGCGCTACTTGGGAATATGTCCCAGGAGGGCTGCGTCTCTTTCGTCTACGGGACTATCACCTTCTATGGTTCGTCATATCCAGACATATTCGACTAGAGAGCAACTTTGTAACCTCCCGAGAAGTCCATACACTTCTCAAGACATATCCCACAACCCCACAAGCACAACAGATATGGCTTTTAACATACTTGTGGTTTGGGCTGTTCCGCGTTCGCTCGCCGCTACTGACGGAGTCGCTTTTTGCTTTTCGTTCCTCCAGGTACTAAGATGTTTCAATTCCCTGGGTTAGCTTCGCCGGCCTATGCATTCAGCCGACGATCGCCGGGGTTTGCCCGGCGGGGTTGCCCCATTCGGAGATCCACGGATAGCTTGCATTCCAGCAAACCGTGGCTTATCGCAGGTAGCTACGTCCTTCATCGCCTCTCGGTGCCAAGGCATCCACCACACGCCCTTAGTAGCTTGGTCAAAAAGCTTTGACCTGGTATTCTAAGAACAAGTAGATACAAAATTGTATACTACGATTAGAACATCCAGGCGTTAAAACCCGCCCGGATATTCGCAGATGCGTGCAAATGTTACCCTTGCATTCAACTGTCAAATATCAGTAACGCCCTTAGGCGTAAAAAAAAGTCATTACGCAGCGCCGCTGGTGGAGATGATCGGGATCGAACCGACGGCCTCAGGCTTGCAAAGCCCGCGCTCTCCCAACTGAGCTACATCCCCAAGGCGCCGTGGCGCTTTTTTGGGGCTGCCTGACGCGCGCTGGTGGGCCTGAGTAGAATCGAACTACCGACCTCACGCTTATCAGGCGTGCGCTCTAACCATCTGAGCTACAGGCCCACACGCACGTTTGCGCAGCGCTGGGCGCTCTTTGAACGCTGAATACGATGTACAACAACAGACGCTTGTGCTCGACCTGGGACTCAAGCCACTTGGGCGAATCCCTGGTTACTCCTTAGAAAGGAGGTGATCCAGCCGCACCTTCCGGTACGGCTACCTTGTTACGACTTCATCCCCCTTACCGAACACTCCTTCGGCGCCTCCCTCCCTTTCGGGTTGGGCCAGCGACTTCGGGTGCACCCGGCTCGGGTCATGTGACGGGCGGTGTGTACAAGGCCCGGGAACGTATTCACCGCGCCGTAGCTGATGCGCGATTACTAGCGATTCCGACTTCATGGAGTCGAGTTGCAGACTCCAATCCGAACTGAGACCGGCTTTTTGAGATTAGCTCCACCTCGCGGTCTTGCGACTCATTGTACCGGCCATTGTAGCACGTGTGTAGCCCCAGACGTAAGGGCCGTGATGACTTGACGTCGTCCCCACCTTCCTCTGCGTTGTTACCGCAGCGGTCCTTTCAGAGTCCCCAACTTAATGATGGTAACTGAAAGCAGGGGTTGCGCTCGTTGCGGGACTTAACCCAACATCTCACGACACGAGCTGACGACAGCCATGCAGCACCTGTACCAGAAGCTCCTTGCGGCACAGTCCTGTTTCCAGGACCTTCTCCCGGCTGTCAAGTCTGGGTAAGGTTCTTCGCGTTGCCTCGAATTAAACCACATGCTCCACCGCTTGTGCGGGCCCCCGTCAATTCCTTTGAGTTTCACGCTTGCGCGCGTACTCCCCAGGCGGTATACTTAGTGCGTTAGCTGCGGCACAGAAGGGGTCGATACCTCCTACACCTAGTATACAACGTTTACGGCGTGGACTACCGGGGTATCTAATCCCGTTTGCTACCCACGCTTTCGAGCCTCAGCGTCAGTTTCGCGCCAGAAGACCGCTTTCGCCACCGGTGTTCCTCAGGATATCTGTGCATTTCACCGCTACACCCTGAATTCCGTCTTCCTATCACGAACTCAAGACAAGCAGTATCCGAAGCAAGTCCGAGGTTAAGCCCCGGGATTCCACTTCAGACTGACTCGTCCGCCTGCGCTCCCTTTACGCCCAGTAATTCCGAACAACGCTTGGAACCTCCGTATTACCGCGGCTGCTGGCACGGAGTTAGCCGTTCCTTATTCCTGAGGTACCGTCAAGCCGGGGCCATTTCCTGCCCCGGATGTTCTTTCCTCAGAAAAGAGCTTTACAATCCATAGGACCTTCGTCACTCACGCGGCATGGCTGGGTCAGGCTTTCGCCCATTGCCCAATATTCCCTACTGCTGCCACCCGTAGGTGTCTGGACCGTGTCTCAGTTCCAGTGTGGCCGATCAACCTCTCAGTTCGGCTACCCATCGAAGCCTTGGTGGGCTGTTATCCCGCCAACTAGCTAATGGGGGGCGGACTCATCTCCCGGCAGCGCCGTGAAGCGCCTTTCTTTGATGCGCCGCAACGCATCAACCGAATGCGGTATTAGCGGCCGTTTCCAGCCGTTATCCCCCACCGGGAGGCAGATCATCCACCTGTTACTCACCCGTTCGCCGCTAACTCGCCCCCGAAGGGGTCCGTCCGCTCGACTTGCATGTATGAGGCCTGCCGCCAGCGTTCGTTCTGAGCCAGGATCAAACTCTCCGAATTAAAAACTCGAAACACCCCGGAGCGAACTCCGGTTTGTTGTTGACAAGTTTGATTCCTTCTATAGATGTTGTTTTAGAATCACAACACAAAGGAAATCTAACGTCGTTATGGGCCGGAAACCGGGCAAGCCCGATTTCCAGTACACAAGCGACCATGTGTTGTACATCGTATTCAATTTTCAAAAAGCGTCCGTGCGCCTTTGCGCAACCGGCGACCCGCCCATAAATTCATGGAAGGGCAAGAATCGTAAGTATAGCACCAACAAACCACCGTTGTCAAGTAACGTGTTTCGTCATCTACTTGATGACTTCGTAACCTGCGGTTTGCCGTGTGTCCAGACTTTCCCTTTCCGTTGCGGCGCTCTCAGAAACGCCTCCTGCGGGAAGTGCGGGAAAGTTTATCACACTGCGTCACCCGATTTCAAGTTTGTTACTCCACTATTTTTTGGAGCGTACAGTCTTAGCAAAACTTATCTGAACTTTTGCATCGGCCAGAAATACGGATGATAGTTTTGTTGGATTGATTAAACTTTAAGTTCTTCGACACAACACAACATTAGGTCTGTGTGTGTGGGAAGAGGATGGGCTTACACCGCATCAGAGCAACGGCGAAAAGTATACCACACAAAAACACGCGATGTCAAGCACGGTGTCCCGTACTTTTCCAACCGCATTTCTGCGGGACACGCAACAATCACCGAACGGGCGGTAGTTTACACGACAGATTCGGGCAAAGTCAAATTTATATTTCAATGCGACAAAGATTGCGTCCATTGCTTTCTCTCCGGTGCCGTTTTGGCTGAACAGCATTTGTCGTGCCCTTTCCTCTTCACTATATTTTTTTGGTTTTACATAGACATTGCCCTTCAATCCTGATACAATCAGAAACCATCGACACGCATTGAACGCCTCATCCGTCTGTGGCCGCCGCTGGAGAATTCGCTTCTTCACAAAACAGCGATGCCCTGGCGGGAAGTGAGGAATGTTGTTTTTTTAACTTGACAGGCACGGAAATTTCAAAGGAGAGTTTTAGGTATGCCGCAGATTTTAAAATACAAGGTAGCGCCAAAAATTCCGGCGCGTCTTTCCCGTCTTGCTGATATCGCCCACAACCTGTGGTGGTGCTGGAATCCCGAAGCGGTCGACCTGTTCTTCCGCATGGACAGGGCATTGTGGAGCGAAGTTGAACACAATCCAGTGAGGCTCCTGGGGCAAATCGAACAAGCGAAAATGGAAGAACTGGCGTCGAACGCGAGTTTCCTGGCGCACCTGGACCGGGTAGCCAATGCGCTTGACAGTTACATGGCGGACGGCGAATGGCGTTCCCGCCACGACAGCGCGCCGAAGGATCTGCTGGTCGCCTACCTGTCCGCTGAATTCGGTCTGCAGGAATCCGTGAAGATCTATTCGGGCGGCTTGGGAATTCTCGCCGGCGACCATCTGAAGGCGGCCAGCGATCTGGGCGTTCCCCTGGTCGGGCTGGGCCTGTTGTACCGGGAAGGTTATTTTCGCCAAACGCTCAACGAAGACGGGCTGCAGCAGGAAAACTATCCAACGAATGATTTTCACAATATGGCGATTTCCCTGGAATACGACGCGTCAGGAAACCCGCACGTGATCGAAGTTCCCCTGCCCGGGCGCATGGTCAAGGCGTATATATGGCGCTGCCAGGTGGGGCGCACGGCACTGTTCCTGCTCGATTGCGATCATGAAGGCAACACACCCGCGGACAGGAACATCACCGCGCGGTTGTATGGCGGTGGCAAGGAAACGCGGATACAGCAGGAAATCATGTTGGGCATGGGCGGCGTGATTGCGCTGAAGCACCTGGGGCTGCATCCCACCGTCTATCACATCAACGAAGGCCATGCCGCATTCATGACGTTGCAGCGGATCAAGGATCTTATCGAACGGGACAAAATAAGTTTCTGGGAAGCGGTCGAACTTGTCCGCATCGGCAGCATTTTCACCACCCATACGCCAGTGCCTGCGGGCAATGACGTGTTCGACCCCGCCATGTTGGCCCCTTATTTTCATGAGTACTGCCAGCAGTTAAACATATCCATAAACGCCTTGCTGTCGCTGGGCCGCCAGGACCCGAATAATAGCGCGGAACACTTTTCCATGACCGTTCTCGCGCTGAAACTTTCTTCCGCTTCCAACGGCGTCAGCAAGTTGCACGGGCAAGTGGCGCGCAACATGTGGACGAACGTCTGGAAGCACATCCCCGAAGACGAAGTGCCCATCGGTTCGGTAACCAACGGAATCCATATACCGACGTGGATATCCAAAGATCTGTCCATGCTTTATGACCGATATTTGGGACCGGATTGGGTGGCGACACCTCACGACCAATCGGTGTGGGAGCGCATAGATACCGTCCCCGACACGGAGCTCTTCAGAATCCATCAACGCTGTTGCCAGCGGCTGGTCTCGTTTACCCGCCGCCGCGTGGAACAGCAGCTGATTAATCGGGGGGCTCCCGTATCGGAGGTGCGCGCCGCCCGGGAACTGCTTGACGGCGAAACGCTGACCATCGGCTTTGCGCGCCGCTTTGCCACGTATAAACGGGCCCTGCTCCTGTTCAAAGACCTGGAGCGTCTCAAGAAGATACTCTTGAACCCGGAGATGCCTGTGCAACTGATTATCGCGGGCAAAGCCCACCCCGAGGACAAAGAGTCCAAGAATTATATTCGTGACATTATTCATGTTGCCCGGGAGCACGAACTGCGTCAACATATCGCCTTTGTCGAAGACTATGACATCAATGTGGCCCGGTATATGATACAAGGGGTGGACTGCTGGTTGAACACACCACGAAAACCCATGGAAGCCAGCGGTACCAGCGGCATGAAGGCCGCCGCCAACGGTGCGCTCAACATAAGCATCCCCGATGGCTGGTGGTGCGAAGCGGAGGAACTGGGAGAAAACGGCTGGAGCATAGGCAGGGGCGAGGTTTACGAAGATATTGCGGAACAGGACCGGAATGAAAGCCAGGCGTTGTATGAACTTCTCGAACAGGAAGTGGTGCCCATGTTTTACGACCGCGACCGGGAAGGGTTCCCAAGACGATGGATTGCCCGCATGAAAACCTCCATACGCACCATTGCGCCGGTATTCAACACCTACCGCATGGTGATGGAATATGGCGACCGCTTTTACGTGCCCTGTTGCCAGCGCCGCCATCGCCTTTTCCAGCAGGACCGGAAGCTGGTCTACGAACTCTCCAGAAAAAAACAGTTCATCGCCACGCACTGGCCTTCCATCAAAATACTGCACATTGAAAGCGGCCCGACGGAAACGCTGTGTTTTGGCGACGCCCTGGAAATCAGGGCACGGATACACCTGGGCGAATTGTCAACCAGTGATGTGGAAGTGGAAATCTATCACGGCAACCTCGATTACCATGGAAACTTCCAGACAGGTTCCTGCGGCCCCATGACGTGCGTTTCCGACCTGGGCAACGGCGACTACCTGTACAAAGGGGTTGCGCACTGTGACAAGACCGGATATTCCGGATGTACTGTCCGGGTCATTCCAAGCCATCCAGACTTCCTCAACAAGCACGAAATGGGATTAATCGTCTGGGCATGACGGTGTTCCCTTGAAATGACCGCAGTCTTGCCGGGCATTGTCCGCCGGGATGCGGGCGTTACGCCTGCCCCCGGGCTTGGAGCCCGATTTGTTCACGGGCATGAACCAGGGAAGCCAGCATGGTATTTACCGGGCAGGGGATATGGTTCGTTTCCCCGAACCGGGCGATGGCGCCGTTGAGGGCGTCTATCTCCGTCCGCCGCCCCTGCAACAGGTCCTCGCGCATGCTCGCATAATGGGCCGCCGTGGGCGGCAGCATCTGGTGGTAAAAGGCGTGCAGATACGCTTCGGCCGCCGCGGGCTCCAAAGGGATATCCAGAGCATCGGCCACCCGGTACAATTCGCCGACGACATCGTTCATAATGGCGCGGGTATGTTCGTTCTCCGCCAAGACGCCATAGGGAACATTCAACAACGCCGACAGCGGATTCAACGCACAGTTGTAAGCCACTTTGCTCCATAAGACCGTCGGTATGCGATCCGTGAAACAGGTGGGCAGACTCGCGGCATCCATCAACCGTGCCGACTCGCGCGCGGCCTCTTCCGCTCCCTTGCCGCCATACCCCCCGATGGCCGTCGGAGCGGCGATAACCGTTACCGCCACCCTGCCCGGTTCCATAATCCGCGCGCCATAAATTACCCGCGCGCCCAGGACACGGTTCCATCCGATTTCATGCGCAATGGCCTCCGCATTTCCGAGGCCATTCTGATAAGAACAGACCCAGGTGTCCGGAGACGCCAACGGCGCAATTTGCCGTGCCGCTTCGCCCGTATCATAGGACTTGACAGCAATCAAAATAAGGTCGAATTCCCGTTGTGACAGGTCTTCAACCCGGGTGCACGCCGTGAGGGTGGTCACATGATGGGACCCCCAAATGCCTTCTATGAAAAGGCCGCGCTCCACGATGCGGGTGACATGAGCCTCGCGGCCGACCAGGTGTACCTCGTGCCCGGCGCGGGCCATGAACCCGCCGGCAACGGAGCCCAGAGCGCCCGCGCCCATGACGAGAATTCGCATAACTATAACTACTCCTGTGCCCTGAAATGTTTGAGTCCGTCCATTATCCGGCATACCGGTCGGCATCAGGCGGATCTATTGGAACCGGAAAACTTGAATGCCAATCGCACTTGCACTGTTATCCTCCTCCCTCCCCTTCGGTTCCTCCCTCGGGTTCACCCTCCGGTGCCTGTTCCCGCTGCGCGTCGACCGAAAGTTGACGGTTGAACACTCCGTCTTCGATAAAAGAAATGCAAAGTTCCGCAACAATCCGGCTGTTCATGATGAAGTTGTGGGACTGGTGCACGACAATCCAGTCGGACATGCCGGCCAGTTTGGTATTCTCTACCGTAATCACCCCATCATTCGGTTGCTTCAATATGAAAGACTGCCCGCGGTCCCCGGCGATGATGCCGAATTTCACGTCCGGCACCGGCAATTGGGCATAGAACGTGTCTGATGCCAATTGTTGCCCACTTGGCCCCATAAACCATTGATAGATTTGGTTGTCGCGCAAAGCACGCGCCAAGTCAGCAGGCTCATTCGGCGGCGCCAGCATGACAATGCGGCCCAGTCCCGGCGGATAACCAAAGCGAAAGGCCGCGCGCAGGATTACATTCCCCAGGGAATGCGCAATGAGATGGAACCCCTCCGTTTTGACATTTTCGCGGATAAAAGCGACCAACTGTTCGCCCAGGCCGTCTATGGAATCACGTCCCGCGGAATAGGGGAAGTTAAGCGTTTGATACCCGGCATGCTGCAACCGCGTATCAAGCATCCAAAGGGATGCACGTCCCCGGCCCATTCCCTGCAACAATACTATGGTATTTTCCACGGGTGCCGGGGAACTGTCCTCCACTGCGGCCGAGGTTTCGGGGCTTTCCGCGGAAAGGATGGAAGCGGGACATAGCGTGCCGAAAAGGCAAACAACGAACATCGCTCCGGTGGTACTGTTCCACTTCATAACACGGGCCTTACTCTTGGAGGCGCGCATGATTTCACAACGAAAAATCAAGATACATATAGGGTGTTGCGCCCTCCAACTTGAACGGTTTGGCTTGTTTTTTCATCAACAACCGTGCCGCATCAAATTCCGCCGGGCTCACTTTGGTCGCGGATCCATACAACGTCACGGTACCGGCACCTGCAGGCAAATTCTGCAGTTGAAAGGAAGTGGCGGCACCCAAGTCATAATAGAAAAGTTCCCTGCCTTCCTTCAGGTCATAGGATGCCTCAACGTAATAAAACGATGCCCCTCCCTGCGCGTTGATACTTCCTTGCAAGGCCGCCGGACCGTCAACAAAATTAAAATCCAGCCAGGTAGGTTCTTTGTGACTGATGGAAACCTTCAGTTCCAGTTGACGCCTGAACCAGCGGTCCGATTCCTCGGGCGCAACGCCGGCCAGGACGACCACGGGTTCCGGCGTCAGCATGACCTCGTATTGCCCTGGAGAAAGATACTTGACATTCTTTGTCAAATCGACGATACCGCCGACATTACGATAAAACGCCTCGAATTTGGCTGGGCGCCTCCTCAGCGTAATATCCCCCGTAATAGACCCTTTACGCGGAAACTGCACTCTCACTTCCGTGGTTTTCCCCGGTTCCAATTCTACAATCGCACGCGCGACTTGTTCCTGGTACATGAACAGAAAAGACTGGAGGCCGACAGGCAGTGTATATAAATCAAACCGTCCCATACTGTTGGTATGGCCGTAATACACAGACTCCTGCAGCACGCCATAGGCAGTCCCCTGTCGCGGCACGATGGAAACGCCGGCAATGCTCAATTCGTTGGCGCCATAGACACTGCCCATGAACCTGACCGCCCGGTAAAGGGGAAATTCATAAACCTGGTCTCCCGTCCAGTTCTCATCAATGGTGAATTGAACCGGCAGCGGTGCATAACCCCGTGCGCGGACGTACATGGTATAGTCGCCAAGGGTGAGAAAACGATCGTAAAGCAGCCCGGAAGCGTTGGTCTGCTCCCTGAAATACTTCAGCAAATACGGCTGGAGCATGTCAGCCAATTCTTTGCAGGTCGCCACCTCAAATTGGGTAATGCTCCTTCCCGTATTCCGGTCAAAAACGCGCCCCTGAAACCGGTACCTGGCGGGGATATGCTCGTCCAACCCTATCGTGACAGGCTCGTTGTGCTCCTCCGTGTGCATCCGGATTCCCCGCGCAACCACAGTATCGCCGACGCGGACAGTTACATCGTGGCGTCCCCGGGAAATGCCCTTGATTTCGAACCCCCCGTAGGAGTCGGTCTCATCCTGCTGGCCTCCTGCCTCCACAAGGACACCGGCGACACCGTCGGTAATAAATCGTTCGTCAACCACACGGCCTTGAAGCGAATAATTTGCGGGATTCCCCTTGGAACCGTCCGGTGGAACATCCGCAGGTGCGTTTGCTTCCGAGGAATTTGGGGCAGGCGCGGCATCGGAACCCGGCGCCGACCCTGCCTGTATACGGTTGAACAGGATGTAGGCGAAGTAAATGGAAATACATACCACGAGGACCGCACTTGAGGCCAGCAGCATGGGGACAATCTTGAATTTGGGCTTACCGGTTCGCGTATCCCGGGCAGCCTTGGCTGCAACCTCTTCACCTCCCACCTGGGCAAGAATATGAAGAAGCCGTTCCTTGTTGTCCACTTCCGGCTTCAGGGTTTTTACAACTTCTTTCAACAAGGCCCGTTCAATGTTCTCACGGGTTCGGGAAAGGTCTTCCTGCGCTTCTTTACGGTCAATTTTCAACACTCCGGCAATGGTCTTGGCGGAGTAGTTACAGAAGGCATTCAGCAGGATGCCCATGCGTTCCTGGGGGGTAAAGGAACCCAAATCTTCTTCTAAAGGTTCAATAAGCTCATTTTGCACCCATTTCAAATCCACGGGCGGAACATCCGTGTCGCGGGTACGCGCCTTGTTCCAATTGGGAACGCGCCGCAAGGACAGCTGGTCCGCAATTTGCTGGGCAATGGAGGCGAGCAAGAGCCCCAGTTTGCGGGCATCGGTAAGTGAGAAAAGCCGTTCATACCCTTGTTCAAAAGTCTCCACGACGACCCTATCCGCCAGATAAACACTGCCAGTCTGGGCGAGAGCAATGGCATAAACCATAGGCTGATACTTCTCGACGATGTGCTGGTAGGCCGAAGCATCACCTTGAAAAACACGGCGAACCGCCGCGGCATCTTTCTTCATTCCTGAAAAGGAAAACACTTGGCTGAACCTTATTTATACCTTTCGGAAGGATATTGCGGTCTTCCCGCCTGAACAACGCTTCACACCCCCTCCCCTCCGGAGATAGACCCCACAGGGCAGGTTGTGCTGGGACTGACGGCACCATTTCCTTCCGACGACATCGGAACACAAGCCTGATTGTTGAAAGTGTACTATTTTATGGGCGAAAAAACAAAGCAAGAGGCATTGTAAACCGGATCAGGCGGATCCGCATGACAAGGCGGCCATTTCAAGCACTTTTCGGATATCAGTATCGTCAAAGGTAACGGTATGCATGCTGCCATGGTCCGCATACCAAAGTATCCCGCGAGAGGGGTGCCTCCCTTTAAGGGTTTTAAAGGCGGCGGCGTACAAATATAACTGCATTTCATAATAGTGCTGCAGAGACGGATCGGGTTGACCTGTCTTGTAGTCCACAATAACGTCATCATCAATAACCGCGTCCACAACGCCCCGAATAAGGGCGGTACCGATATCCAGCAGGAAGGGAGTCTCCCGCTCTACCCGTGAAGCGCGAAAAAACATGGGCCACAACACTGAAGCACGGAAACGTTGTGCCACCTCAAGGAGGGCCACGCTCAATTCGGGCGCACGGTCCATTCCCAGGCCGGCCTCCCGCACCAGCCGTTTCACCTCTGGAAGCCGGTCCCCGGCAAAATCCCAATATTCAAACAATCGGTGGACAAGCGTGCCCCGTTCCATGGAATACCGCCTGTGCCGCAACAGTTCAGGGGTGATGTCGATACCGGGGGTATCCTTCCACTCTTCATCCATATCCATAAGCCCGGTTATTTGGGATAACAAGCGGGTAACCGAAAAAACGCGCCTGTCCCCCACGTCTTCCATAACAACCGGTTGTATCCGCGTTTCAATGGCATCCTTGTCGAGTTTACCTGCCACTTTCTGGGCCGGGCGGACCGGGCACGTTTTGGGAAGGTTCCGCGTGACGCGCAATTGCCACCCTGGGGCGGCGATGATACCTTCGTCGGAACCATCCGCTAAATCATAGGCCCGGTTGAACGTGTCCGCCCAGCTAAAACCGGGGGGGAAGGGATGACCGCACAAAACCAGATACTCCCTGGCGCGGGTCATGGCAACATATAAAATCCGGGCACTCTCCATTTTTTCATCATGACGACGGAACCTGTTGATGACCTCGAAAAAATTGCCTGCTTTCATCGTTCCGTCTTCATCCGTAGTCTTGGCGGCAACACCAAAATGCTTGTGATGCAGTAACACCTGCTGTCCACCGGCCTTGTCGTTGGCAAAACATTCGGGCAGGAACACAATCGGAAATTCCAGGCCTTTGGCTTTATGGATGCTCATCAAGGTAACGGCGCCCATCCCCCTGGATTGCAGCGTGGATTCCCCTTCCTTCAGCTCGCGAAACGTGATATCTTCAAGATACCGGGTGAATTCGGCCAGGGTCGAGGGCCTGGACTGGGAAAAGTCATCCGCCATCTGGATTACCTTGCGCAGATTAGCCGCGTGCTGCAGACCCAGGTGCCGGCCCAGCAGCACCGCTTCGTATCCGGTCCGGGCAAAGACCTGCCGCAGAAGGTGTCCCGGTTCACTTTCGCGCCGCTCATACAGTTCCATGAAAAGACGACGCGCACCGTCCAGCACTTCGTCCTGTTCAAAAGACGCGGGACAGGCGCCTGAATGAAACGCCGCCGCGATGCCGCCCTCCATCAGCGCCATACGCATCAAACTTTCATCGGACAACCCGATGAGCGGACTGCGCAATACGATTACCAGCGCCTCTTCATCCCAAGGGTCCAGAAGCACCTGCAGCAGGGCGAGTATGTCCTGAATCTCGCGGCGCTGAAAGAAACCTGCGCCGGAAATCCGGTTATAGGGGATGTGGAATTCCCGAAGGGCGGATTCATATTCATGCATGTAAGAGCCCCGACGGAAAAGCAGTACCACGTCATCATAGGTCGCGTCACGGGTGAGGCCGCTTTTCTCGTCCGTCAGGCGCAGGGGCGCCGACCCGCCACACAATTCGAGGATACGCCGGGCGATAAATGTCACATCCCGTTCCCGCATGGCCGGTGCGGTCTCCTTCCCCGCGGACTGGGGCAGAAAATATTCCACGCAAGGAGCACGATCAGATTGGCGGTGTATTCCCATGGGCCGATAGGCCTCTACCGCATCCAGCAGTCGGGTGCGGTGGAAAAAATCATTCACGAAATGAAGCACCCCCGGCAGGGAACGGAAATTATCCGGCAGTGTCAAAGGCTCGCGGGTTTTGTCCCTGATACGATTGAAGATGTCTACTTCCGCGCCACGGAAATAATAAACGGACTGCTTGACATCTCCAACGATAAAGAGATGAGGGCCCTCCTCCGTCATCGCCAGCAGTTCGGCAATGTCGAGTTGGCGGTTATCGGTATCCTGGAATTCGTCGATAAGCAGATAGCGAATCCCCCGGGCGACACGGTCTCGCACTGCCGGTTCGCCGCGCAGCAGGTCCAGGGTCTCATTGATGATATCTTCAAAATCCAACACGGAACGCCCCTGTCTAAGCTGCCGGTAGGCCCCCATGACCTGATTACCGACCTGAATGAAGTCGCAGGTCATTTGCGCGGATTTCTGTTCGAACGCTTCGTCCCGTTCCGGGAGCAGGCACTTCTTCTGAAAGAAGTCTTTGGCTTCCTTCAGCGCGTCCTTTAAAGCGTTATACCTATCCGGCGACGGCCAGTGGTCTTTGCTGCCGCCCATGCGGGGATACGCCGCGAGGTAGGCGTTTAGCGTTTCCGTCAAGCCTTCTTGTCCCTGGAGCATGGCCTGCAACACGGCCCTGCATGCGCAGCGCTGGCCCTCCCGCTTGTCCGAGGCGTCGGTGCACTGTCCTTCGAAGGCATCCAGCGCCACCAGAAGGCTGCGGGCTTCCTGATTATATTGAAAGACCCGCAGCAACGCCTCTTGCGCGCCGGGCGACTCCTCCGTCCATCGATCATACAGGGCCTTCGGTGAAGCATAGCGTTCATCGTCGGGAAAAGTCTGAAACTTCCAGCGATTGGCGAGCATGAAGGCCAACGCATCCTTTAACTGATTGCGGCTCATCTCCAGCGACAGGCGGAAGCAGGCGGGGTCTTCCCGTTCCAGCAGGCGATACAGGGTTTCCTCCACCGCCTTTTCCGCCAGTTGTTCCGATTCGGCATCGCTCAGCACCCCCCAATCCGGGTCCAAGCCGACTCTCAGCGCCTGTTCACGCAGAATGGAAGCGCAAAACGCGTGAATCGTGCTCACCCGGGCGCTGTCCACCTGGCGTTCCATCTCGCGCCAGAAATGCATATCGGCGGAATTCGCCAGATTGGCGGCCTCCCGGAATTTGCGGCGCAGCCGGGCCTTCATCTCGGCGGCGGCCTTGTCGGTAAAGGTGATAGCCACAATCTGGTCCAGCCCGAGTTCCCGGCCGGGCTGTGTACGGAATTCTTCCAGCAGTTTCACGATTCGCTCGACAAGAATGGTAGTCTTCCCCGAGCCGGCGCCCGCCGCCACGCATACCAGCGGGTCCCGTGCGTCAATGGCCCTGAGTTGTTCCGGGGTAAAACGGGGAAGCGGGTTGGCCGCGTCTTCCCGGTTGGCGGGAGAACCTCCGGATTTTTGTGTATCAGCCATAGTCAGTCTCCCGTCTCTTCAATCACATTGCGCTCCGGAAATTTTCGTTGTATGCGCCAGGCTTCAAACCGGGCCGCAGGGGGCAAGGAATGCTTTTTCGGATCGTAGTGCGCATCCGGCAGCGGGGGAAAATATCCGTTTCGAATCCCGGCGACGGCTTCCTTGATACGGTTTAGAGCGGTCTCCTCCCTGCTCCCGGCATCCTGCGCCTTGTCCAGAAACAACGCTTCCCGGGGCTTCCCTCTGAAAACGGGCAGGTAATGGGCGCTTTCAACGGTGCGCCTGGGAAGCAAATACCGTTCCACCGCCCACGCGTATAAAGTCAACTGCAATGACAAACCATACTTGATATCCGCTTTCTCCGGAAATGAGGCGGTCTTATAATCAATAATGGACACACGGTCGCCGGAGAGGTCTATCCGGTCGATGATGCCGGAAAGGGGAACGGCCTCGCCATCAATATCCAAAAGAAACGCTTCTTTGCTGGAAAGAGCGTCTCCGGATTTTCGAGGCGCGCGACCAAAGGCAACCTCGAAATGAGACGGATTTAATCCGGTGGGACGTTGTGCTTCCCGGTTCAGATAGCGTTGCAACGCCTGGACAAAACGCTGTTTCTCCACCCGGATCAGGGGAACCGGAATGTGCTTCAGGTCACGGCCGTTGCTGATAAATACCTGCTCAACCGTGTCGTCCATGAACTGCCGGGCTTCCGCATCGTCCCGGGCCAGGAGCTCCGGAACCGCTTGACCCGAATATCGTTGGTGAAATCGCTGCAGTACTTCATGCAACAGGGCGCCGCGCCGCAGGGAATCGAGTTCGCCTTCGGCCTCAGCCGTTTCCGGAACCCGTAGAACGCGCCGCAGGAAAAATTGAAAGGGAAACGCGATATAACTTTCCAGGGCGTCCGTACTGAATTGCGCCCCGGCGCCAAATTTTTCGCCAAGCCACGCCAGCAGGTCCGGCGCCTGGATCACGCCGTCATACCGGCCAAAGGGTGCAGGGCCGTTGCGTTCCTCCTCAATGGCGGCCAGCCTCCGAACCGGCCCTAAAATCTCCGGAAAGTCCGTTTCGGCGGCGGTAATCTTCCCGTAGAACACGGCATTCGCCAAGTCTCGGGGTGAAGCGATATGCGCGATCCCGGGCACAAAACAATCAGGACCCGGTTCTTCGTCCATGATGGTCCGGGAACCCGCAAACAGGTCCGCAATTTCCGTTACATAGGGACTGGGCAGTGATTCCCTGCCCTGCTTGTCCTGTTTCCGCCAGGTCAAGACCAGGGTTTTCTGCGCCGCACACAGGGCATGGTAAAACAACAGCCGCTCCCGGTAAGTATGTTCGCGGCGTCCGGCGAGGTCCACCCCCTTCCCCCGCAGGCGGGGCAAATCCAACTCAGTATACAGAACGTTCCGCGGCGCCGACCGGGGCAACATGCCTTCATTCAGCCCGCCGAGGAAAATATGGGAAAAGTTCTCGCAACGCAACCCGTCCATATCCGTGCATACTACGGCGCCCCCGGCAGGCCCGTCCGGCGGCAGGGTTGTCTCTTCCATCCCTTCCCGCAACATCACGACAAAATCGGCAAAAGAAACCGGGGCGTCCGCCGGTACACCCTCGGCAAGGGATTGAAGAAGACCCCGCAGGGCGGCCACGGCTGCGAGGTTTTTTTCCTCCGCCTCCACCGCTTTCTCCATACCCAGGGCTCCAATAAGCGCGTCGCACCACCCGGCGTAGGCTTCCAGTACCGCATTCTCCGGAAGACGCGATTCAAACGCAGCGAACAACTCCACCCGCTGCCTGAAAAGAGCAAGCGCCTCGGGAGTAATGGCAGGGGAAGGACAGCCCGGAGATGCCGCCCTGCACCCCTGCAATTCTTCCAGGGCCTCCTTCCAGGCGGCATGCCCCATGACAACACCCGTTTCTCGCGCAATAAGAGGAAACACCATCACCGCTCTCCGCTGTTCGGGCGGGGTGTGCAGCAGCGGGGAGGTAATCAGTGCCACAAGGTCCCGGGTTTCCCATTTTCCAATCAGGTCGAATACACGCATCAAGACGGCGGCCGGCGGAGTAAAAAGGAGGGGAGTCCCTTCCCGGAAGGTGCAGGGAATTCCGAACCCGTCAAAAATGGAACGGACCATGGCCGCACTTTCCGCCATGTCCGTCAGCCCCACCGCAATGGAAGCCGGCGCGACTTGCTGACCGGTGATTAGGGACTTGACCGAACGGCCGATGAATTCCAGTTCGTGCTGCGCGTCGGCGCAGGGAACGATTCGCAAATTAGGCGTAAGCGATTCCGGTATGGAACGGATGTTACGGCCAAAAATGCCGCCTGCGGCATACTGCACCGCCGTCACAGGCGTATGGGTCTGGCAGGTCAAAACTTCAACATCCGCCTGTTTCTGAAAATATTCCGTCCACCGCCACTGCAAATGGAAAAGGTCCGCCCGGTCCGGGTCGACATCAGAATTCAGGCCGATAACCAGTCGGGAAACATGGTGAGACAGACTCAGCAGGAACCGCTGCTGTGACGGGGTAAAGTCGTCAAAGCCGTCCAGCAGCACCACGGACGCGCCGCAGGGAACCGAAACATGGCCCTCTTTGCAGCAGTCTTCCGCTGCCCAGTAGAGTCCGGGCACATCATACAAACCGCCCTTTAAAAGGGCCTCCTGGTATCCATCATATACGGCGACGACAAGGGGGTCATTCTCCTCGGCTTCCCCCCCCGACATGACTGCCCGCCGAAAACAGGCAGGATCGACGCCCGCCTGTTTCAACTGGGTAATGATTTGCACCAGATGTTTTACCAGGCCCGAGGTGATGTCATAACAGGGCTGGAAATTATCCGCCCGGAGGTGTTCAAGTACTCCCCGCACGATCATACGCCGTTCCAACCGCGAAATCATGCGGACCGGGATACCTGACTGTTCCAACAGCGCCTTGGCAAACGCGCCCAGTTCCCAGGCACGGCTTCCCCAAAGTCCGGGCAGTTGATTGGTGCGTACATAGGCTTCCTGGCGCAGCCAGGCCAGACGCGGCGTCGGTGTCAACAATACGGCACGGTCCCCGTGGTCCTTCCAGAGCGCGTCGATACGTTCAGTGCGGTCGGAATGCAGGGCGCCGCAAATAAGCGTGATTTTCCCCATGAATCCGTCGATTCCCTTTGGACAGGACCGCCCCGGGATCCATTTCACGGACCAGCCTCATCCATAAACGTATCTTAACGACCCGGCCCGGAAAAATGCAAACGGGCTTCTCGGGCAGTTCTTCTCCTTTGTGCGTCTATTCCTGATGTACCTTCAGGGCGCCAATACCCAGCAGACGGGTGGGTCTTCGTCCGGCTCATAGGCATAGCGCTCCCCGTTTTGCCACAGGTAGGCGGCGCGGATGGCGTAGGCCATGGGATTGGAACCTGCCTGCCAGCCTGTAAGATAGGCTATTGCCTCGCTCAACGCCACCCGGAAATCGTTGTTGATATCCGCCGGATGCGGAAGATTCGGGACATTATCAAGCAGGTAAGGATAGCCGTTGTTTATGCTGCCGCTTGTGTCGGCACTCCAGACCGTCTCAAAGTCCCATCCAGTGAACGTGTTCTCCCCATAGGGCCAGGTCATGTCGTCCGTGGCGCGCCCTTCGCCGCCTTCACTCGAGTCTTCCCCCGTGGTCATCGTATCCCAATAGCTGGAGGTGACCGTGCCGATACCGCAGCCCACGAGACCGCCGGTGTCCGTGTCACCGGACACGGCGCCGGTGGCATAGGAATACCCTATCGAACCGTATCGCTGAAGGTACCCCACCAGACCCCCGAGACAATAAGCGCCGGAAACGGCGCCCCGGGCGTAGCAATGGGCAACTGCGGTGGGATAATCCACCGTCCCGTAGATACTGCCCGCGAGGCCGCCCGCATTGGTAGTGCCTGTAACCGCGCCCCCGGCAAAACAATAAATAACCGTGCCTCCCCCGATGCACCCTGCGAGGCCGCCGACATCTTCATCGCCTTCAACCGGGCCATTGGCATAACAAAAGGTAACCGTGCCGCTGCCCACGCGCCCCACCAACCCGCCAACGTAGTATTCACCGGAAATGACACCGCCGGCATGACAATGCATGACCGTGCTGCCACTGATATATCCCGCAAGGCCGCCAAGATATCCGCTTCCCGAAACCGAACCCGAGGCATAACAATTTGAGAGCACACTTCTGTAGTCGCTTCCTATCAGGCCGCCCGCCTCATCGGCTCCTGTTATGGCGCCCGTAGCGTAGCAGGCGGAAATCGTTGAATGGGAACTGCACCCCACAAGGCCGCCGCCGTAAGAATCCCCGGTTATCACCTGCCCTGTCGCGTAACAGGAGGCAAGGGTGCTCTCATCCGTGTTGTATCCCACCAGTCCGCCGGAATAAAAGATGCTGCCTGTCACCGCGCCTGTGGCGTAAGAAGAACTAACCGTACTGTGGGTAGTGTTCCACCCCACCAACCCGCCGACATACCAGCTTTCCGATGGGGTCGAAATGCCTGTCACCGCGCCCGAGGCATGGCAGAAGGTGACCATGCCATTTTCATTGTATCCGATCAGGCCGCCGACACTGTTTCCCGTTCCCAATACCGCACTGGAGGTATAGCACGAGGTAATGGCGCCGCCCTGATTACATCCCGCCAGGCCGCCGACGTAGCTATGACCGGTAACCGTTACGCCCTCCACACCCAGGTTACGAATCTCGCACCCCGCGCCCAGATTGGCAAAAGGGCCGATATAATCGCTTTCAGGCCAGGCGATGCTGCCATTGCGCACTGCACGGCCGTTGCCGTTAAAGACGCCGGTGAAGGGCTGCGCTTCCGTGCCCACGGGGATCATGGCCCCGCCGCCGAAGTTGATGTCGCCCATTAAAACAAAATAACTGTCCCAGTCTTCCGGCGTAAGGGAAAGCGTTTCCCAGTCCGCTGTATTCCCGATTCTGTAAGGGTTGGGTTCCGTACCCGCGCCGCCGCTGTACTTGGCGGTTGCCATGCCCGATACCAACAGGAGTACCGCCAGTATCCACGCAGGAGTAATCCTCGTTCCGTATCCCATGCGTCCCTCCTTTGCTCCAGTTCGGTTGCCTGAAAACTTCAACCACGCACTGAAAGGCGCGTATCGCGAAAATCACATCTTTCATATTGTATCACAAGCCCCATCCGTGAAGAGTGACCGCCTGTAGTTTCGGAATTCAAAAAAATATAACACGCAACCGTTGTTTTCTTTCCCCGGAACAGAGATGATAGTATTCCGTTTAAAGGCCGCCAGCAGGGTCCGGCGGTAGGATGCACGGATTTTCAGTGCGGGAGTATGTTCTATGTTTTCTGTCTACTCGAAGTATCAAAGGGCGGCCGCCTTCTGGCTTCTCATAACAGGCCTGCTTGCGCCGGGCGCGACCCATGCTGGTCAACTTGTCGCGGGCGCGGCGAAGGTGGACATCACCGACTATGACGCGGGCCCGGTCAACGACCCCTTGTATGTGAAGGCCCTGCTGATTAAGAGCGACACCGAAACGCTCGCCCTGATTACGGTGGACGCCGTCGCCGTAGCGGGAATCGGGCGTATCGGCAATGACTATATGCCGACGGTCCGCGGGCGGCTGGAACAGGAACTGGGAATTCCCCCCGCAAAGGTTCTGTTCAATGCCAGCCATTGTCACGGCGTGGTTTGCGCGGAGGTGGCGGAACGCACGGTTCAGGCGGTAACAGCGGCATCCGGACGGATGGAACCGGTGACGGTCGGCGCGGGCAGTGGCCATGAAGACCGCATCATGGAGAACCGCCGGTTTCGGTTACAGTCCGGTGCGGAAGCGGACAGTCGGCACGCCTATGCCCTGCCGCCCGACGAGGCGATTGCGGGCATCGGACCGGTGGACCCGGAAATCGGCCTCCTCCGCCTGGATCGGCAGGACGGCCGCACCCTCGCCGTCGTCTACAACTTTGCCTGCCATCCCATACTGGGCGTGCCAAGCCATGTCACTACGGCGGACATCAGCGGCTTTGCATCGAAAGTTATCGAAGAAGACCTGGGCGGGGATACCGTCGCGCTGTTCCTGCAGGGCTGTGCGGGCGACATCAACCCGGCCTTTTACAAGGATACCGATCATCCCCGGGACGCGGAACCGCTGGGGAACCTGCTGGGACTGAGCGCGTTGCGGGCGCTGCGCGCCATCACCTGCAACGAAGACGCACGGTTTGTGGTCATGAACGAATCCCTGGAATTACCCCGCGCCGACCATGCCCCGCGTATCGCAAGCCTGGAAGCCGAACAAACGCGGTTGCTCAATTCCCTGCAAGGCACTAGTCTCAGCCTGAAAACGTTCCTGCCCCTGGCGGTAAAGTATGGCTTGTCCCCGGAATTCCCATCCCACTACGCGCACCGCTACCTGCACGAGGAAGCTCTGGGTACAAATGCCCTGAAAGCGCTCGATGCGGAAAATCGCGAGAACATGCGGTTATACATTGAAAATATCCACACCATGGAGGCCTTGACGCGGGTGCGGACCAATCTCGATTTGCTGCGAAAACACCAGGCGGAAAATCAGGCCGCTCCCAACCCCACGGTTGCCGCGGAAATCCTCGGCATCAGAATCGGCGCGTTCGTGCTGGTGACATTCCCCGGCGAACCTTCCGTGCAAGTCGGCCTCGATATCAAAGATCGGTCCCCTCATGAGCTGACCTTTGTGGCGGGCTGCACGAACGGCTATATCTACTATGCGCCCACGGCGGCACAACTGGGAAATACGGGCGCCGCACAGGAGGACTGTGACTGCATCCTGGCGCCGGAATGGCAATCGCTTTACGAAGCAACCGTCGCGGATTTGCTGAACCAACTGAAAGGGTAACGGTCAGACCTTGAATTCCACCCTTCCCATCATTGCAAGAGGCTGTTGGACTAAACGGCTTCGCCGTGGATATTCTTTCCTGTGTCCGCAAAAAGGGGACAGACAACCAAATAGCAGCGAGAACTGACAAACAGCCTCTATGCAGCAATCATGGGCTATTTGGCAGTCAGTCCCCTTTTTGCTCAGTCTTCTTATTTGCGTTTAGTCCAACAAAGTTATTCAGTTGGCACGGCAACTGAAAAAGATTATTCGTTTCAGACGAGAATAGACCATGACCCCTATGCAGGAACAAAACCCGGTGATTCGGGAAACGCCCTGTAAAACCATCCTGGGAAAATCCGGCATCGGCGATTATTCGCTGAACTGCTACGGCGGATGCGAACACGCCTGCGTGTATTGTTATGCCCGGTTCATGCAGCGCTTTCATCCCCACGAACAGTCCTGGGGCGCCTATGTGGATGTCAAGACCAATGCCGTCGAAGTACTGGAACGGCAACTGCGCCGTGCCGCGCCCGGCAATGTCTTTGTCAGCAGCGCCTGTGACGGGTGGCAGCCACTGGAAGCGGAATACAGCCTCACGCGGGAATGTTGCCGCCTGCTGGTGCGGCACGGGTTTCAGGTGAACGCGCTGACCAAGAGCGCCCTGATTCTTCGCGACCTGGACATCTTTGCGGGAAGCACCGCCCGGGTCGGCGTGACCGTCACCACCCTGGACCCGCGCCTGGCCGCGCTTTGGGAACCTCATGCCAGTCCCGTTGAAGACCGGTTGCGCGTGCTGGAAGAAGCCCATGCCGCGGGGTTGCATACTTCCGTCATGTTTGGTCCATTGCTTCCTTTCCTGTACGACACCTATGAGAACATTTATGCACTTCTGGAACGTGCCGCCGCCCTGCGCGTGGACACTATCTGGGTGGATGCCTTCAACCCGCGCCCCATGGTGTGGGAAGCAACTGCAGCTTTGCTTGATAAGGAGTTTCCGGGCCTGCGGGAACGCTATCAGCGCGTCCTGTTTTCGCCGCCGGTGCGCCACGCCTATCTTGCCGCATTACGGGGGCATATTGCCACGGCCGCAGAGCGTCTCAAGATAATGGATCGGGTTTCCTCCTGCGTTTGAATTCATGAACACAAAGGGGACAACGCTGCCACCAGGTCCTTTGCGGAATAAGACAATCTCTATGGTATGATTTTAGAATGAAGATTGTATGGGATTCAGACAAGGCATTTTCGAATATAAAAAACAACGTATTTCTTTCAAAAAGAGCAACACATCAATGAAGAAAGATAAAGCAACCACCCAGGATAAACTTCGAAAGGAATACAAGCGTTCGGATTTTACTGCGCCCCTGGTACGGGGCAAATACGCCAAACGCCTGCGCGACTCCTCGAACATTGTAGTATTAAGGCCCGAGGTTGCCAAGGTCTTTCCCAATGAAGAGGCGGTTAACAACGCTTTAACCATACTCATTGAAGTAGCCCGTGCCAATACACAGCAAACGGCGAAGTAGGGTCTCCAGAAGCCCCCTGAATTATTTCCTCGCGAAATCACAAAACGCAATAACAACCCAGCGCAACTTCATTGGGCCAACAAGAACGCCGTTTACGAGAATCTCAAACGGTTTGACTGGTAAGTTTCTACAACTGTAGGATGCGGAACTAAGGATAAGAATCATGACGCTGGATAATGATCGTTTGTTTAAGTGGGGTGTTGTGTTGCTGCTCGCATACCCGCTCCTTTCGATGATACTTATATTTTCCCCCTTATTTTCCCTTTCTGAAATGAGCCTGTGGCTCTTCGATTTTCTTCTTCAGGTCACTACGTTGCCGGTCACATGTGCGGCATATGCCTGCATCGCCGGATTTCTGATGATAGTGGCGCATTATTTCCGTACCGGCGGCCGGGAAACAAAACGGTATCGCGGCTTGGATTACCTGGTGATTGTGGCGCTGATCGCGTTGGCGGCCGGCACCGCCTTAATTTTACGGGCTTATTTTATTGCCGAGCCGCCTCCCTATTATGAGGGCTTTGTCCGCTATCTTCATCTAGGGTGGTTCGTTTGCCTGGGCGCCTGTGTGCTTGGATGGGCGTATGGCCTGTGGCGGCTTCGTATCCGCTGGGTGATGCTCTGTTCCGTTTCAGCCTTGGCGCTGAGTTTTTTCCCCCAGATTCCCTATAACGCTCCCGAGTTTATTGAAGCGTTCGTGATGCCGGTGGAATATGCGCCCGACCCGGCGGCCTCTTTGGAAACAGCGGATGAACAGCTGCCTTTGGATACTACAGTAATTCAGGACGGGGAAGACACGGTAGCCGTAGAAAGTAACACAGCTACCCGTTCCATCGTCCATCTTGGGAGCGTGTTCCCTTTCTTGTTTGTGGTGGTATACACCTGGATGCGCTGGGGCGGCAAGATACTCAAGAGAGGTCCGTCCGGCGAAGGAGCAGATTACAACGCTCTCCCGCATCCTGTCGGCGGATGGGCCTATGTTATGGGGGAAGCCTATCTTCTCCTGGCCTTGCCCCTGGTCGTTGTGGCCGCCATCGGGCTGAGTGGTCTGCAAACGCAACGGTCGCTTTTCTCTTACAATATAGTTGCCTTGCTGGAAGCGGGGCTGGTCGTAGTGACTGCGGCGTCACTGCTGCTGGTTTTACCCCGCCTGGGCCGGCTTTCTCCAGAACGACTGGAGAAAACCGATCGCGGGTTGCGCCGGATACTGCTGTTGCTGATTTTGTTTCCTGTCGGCAGCAGCCTTGCAATCGTGTATGACCGAATGACAGGCGGAACCCTGAATCCCTGCGCCTCAGTGGGACTCGGTTCCCTGTTTCACGCCTTCATCCAGCAGGGGGTGTTGTTGGCGGCAGTGCTGCTTTGGTTTCGGGGCGTCCAGAAGAAACAGGTCCTTCTTGCCGTAAGCGGCGGCATCCTGTTCGTTGTCCTGTTGTCACCACCGGCCGTATTGTCCACACGGTATCCTCATGTGCCATTTCCACCCCAGGTGGACGTGTCTACAAATAACGATCACCCTGTGCTTGAGGAAGGGGAAAAGAACCTGCCGGAGGACACTACAACGACATCGGCATCCGATGCGGCCCGCTTTTGCGAGCGCATGCGTATGCCCTGGGGAACCAACCGGGCGCATTTCATCTTCTTCCCCCGTTATATCCACCTGCATGCCGCGGCGCTATTGCTTTTTACGCTGATGCGTTTTTGGGCTGACGTATTTTCGGAAAAGCAGGCATCACAACAAGAAGAACCCGCACTTACCTGAAGGGATACTGCCACACGCCATCCCCTGAACCACTGTGAGGCTTTCTATCGGCACGGTATCGAACTTCAGTCGGGAGGGGTAGGTTCATGGACGCTATGGACTAAATAGACCAGGCGGTATTGTCTATACTGTCCATACTGTCCATACCATCCACGGCTGCCCTTGATTACTGAAAATATTTTCAGTATACTGTACCCATGACAGTACCGCTTGAAGTACATAGCTGCTATTCCATGCTGGCGGGCACGGCGTGGCCGCGGCGGCTGGTGGCGCGCGCCGTGGAGTACGGCATGCGCGCGCTGGCCCTGACGGACACGGACGGGCTGTACGGCGCGCTGCCCTTTTATACGGCGGCGCGGGACGCAGGGGTGAAACCTATCCTCGGCGCGCGGCTGGGTCCGTGGCTGGTGCTGGCGCGGGATCGCGAGGGGTACGCCCATCTTTGCGCGCTGATCACGGCGGTGCGGCTGGGCACGGCGGACGCTTCCCATCTGGACGCCTGGCCTTTTGCGTTCGACGCGGAGCACCTGTTTCTCATCAGTGACGACACGACGGCGCTGCGTCGCATGGCCGCGAAGGGCTTCGCGCCGTTGGCGGGCATCGTCCATTACGGTGGGGCAGCATCGCGACGGCGCGCGGAGGCACTGTTGCGCGCCGCGAAAGAACTGGGGATCAAGCCGGTGGCGGCGCGACCGGTGTATTTCCTGGACCGGACGGAGTACCGCCTGCACCGGGTCCTCGCGGCAATCCGGGAGAACACGACGGAGGCGTCGCTGCCGGACGAGGCGGCCGCATCGCCGGAAGCGTGGTTCTGCCCGCCGGCACATATCGAGCGTGCCTACGGTGCCTGGCCGGAAACGCTGGATACGCTTGCCTGGGTCGAAGAGGAATGCAATCTGGAACTTTCCATGGGCACACCGCTGTTCCCGGACTTTCCGCTGCCCGAGGGAGAAACCGCGTTTTCCTGGCTGTGGAAGCAGGCCTTCGAGGGGCTGCGCCGCCGGTACCAACCCCTGACACCGAAGATTCTCGACCGCGCCCATCATGAACTGGACGTGATTTCCGAACTGGGTTTCGCCCCCTATTTTCTGATTGTTTCCGACATTGTCCGTTTCGCGAAAACGCAGGACATCCCGGCGGTGGGACGGGGCTCGGCGGCGAACAGCCTCATCGCCTACGCGCTGGGCATCACCCGGGCGGACCCGTTCCGGCACCAGCTGTACTTCGAGCGCTTTTTAAACCGTTCGCGCCGGGACTGTCCCGACATTGATCTCGACCTGTGCTGGCGCGGCCGCGACCAGGTGCTCGACTATGTCTACGAACGGTACGGCGCCGACCGGGTCGCCATGATCAGCACGGTGAACACGTTCCGCGCGCGGGCGGCGGTGCGCGAGACGGCCAAGGCGCTCGGGTTTACGGAACGCGAAATCGGGCCAATCACGCGGGTCCTCCCCCATTACGGAGCGGAAGACCTGCGCCTGCTGCTGCGGGCGCTGCCGGAATGCAGCCGCCTGCGCCTGGACGAGGAACCGCTCAAGAGCGTCATTGACCTCAGCGAGGCCGTCGCCGGGCTGCCGCGCCACCTGGCGACCCATGCCTGCGGCCTGGTCATCGCGCCGGAACCGCTCACGCGCTACGTGCCGCTGGAACGGGCCGCCCGGGGCATTATCATCACCCAGTTCGACAAGGACCCTATCGAGCAGCTCGGCCTGGTCAAGATGGACCTGCTGGGCCACCGCGCCCTGAGCGCCATTCATGACACGGTCGCCGCCATCCGGGCCGGACGCGACCCGGACTTCGACATTGAGGCCATCCCCGACCCCGACCCCGCCACGGCGGCGCTGCTCCGGACGGGCGACACCATCGGCTGCTTCCAAATCGAGTCGCCCGCCATGCGCGGCCTGTTACGCAAGTTGCGGGCGGACACCTGCAACACGCTCATCCAGGCGGTGGCGCTGGTGCGGCCGGGCGCGTCGGGCAGCGGTATGAAACAGCACTTCATCGACCGCCGCCACGGCCGCGAGCCGGTCAGTTATCCGCACCCGTCCATGGAGCAGGCCCTGGGCGACACCTACGGGGTGATGATCTACCAGGAGGACGTGCTCAAGGTGGCCCACGCCGTGGCAGGCATGACCCTGGACGAGGCCGACACGCTGCGCCGCGCCATGAGCAAGAAACGCGGCCCCCGCGAAATGGCGCGCAGTATGAAGCGGTTCCTGGAAGGGGCGTCGGCACGGGGCGTGCCGGGGGACAGCGCCCGGGAGATCTGGGAACTCATCGCCAACTTCGCGTCCTACGCCTATTGCAAGGCCCACGCGGCCACCTACGGCGAGCTCGCCTACCAGTGCGCCTGGCTCAAGACCCATTACCCGGCCGAGTTTTTAACGGCAGTGCTCGCCAACGGCGGCGGGTTTTATGCGCCGCCGGTCTATGTGAGCGAGGCGCAGCGTCAGGGCGTGCCCGTACTGCCGCCGGACGTGAACCGCAGCGCCCTGAATTACGCGCAGGAGGGGGACGCCATACGCGCCGGTTTCGCACAGATCGCCGACCTGACGGAAAAGACCGCCCACGCCCTCGTGGAAACGCGCGGCGCCGGGCCGTTTCAGAATCTGGACGACCTGCTGGACCGGGTATGCATCGGCCCCGCTGACGGCGAGGCCCTGTGCCAGGCGGGCGCGCTGGATGCTCTGCCCGCCGCACCGGGCATGCCGCCGCTGACACGGCCCATGCAGTTGTGGCGGATGCGAAACACTCCGGAACGGGATACCGCGCGCCTGTTTGTCGCGGAAGCCGCACCCGTGGACCTGCCCGTGCTGCCGGACATCGCGCCGCGCCCGCGCGCCGACTTCGAGCGAAGCCGCCTGGGCCAGCCGCTGTCCTCCACCCTGCTGCGGTACCACGCGGCCGCGTGCTGGGAAAGCCCGCTGATCGCCAGTTGCGATTTGCCGCGCTACGAGGGACGGGAGGTAACCGCCATCGGCACCATTATCGCCGAACGGCGCCTGTCCCTGCGCAACGGGCGCGGCGTAATGAAATTCCTCACCGTGGAGGATGCCTGGGGCGTATTCGAGGCGGTGCTGTTCCCGGAGGCCTACCAGCGCTTCGGTCCCCTGGCGGAACCGGGCGGCACCCGCCTGTACCTCGGCGCTGTACGCAACGAACACGGCGATGCGGTGCTGGAGGTAGCGCGCATTGTTCGGGTGGAATAGGGGAATGCGGACTTGCCGGACAGTTCAGACCCTATCGGACAACGTCGGACACTCACATAATAATGTCCAGCGTTTAGTGACTTTCAGGCTGCGGCGCCGACATTTCGGCAGCCGGTGCCGTTTCGGGCATCGGCGGCCGCATGGGCGGTTTCTTTGTGGCACCCAAGGCTATAAGCGCGCCACTCATCACCAAGGCGACAATGACAGAAACAATAACCGCCTTCAGGTGTTTTTTGAAATAAACCAGAAACGTTTGCCAATTGCGAAGCAAGTGCAGTAGAGCCGCCAAGGCGAATACCGGACCCATCCATTCATGCATGAACTTCATGCCCGGCACATAGTGATGCGCCTCGAATAACATCGCGATACCGGTACCCGCAACCAAAATGAAACAGGCGGTTGTCAACGGGGTAAGCCATGCTTTTTTCAGTAATTTGTCCCACATCATTTGTTTCCTTATGTTAGGGCTTATATAACCTATCAGCGCCACTACTTCAAGAAAGCATTTATCGTGCCTGATTCAGAACGCCCGTAAAGCGGCATAGAATACGGGAAACCGCTTCCCTGTGAGAAGTATTTGCTCAGTGTCTTTCTTTCCCGTGTGCACGTATTGCACGGGATGCATCGAATGTGATTCATTGAAAAAGGTTTAATCTACCCAGGTCACAACCCCTGCTTTTTTACAATCGCGGCCGACCAGTCCTCGGCAATGCGCAATTCCGTCCAGGTCTTGCCGTCTTCCTGATGTTGCGGCGCGTGGAATCCTTCCACTTCACGGCCCGTGTCGTCAAACACATGCACCTCATGCGCAGAGGCATCATTCCAGCCGAACACCCCGCTGGTCTTGGTGATGATCCGTTCCTTGCCGATGATATAGCCCGCGTGAAGTTCCACAGGCGTGATGGGATACATGTAGTGCACAAGGTGCGGATGGGTGGGCCTGACGGTAAGGTCATTGTACCAGTGATACACGCAGCCAAAGTCCAGCGCGGCAAGCATGACCCGGTAGGCGTCGGTTTCCGAACGCTCTGTCAGGTGGTCGCCCAGCGCAATGGGCGAATGCAGGTGCGCCTGCACGCAGTGGGTAATGCTTCCGGTTTCCACGAAGCAGGGAAACTTCAACGCGGCCATGGCGCGGGTGAAGGGGGGGCCGTTGCCGATAAGCGGTCCGCGCGCCATGATTTTCCGGGCCAGATCCAGGCGCCACGGCTCGGACAGCAGCGTAACCGAGGACTTGAGCCGGGACACGGCCATGGATTTCGGATCAATATCTCCGGTATAACCGTCCCAGGGTTCATTATACGTGTACGTAAAGCGGCTGTATTCATGCTCGTCCCAATACACGCCGTCGGCGCCGATCTTGTCCAGAATGATGTCCACATTTTTGGCAATCTGAGGGCCGTAACTGTTTTCCGCCGTGGGCACATATATCCGGTCATACGGCTCACCATAACAGGCCTGGGTGCCGTCATACTGCAGCAGCCGCGCATCGGCGTACCGTTCGGGCCCCTCATCGGTGACATCAATATAACAGTGAAAATAGACCAGGGTCTTGATGTCGGGAACAAGCCCTTTCCACCGAGCAAAAGCGTTTATGTAAGTGTCATGGGGAACCTCCTGGAAGGAGGTACCATGGGCGTAGCGGCCGTCCTTGTAATACCCGATGGAGGAGCACACGTAGCAGGCGGATTTGAAGCGCAGGAAGTCGGTAATCTCCGCGTCTGTCCACACGTCCGTCAGCGGCGAGGCGCGCAGAAACACGAAGGCGCCGTCCAGGGTAAAATTGGCGTCATACAGACGGCGGGCCGCATTGATGAAGGTCCAGTAGTCCGGCGTTCCGGTGGGGACAATCGCCCATTCGGCCGTGTATGCCGCTCCGGGTCGCAACACCAGGCTAGTATCGGCAAGGCCTGCCATCCCGGCATCGGCATGATTCACCACATGCACCCGGGCGACATCATCCAGGGGCAGCAGCCCGATACCCGCCGCGGCCGTGGCAGCAAACGTGGTGGGATTCGCCGGGCTGGTGCTGTGTCCCGTCTTGTCCATCCGCTCAAGGCCACCCAGCCAGAGATGTTCCATACGTTCGCCCAGGGAGATCTCGTTGCGTCGCATCAGGGCAAGCGGTTTGTCGGTCAGGTTGCTAAAAGCGTCTCGCACGATCACCGCCTCGGGAGTTGTCTCGAGGCTGCGTTCCCGCCGGAACCATTCGTTTTCGCCGGTCACCCATCCGGGCGCAGGCGTGGAAAAACGGCTCTCCACCACGAAGACCTCCTCCCCCACGCGCACCTCAAGGGCGCTTTCATTCAGGGGATTCACTTCAAAAGAAACGCCGACCTTGGACGCGGGCGCTATTCGCGGCAACGGACCTTCCGGCGGTCCCGCCTTTTTCCGGGGCGGCGGGGGTGGCAACATAAAACGTAATTGCCCGTCCGCCAGTAGAAGCGCGCAGGTAATGGACGGCTCCGTCTGTTCCAGTTCCACAACGTTTTCCCCGGCCTTGAGCAGGTCCGTCACATCGAGTTCTATCAGGCAGACTTGCACAGGGTCCACGGGCCCATAATGAGGATGCGTGTCGGGACTGGTGAAATCAGGGCTGTAGTATACGGTCAGCCGCTCGCCTGCCGCCATGGAATACAAGTCGCCGCCGCGCGCCTTCAGCCGTTGCGGCCGGTTGCGCATGCGGTCGCCGCCCGCTGGTACGCCATTTACGAAGACCCGCAACACCGGCGCGTGCCCCGCCACCTTATCCGTATCCTGCCGAGCCCAAAGGGAAAGCACCGCGCGCAGTCCTTCCGGACAGGGCGGCACCTCGAAAGTGAAGTGCTTTTTGCCGCCCGGCGCAATCTGTTCTTCGGTAAAGAGTTGGGCCACCGGCGGCGCCTCGTTCAGCGTGCCGTCCGCGCCAGTCAACAATACGGCGGTCAACGCCATATCCTTGATCGCGGGTTCGTCCGCCAATACCACTGCGGTGCGGAACAGCAGCCCGGCCCGGGGCTCCATCCCGCCCACGACTGTCCACGGCAGGGAAACTTCAAGGGCCCAGCCCTGGTCGCTCTGTTCGGCGGCGGTATGAATCCCCTCTATCGGGGCGCTTTCGGGCTGTATCGCCGTAACGGACGGCGGTGTCGAAGCCGGATCGAAACGCAACAGGCGGTGTTCGTTTTCAGCGCCGTCCACCACCGCAAGAACTACCGGCTGCGGCGCATCCGCCTTCGTTTCCACGGCGATAAACAGCGCCTCGCCGCGCCAGGCAGCCCGAACAACGGTTTCCGGCGCGCAGGTCCAAGAGGAGGCTACCGCCTGCCAGTCGCCCAGTTTGCCGTCAATGGCAATCGGCGGGTCGGGCTTGTAGGGGATCATTTGGAAAGACGCTTCGGCCGGGGCTGCGCCCGCGAGAACGACCCAACTAACCATCATGAAAAATAAGACATATCGTTTTTGCATAGCTTCCTTCCTGGGTTAACCACCATAAGGACAACATGGCGTCAACCCTGTCGGAATCAACCGGTTTCTTGTTCTATACACCCGTCGCCCGCAGTGAATATTTTGCAATCCCATTGCGGATATTATGCAATATCACTGCAAAATTACCAAGACGATGGACGGCAACAGGAATCGCGGCAAAAGATATACAGCACATTAATCTGTCGGACTTGTCTGACCTCGCGTGAAAAAAGCCTGCGGGGCTGTCAGACCCCACAGGCTTGTAGAACGTTGCTGTTTTCAGCGTTTACACGACCAGCGTTTCGTTTGCATGGTCGAAACGCACCGCCTTGCCTTCGCGCAGGGACAGGAACGCCATGATCAGCGCGGTCTGCACGTGGTAGGCCAGTTCCATGGGACTGCTGGTCTTGGGGTCGCCCGCCTTGCTGCATGCGATAAGTTCCTGGAAATGGTGCAGCAGGTTCTCCTGGCGCTCAATGGGAAATTTCTCTTCCTTCTTTTCCGTGCCGCGATTCGGAATGAAAACAATCTCATTGCCCCGGACCGTCAGGGTGCCGTCCCAGCCACGGATGACCGGGATACGCCCGCCGGAGCCGCGCTCCTCGGTCGCCTGGTGGTCGTTGCCCTGGGTGCCGAGCACGGCGATGGTGAATTTTTCCGGGAAGTCGACAAGCATATTGAAGGTGTCGGGCACCTCGCGTTCCTCGTACCGGAACTTACCGCCCGTGGCCACGGCAACATCCGGCAGTTTCGCGTTCATCATGTGCATGACCGGCGTCAGGATATGGGGAAACAGATCGGTGCAGGGGCCGCCCGCGTAATCCTCGTACATGCGCCAGCGGAAGAACCGGCTCACATCGAAGTCGCGTTTCGGAGAATCACCCAGGAACGCCTCCCAGTTGAGGTCGGGACCGGGCTGCGCGTTCGGGTCGTCAATGGGCATGCCCCGTTCGCCCCAGTCGCCCACGCGGAAATAGCCGCATTCGGCGTGGATGGGCTGGCCAATCATCCCTTCGCGGACCATCGTCCCGATTTGCTTCCACGCGGTGTCGCTCATGCCCTGGGTGCCGCACTGGAACACCCGTCCCGATGCCGCCACCTCCTTTGCCAGTTTCTTGGTCAGTTCGAACTGCCGCCAGTGCGTCACCGGCTTTTCGCAATAGACGTCCTTGCCCGCCGCAATGGCATCCAGGGCCTGGTAGCCGTGGATGTGGTCCGGCGTGGCGATGGTGACCAGGTCCACGGCCGGGTCGGCCAGCAATTCCCGGTGGTCCATGTATCCTTTCGCCCCGTAACGTTCCGCCGCCTTGTTCAGCCGCGGCCGGTACACGTCGCACACGGCGACAATCCGGATACTCTTGTCATGGTCCTGGATATGCTTGAGGGTTTCCAGGTGGCTGTTGCCGCGCCCGCCGCAGCCGATAACACCGACGCCCAACACATCGTTCGCGGCCAGCGCCCGCCGCTTCGGCAAGGCGGCCAAACCTGCCGCCGTCACGCCCGCCAGCACCGTATGGCCCAGAAAGGCGCGGCGGTTTACTTTGTCCAAATGCATTCTCATAAGGTTGCTCCTTGTTTTGCTCAATAGACCTGTCATTCTGTATTCAATTTGTTTCTATTACATCCCGCATTTCATCCGCCACCTGGTCATTATCCAGATTAATCACCGGCACCTGAAGTTTTCCTAACTCGAACATAAAATGTACCTTATCCATAGCGCAAAACGATGCGGCTTTACCCAGGGAAAGGCGGTGCAACTCAAATAATTTTACGGCAAGAAGAAAGCGAAATTCTTTTTCAAGCGCCTCCGGCGATTTCCCGGAAAGTACCAGCAAATCTTCTTCATAAGGGATGGATACCGTAGGCATGGGCTCAAACCTCCTGAGAAACATAATCTCAACCTGTTGGTATAAAAAAACTTAATGAAGTTTAATTTTGGGGC
>JAKJCY010000209.1 GCA_022706235.1 Candidatus Hydrogenedentota bacterium | reverse complement strand
TTGTTCAAAGGCTTTGGGCTCACGCACGCCGACACTCTCCTTGATTCCGGCCAGGCACAGGTCCGTTTTTTGTTAAGATAACACAAGCTCCCCCTGCCCCGCCATGTTTGTCGGGCCTCTTCTCCGGTGCACCACGCAACCCTTGCCACATTTGCTCATTCCAAACGCGCCAAGGCCTCCCGCGCTTGGGCCGCGAGGGCGATATGCCGACTTGCGGCAGCTTGTGCGTAATGTTTCAGTGCCAAGTCGGGGGCGTCAAGAGAATCACAATAGTAATTGCCCAATTCCAGGTCGATCCGTTCGAGGGCTACAGGATGGGCACAGGCGTTTCGTACCCGCTGCAACATCTGAACAGTATCCGCTGGGTCGGCTCCCGATTCCCGGGCAAGCAGCCGACTCATTTGCCGCATGGCCTCCTCCGCCCAAATCTTGTCCGGGTAGTTCACTAGAATATTCTCGTAGCCGTGCAGGGGATCTTCGCAGTGGGCCGCAGCCTCCAGTTCTCTAAGCGGTTCAAAAGCGTCAGGAAAAGCTGCGGTTAACATCCGCATCCGCTTATCCGTCGTCCAACTCTGTTCAAATACGTCGCGATGTTCCTGTTCCAGGCGCTTGAAGATTTCGTACGCGCGCTCATATCGCTGGAGATAGGTATACTCAATATCCGCAAGGGTTAAAATGGCATCCGCCCGGTGTTTATCGCCTGGGTGGGTATTTATTGCGGACTCCAGCAACTCCGCGGCGCGTTCCGTTTCCCCCAAGGCGACCAAGTCGCAGGCCTCGGTGCTTATCTGGCTCAATGCGGACTCCTCCCGGGGAGTCGCCTGCTTTACATAGGTAGGTCCGTGAACCGTCTCTCCTCCCAGCATAAACACCGAATATATGAGGACCGAAAACACCGCCAAGCCGGAAAAGGCCAGGGCGTAGGCCATTCTCTGGTGACGGGAATGCTCAAGGGCTTCTATTTTCATTGCCAGCCCGGGCAACAAATCACCCGCCCAGTCATCCGTCTTGATCTTGATTCGATTGGAAACGCGACTGATAGACTCAAATTCTTGTTGCAGTTCGGGAAATGACGCGAAAAGAGCATCGCGTTTTGCCGCGTCGTCCGGCAGTAGCGTCTCATACAGCGATTGTCCCATGAGTGGCTCCGCCTCCCGGCAAGCCCGCCAGTATCGCAATCGGTACACCAAGCCTGAACCATATCTCCACATCGATAGAGAACTCCTATAATTCCAATATCAACCGCAACCAGATGCCCTTGCGGGACCACCTGTTCCTTCCCTCCGCCTCGATAGAACATGCACTCATAGGTCCGCTTTTTTCCCTTCAAGTTCATCTCGCATCTTTTTCATGGCGCGGAACAGATGAACTTTAACACTTCCAACCGTACACTTGAGGTCTTCAGCAATATCGGCCAAAGGAAACCCTTCGAAATGGCGCATCACAAAAACCTTGCGTTGCATCGGCGACAACAAAAGCAACGCTTTCCGGATGTGGGCCTCTATTTCATGGGAATGGACTTCCTTCTGTGTGTCGAAACTGGCCGGTTCCACGGCCGCGCCTTCAGTTTCATTCAATAGTGTTTCATCGAGGATATTTTGCCGTCTCCGCTTGCGGTGGCGAATATGGTCTATCGCCTGATTGGTGGTAACACGCAATACCCATGATAAAAACCCGCCCGTAGGCTGCCATGCGCTAATTTTACGGTAAACCTTTATAAATGATTCCTGGGCCACGTCCAAGGCATCTTCTCTATTTCCCGTGACCCGGTAAGCCGCTGCATACACGCGTCCCTGATAACGGCGCACGATTTCAGCGAAGGCTTCCGATTCTCCGGCTTTCAGCGCCCGGGCTAGTTCGCTATCATCCAATGATTTAAAGTCTTTGTTACGGACATCTTGCACTTAGAAAAACGTACTCCCTAAATAAAAGGTTAACATTCCAACCCCATGCCAAATATCTATGATATAGTATCACAAGAACGTCAAAATCGGGGACAATGGATTACCGCGTTTGGGCCCGTTTGAAGTCTATGCTGGCTCAGAAAAATTAATATCGACAAAATCGCCAATATAATTCTGTGCCCTGCAAAATGCCGTTCCGTCACGGGATACCTTCCTGATTATGTATACCGACATGGGGCGCTTTGTTCCCGAAAAAATTGAGCGGTAGGGCTTTTCCTTCGTTAACAGCCGTTTTTGGGATATAGTTGCGTGCCCGGTATTCCTGTAGGGTTCCAGACACGTGACAGTCTTCTCAAAAGAAAACTTGGAACCAACGAATACTAGCGTCATTATTTTTGTTACTGGTTTCGTTATGGCATATAATGAATAAAATGACAACTATTGACGTCTAATAGGCGAGGATGTTAACCTTAACAAAAACACATGGACATTCCAAAAGAAGGAAAACACTTATGAATCACCGATTTATTTTCTGGGTCAGTTTAATCATGGCTGGATGCGTAACGGCGGTCTTTAGCGGTTGTCAAACCTATGGCGAGGCGGCGGGGCTGGGCGCCGGTGTGGGAGCCCTGGCAGGCGGTATCATCGGCCACCAGAGCGGCCATGCTGTTGAAGGCGCGCTGATTGGTGCCGCCCTTGGAGGCGCCACGGGCCTGATCGCCCATGATATCAAAGCGAAACGTGAACGCGATCGTGCACAGACCATGGCGGTTTATCCAACCTATGTGCCTTCCCAGGGAGAAATGCTGCAGTTGGAGCGCAGTGA
Source organism: Candidatus Hydrogenedentota bacterium (assembly GCA_022706235.1). GTDB lineage: Bacteria > Hydrogenedentota > Hydrogenedentia > Hydrogenedentales > CAITNO01 > JAAYBJ01. The sequence goes on along the minus strand of JAKJCY010000209.1, from coordinate 4,399 downwards.
AATACTTCCCGCTACGGTACGTCCCGGAGAAAATGCGGAAGCCAGCATTCAATACGCCCTGCTGGGAACGGGACCTGGTGTGCAAGTATCCGAGCAACGCTCACTGATGCGGGGTGACCGGTTGATTGCGGAGGTGTCCACGCACAGTTTTAGCCGTGATGACGGGACTTGGGTTAGTACCCAGCCCTTCCGTGTGCCGACCAATTTGCAGCCCGGCCCCTATACCATTGTGACGTCCGTACGCACCAGCCAATCTTCCATCAGTTCACAGGCGGCATTTAACGTATTGTAAACCGCCCGTGCAAGCACTGCTCTTGGCACAGAAATGTACCTGTTCATCTAACAAGCCTGTTTGCGCCAGGGGCGGCGTGCGTACTGATAGCGCGCACCGAAAAAAATAGCGGAATCAGGAACACTGTGTGTGTTAGAGCAAGTTGCTTCCTCGCAGCGACTCCTGATTCCGCCATTGATTTTGCAACAGCATAGGTTGGTGGTTTTCCGGTAACAATCATTTCGTGTAGTTCATCCATATCCCAAGTCCAAAATATCATCATGGGAAGCCTTTCTCTGAAGTGTCTGTTTCCGTATTTTTTTCTATTGCCAAAACATGCGAGACTGGGAAGTTTCCGAGGGTCAAGTCTATCGGATACCGGCGGAGACCCCTTTGCTCTTGTAAGGCCGCTTGGCAAGCCTTCCGGTCGCCGCCGCTATGAACAGAGAGACACTTTCTGTGTAAATGCCTGTTATTTCCTATACAATAAAAGAGAACGCCTTCGGTACAACCATCAAGGAGAACCACATTATGAGTATAGGTTTGGCGATGATCCTGTTAACCGGTCTTGGACAGGCCGTGTATGAGTCCAATTGGGAAAGTATAGACAGCCGCCCGAGCCCACAGTGGTTCGAAGACGCCAAGTTCGGCATCTTCATACATTGGGGCGTCTATTCGGTGCCGGCATGGGGACCCAAGGAGCGGTATTCAGAATGGTACTGGCACGACATGCAAGACAAGAACGGTGAAACGTGGCAGTTTCATAGAAAAACATACGGCGAGGATTTCCAGTATCAGGATTTTGCCCCCCTCTTCAAAGCGGAAATGTATGACCCGGCCCACTGGGCGGATGTATTTTCGCGCTCTGGCGCCAAATATGTGGTGCTTACCTCGAAACACCATGAGGGATTCAGCCTGTGGCCCGACCCAAACAACTGGAACTGGAATGCCATGGACATCGGGCCGCACCGCGACCTCATCGGTGATTTGATATTGGCAGTGCGCGCCAAAGGGCTCCGCATGGGGTTTTATTATTCCTTTTATGAATGGTTCAACCCTCTGTACCTGTCGGACGTCAACCGCTATGTGGACCAGTACATGCTCCCCCAGTTGAAGGATTTGGTTCAGCGTTACCAGCCCGATCTGGTATGGCCCGACGGTGAATGGGCCCATCCCAGCGAAACCTGGCGCAGCACCGAGTTTCTTGCCTGGCTGTTCAATGAATCCAATGCCCCGAAGGATGTAGCCATAAACGATCGCTGGGGCAAAGAGTGCCGCAGCCTCCACGGCGGCTTTGCCACCCCTGAATATCAGCACCGGCAGGACGGTCCCCTAATGCAAGCCGGGCGTTTTGAAGAATGCCAGGGCATGGGCAAGTCCTTCGGCTACAACCGCAATGAGACGGCGGAGAGTTATCGCGGGACGGCTGAACTATTGCGTCTGTTGATTGACACGGTAAGCCGCGGCGGCAACCTTCTGCTGGATATCGGCCCCGGTGCGGATGGGCGCATTCCTGTCATCATGGAACAACGTCTGCTGGAGATGGGCGAATGGCTGGCCATAAACGGTGAAGCCATTTACGGCACCGTTCCGTGGGACAAGGCACCGGAAATCGAAAACGTGCGTTTCACACAAAAAGATGGCGCCATCTATGCCATTTGCCTGAAATGGCCGGGCGAAGCACTCGATATCCCGAACATAGTTGGACTACATGGGGCAAGTGCTTATATGCTTGGCTATTCACCGCCACTGCCCCTTGATACCCTTGCAGGGTCTGACGTCATCCGCGTCCAGGTGCCGTGCATTCCCACAGATAAAATGCCCTGTCGGCATGCCTATGTGTTTAAATTGGAGATGTAAGGCGTCGGAAATCTGACAGGGTCCGACAAGGTCCGACAGTCATGCCTTGCGCATAGAGGAAAGGAAATTCCCGTGAAAGCAGCGCTTATTGCGCAACAATTTGAGGTGCCCGGCCGGGTTGTTACGGTAGTACGCCAGGAAGAGGGCAATGTGAACGACACGTATCTGGCCATCTTCCGCACCACCTTCTCCGAGGAGCGCATTATCCTGCAGCGCATCAACAAGCGGGTATTCGCGCGTCCGGAGCATATCATGGAGAACATGCGCCTGCTGACCGAACACGTGCACCATCGCATTGAACAGGAAATTGACCAGTCCGATCGTTTCTGGCAGTTGCCCCGGGTAATTCCCGCCCGTAACGGCAAGGATTACATCATTGATGATGATGGCGAATATTGGCGCGCCATCACGCTCATCGCCTCCGCGCATGCCTATCCCAAGGTACAGGGCGTGGAACATGCCTATGAAGCGGGCTATGTACTGGGACAATTCCAGCGACTTATCAGCGATCTTGATGCGCACAAGTTGCACGACACGCTGGAGGGATTTCATATCACGCCCGGGTACCTGAAAATCCTGGACACGGCCCTGCAAACCGAGCAAGGTCAAACCCGGTTACATGCTTCGCTCGAGGCAGAGCGTTGCAACCAGTTCGTGGATTCCCATCGCGATTGGTGCTCGATTCTTGAGGATGCCAAGCAACGAGGCGAGCTGCATTTACAGCCGATTCATGGTGATCCCAAAATATCCAATATTATGATTGATGACGCCACAGGAAAAGGCACCTGCATCATCGATCTGGATACGGTTAAGCCGGGATTGATTCACTATGATTTTGGCGACTGTCTGCGGTCCTGCTGCAATCCCGCCGGAGAAGAGACCCTGGAACTGAAACGCGTCTTTTTTGACACCGACCTGTGCACAGCCATCGTCCGCGGGTATATGGTTTATGCCCGCAGTTTTCTCAGCGACAAAGATAAGGCCTACCTGTATGACAGCATCCGGCTAATAACCTTTGAACTGGGATTGCGTTTCTTTGCGGACTATATCGCCGGAAATGTATACTTCAATACACGCTACGATGAACAAAACCTGAATCGTGCTCGTGTACAATTCAAACTTGCCGACAGCATTGAAGCACGGGAATCTAAAATCCGGGGACTTCTCGAAAAATTCTGAAACGGTTCACCCGCCTTTCTTCACCTATTAGCCTCATCAAGGCGTGTCATGCCTCTGGAGTACGCTGATGCGTTGAGACTCGTAGGAGTGGATTACCCCCCCCCCTACCGAAGGCCCTACAACGAAAAGCGGGAAAGGCACATACCTTTCCCGCTCTTTCAAAACCAGTGTTCACTTCACCCGTGCCAGATTATCTGCACCAGTCAACGAGCCACGCACCACCGCAGCAGGCCACAGCGGGGCAACTGTATACAACCCGCGGCTTGCACACAACGGTCGGGCAGCAAACGGGCGCGCAGACGGGTTTGCAGCAGACGGGCGCCGGGCAGCAGACAGGCGCACAGACAGGTTTGCAGCAGACGGGCGCGCAGACCGGAACCACGACCTTTACCGGCTTGCAGCAAACGGGCGCGCAGCAGGCAGGGGCACAAGGCGGGCACGCGCTGGCGACGCCGGCGACCAGCATCACGCCCAGCAACACGATCAGTACAGACTTCTTCATAAACAAACGCTCCTTTCTAAAGGTTCCTCTTCCGGAACGTGCAGAAAAGACCTTGACGCGAACCCCATATTCGCACAGCCATCGTTTCCACACGCCCACACTTACTTCTATCCTCAATAAAGCGAAATGCTTTATCAAAGACACGTGATAATACAATCTCGCAAGCATCTTTCCATATATGGAAACGGCTGGCAGGGACCGTCAGACTCCTAGTGACTGTTCTTGACCGTGCCCTCATCCTGCCGCTCCCCAAAATAGCACTACTGGGAAAAGTGGTTCCTTAAAAGCGCTTGGTTGTTTCGTAGTCTTGTGAAGTAAGACCGAGGAGGAAATACAAGCGCACACCTTCCTGGTAAACTCTAATCCCGCTTCCTCATCCCTTGCATTCATAATACCCAACCACCCAAGTTTTATAATTTATCACGGCATCGCGCCCGCATCTTCAGCCCGTGCGAAACGCGAACCAGATTGATACTGATTATAATCCATTCACCTGATCTTGTCAAGTACTCGAGCTGACTCATTAAAAATCTACTCGAACGTCTATCGTTGACTCATCCACAAAATCTACTCGAACGCCTATCGTC
>JAKJCY010000208.1:6908-7173 GCA_022706235.1 Candidatus Hydrogenedentota bacterium | reverse complement strand
GACGGCGTGCTTTCCATAGCGTCTATTATCGGGTTCATCAGCGTGTTCGGCGTGGCCGCGCGCAACGGTATCATGCTGATCAACCATATCCGGCACCTGCAGTCCCAAGAAGGCGTCACCGGTTTCCAAGAAGCGGTATGGCGTGGCTCGGTGGAACGGGTGGTCCCGGTGCTCATGACGGCCGTGACCACCGGCCTGGCGCTCGTGCCTCTGGTCATTGCCCATGACGCACCGGGCAACGAGATTCAAAGCCCCATGGCGGTGG
>JAKJCY010000208.1:0-6898 GCA_022706235.1 Candidatus Hydrogenedentota bacterium | reverse complement strand
CCTTTCCGCCACCGTGCTGAATATGATTGTCGTGCCCGCCTTGTACCTGCGGTTCGGGCGGCCGGTTCCAAACCACTGCGGGAGCGACCATGCCGCTCCCGGGGAGTCGTCTCATGAATAAACCGTCTTATCTTCTACTACTCGTGGCGATACTGTCGATTACTCATCCCCTGAAGGCCGCCGCGCAATTGACCGCGGAGGAAGCCGTGGCCCGCGCGCTGGAAAACCATCCCGCGTTGCGCGGCGCGCAGCTGGCCGTGGAGGAGGAAAAGGGCACCGCGCTTCAGGCCGGGCTCCCGCCCAATCCGGAACTGGAGATCGGGGTGGAATCCTGGTCCGTTTCAGGGAACCGGGAAAACAGCCCGGAATTTCTCGCGGGCGTATCCCAGACGCTGCCCTTGTCCGGTGCGCGCCGGGCGGTGTGGCAGGCGGGCCTCGCCGGCGTGGAGGCCGCCGGGCTTGAGGCGCAATCCCTGCGCCGGGAAATTACCGCCGAGGTTGAAATCCTTTTTTATAAATCGCTGGCCGCCCAGCAACGTGCCGCTATTGCCGAGGAAAACTGCAGCCGACAGGAGACACTCCTGGAATTGACACGCAAGCGCTTCGAATTGGGCGATATTCCCGAAGTCGATTATATGCGCACCTCGGCCGAACAGGCGCGTTACCAGGCGGAACTGCAGGAACACATTCTGGAGCGGGATTCCCTGCGCGCACAGCTGGCACATCTTTGCGGCATCACGCCGGATAACTTTCCCGAATGCGCGGGAGAACTCGCCCCCCACCCGGAGGCCCTTCCCTCCGCCGCCGGAATGGAAGAAAAACTACTAAACAGCCCGAGACACCAGGCCCGCCTCTTGCGCGAAACGCAGGCCTCAGGGGATGCAGACGCTGTGCGCCGCGCCGCCCTGCCCGAACCCAACCTGCGCGTCGGGTTGCGCAGAGACACCGGCGAAAGGTCAAATGCGTTGGACGTGGGCTTGAGTTTTGGCCTGCCCCTGTTCGACAGAAATCAGGGTGCTCTGACAGCCGCCCGGGCGAGGGCGCAGCGCGTCCGCGCGGAAAACGAAGCTGCGCTTCGGGAAGAAACCCGGCAAGCCATTGCCCTGCTCAATGAGGCCCGCAGCGCTTTATCAAGTGCGGAACAGCTTCGCAGCAGCGTCCTGTCGCAACAAGAAGCCGCCCGGGATGCACTGGAACAAGCATTGCAGCTGGGGGGCGCCACGCTTTTTGAAGTGCTGGCCGAGTATCGCGGCATTTCGGAAACGAAACGCGTCCTACTTGATAAAGAAACACAGGCCCGCCTTGCATTGATAGACTTGACGGCGCTACTGTAAATCTGAAAATACGATTGAAGCACAGTTATTCTTTTTGGATTGCTGTCCCCGGGTTCAGTAAAATCTGCACCATTATCTTCCCGGAATTGGAACCTTTCATGATCTCCTTTTTTCTTATCGGATCGTTATCCGCTTTTGTGGCAGGAGCAGCGCAAAGCAGTATCGGTTTCGGCTTCAGCATGATCATGGCGCCATGCCTTATGTTCGTGCTGGAACCGGTAGCCGTAGTGCCCACCATCCTGCTGGTGGATGTCGTCAACTGCATCCTGGTCACGCTGCGGTACCGGCGGCATGTCCATATCCGCATGGTAATTCCGCTCACCGTCGGCGGTATCCTCGGGGTGGCAGCCGGGATACAGGTGCTTACGCGGGTGGACCCGGACACCATGCGGTTGCTGGTAGGCCTGCTGGTGCTGCTGTTTACCGTGGTCCTCTGGAGCGGGTGGCGGCGCCCGGTCAAGGAAACGCTCTGGGTGACCCTGCCCGTGGGCCTGGCCAGCGGATTTGCCGGGGGTACCACCTCCATGAGCGGCCCGCCAGTGGTCCTGTTTATGGCCAATCAGGGCCATGACCAGCACCTGTTCCGCGCCAACCTGATCGCCTATTTTGCCCTGATAGAGATTTACGCTATCGCCAATTTCGGGTGGGCGGGCGCGCTGAGCCGGGATATTGTTTCCCATTCCGCTGTTCTTATTCCGTCTATGCTGCTGGGTACGGGGGTTGGGTTCTTATTTGGTCCTCGCATTCCGGACAAGATCTTCCGGAGTTTGATCTTTGCCGCCTTATTGATTATAGGAACCGTGTTAGTAGTTAACAGCCTGCTTAAATAACCTGCAAACACTTCATGGGCGGAATACCTGCAACGAAACGCCTTCTATGTTTCTGTAATGTTTGGCGTTTCCCGTGCAGAGTAACAGACCTCGTTCCACGGCTGTAGCGGCAATCAACGCGTCTGCAATTCCCAGCTCCGCTTTCAGGGAATATTGCTCCATATAAATACCCGCACGATGCCCGATATTTTCCGAGAGGGGAAGAATGTTAAATCCCAAGTCCCCAAGAAACGCACGAATCATGTGCCGCTCATTTTTGTTCCGCCCTCCCTGAAGCAACTCCATGTAATTAATAATTGACACTTCCAGACTTTCCGCGCCATCAATGGTTTTTGCGGAACGTTGATTGCCGCGAAGAGCCCAGATCAGCACGTCGGTGTCAAACATCATGGAAACGTCCCTTTCGCAAGCCGCGCACATATACGGAGGGAGACGCCATATCATCCCGGCCTTTCCACATGCCGAAAGCGGGATGCGCGGCAGCCGCTTTACGCGCGCCGCTTTGAATGGGGGTTATCCGCGCCACGTCCCGGCCGCGATGGGACAAGGTAACCATTTCTTTTTTCGCAATTGCACGCAGTATTTCCCCGGGATTGCGCCTCATATCCATTACGGTTGCTTTCATAATCTATCTCCTTCAAGTATGCACTCCTAGTATGCACTTTAACGGAGTCTAAATCAAGAGTTTCTTTCGTGCCTGGTCCGACACGCTGTTTACTGCCGCAGGCGCGGGTCGAGGGCGTCGCGCAGACCGTCGCCGACCAGATTGAAGGATACGACGGTAATGAAGACGGCGATGCCGGGAAAGGCCACGAGCCACCAGGCGAAATCCACGTAACTTTGGGATTGCTTGAGGATTTCACCCCAGCTGGCAGTGGGCGGTGGCACGCCGAAACCGAGGAAGCTTAACCCCGACTCGGTGAGGATGGCGCCCGCCACGCCGAAGGTGGCGCTGACGAAGACCGGGCTGAGCGCGTTTGGCAGCAGGTGGCGGAAGATGATGCGGCGGTCGTTCAATCCTGAGGCGCGTGCCGCGACCGCGTAGTCCTGTTGTTTCTGTTTCAAAAATTCACCGCGCACGAGCCGGGCGATACCGGGCCAGCCGGTCAGGCCGATGACCACCATGATGTTGACGATACTCGGTTCGAGAAAGGCCATCACGGTGATGACCAGGAAAAAGGACGGCACGCAGATCCAGATTTCGATAAGACGCAGGATCAGGGCGTCCACCGCGCCGCCGTAAAACCCGGCCAACGCGCCCAGTATGATACCGATCAGCACGGCGATACCCACGGCGATAAAGCCCACGGACATGGAGATGCGCGTGCCCCAGATAATGCGGCTGAGCACGTCGCGGCCGCGGTCGTCCGTTCCCAGCCAGTGGGCGCTTCCCGGCGGTTCCAGGCGCTCGCGCAGGTTCTGGCGCAGCGGGCTGTAGGGAACGGGCGGCCGCCACGCGAATTCGTCCGGGCCGGGCTGCCACCGGTCGAAATTCTGGTACATGTTTTCCGCCACCAGGCTGCGGTAGGTGAGGATATTGGGCAACAGGTACAGGACGCCGTCTTTGCGCACCACAAGGGGCACGTCGCCCGCCAGAAAAGGCGCCAGCAGCGCAACCAGGCCGATGGCCGCCACGAGGATGACACCCGCCACGGCGGGCTTGTTCTTTTTGAACTGCCGCCATACCAGGCTGCGCCGGCTCACGCTTTCCGTCTGCAGGTCCGCTGTTGTCATCCCAGTTTAATCCTCGGGTCCACCACCACATATAACAGGTCGCTGAGCAGGAGTCCCGCCAGCGTCAGCAGGGCGGCGATGGTCACCTCGCCCATGATCAGGGGGTAATCCCGGCTGAGCACGGCCTCAAAGGCGAGGCGGCCCATGCCGGGGATGGAGAAAATCGTTTCAATGATAATGCTGCCGCCGATGAGGGCGGGCAGCAGCCCGCCGAGCAGCGTGACAATGGTGATCAAGGAATTGCGCATCGCGTATTTCCAGACCACGGTGCGCTCGGCGAACCCGTAGGCCCGCGCGGTGCGTATGTAGTCCTGGCGCAGCACGTCGAGCATGCCCGTGCGCATGTACCGGGACAGCATGGCCAGGCCGCCGTATGTCAGGCAGAACAGGGGCAGCGCTATATGCCACAGCCGGTCCAGCAGACGCAGGTGCCAGGGCAGCAGTGCCGCGTCGCCGGACTGCAAGCCGTGAATGGGGAACCAGTCCAGGTACTCGCCGCCGCCCAGGAACAGAATCAGCAGCATGGCCACCCAGAAGGCCGGCATGCTGTAGAGGATGAACAAAAAGAGGGTGACCGCGCTGTCGCGTACCGTGCCGGGATGAGTGGCGGAATATACCCCCAGGGGAATGGAAATCAGGTACACGAAGAACAGAGACAGCAGATTGAACATAAGGGTTACGGGCAGGGCCTCCCCGATCTTGTCTATCACCGGGCGCTGGTCTTTCATGCTGTTGCCGAAATCCAGCCTCACCAGGCGGCTGAGCCAGAGCGCGTACTGGACGGGTATGGGCTTGTCGAGGCCGTACAGCGCCTTGGTCTGCTCGATGATTTCCTGCGTCGCCGCGTCGGCCTGCATGGCGCCGTCCATGCCGCGCAGCTTCAACGCGATGGGGCTGCCCGGCGCCAGCTGGATCAGCGCAAAGGTCAGCACGCTGATGCCGATGAAGGTCGGGACTATCAGAAGCAGCCTGCGGATAATATACGCGCGCATAGCAGTTAATTCCCCGACGGCGAGGGAATTCGCCCACACATAAAATTAAAAATCCTGTCAGCATGTTTATGTAAAAAAAAGTCCATCATAAACGTTATTTCAGCACAGTAATTGTATGAAAGAACCAGAATCATCCAGGAACACATGGCTTAGTGTAATCAATCGTATTTTTATGATATCCTCTATTTGTATTAACAGAAAGGGTAAATCTTCTATTGCTGTTTTCCAAACGACATCAACATCAATATCAAAATAGGCGTGGACAATCCGGTTGCGCATACTGATTATGTCCACCCAAGGAATCTGAGGATTTGATTTACGAAGAGTATCCGAAAGTCGACAGGAAGCCTCGCCTATGATTTCTATACACCGGACAACAGAATGCTGTAACGGTCGCTGCGTTTCAAATTCTGCTCGTGTAAGGCTCTGAACATACCCGATGGCTTCCTGTGACGACTCTACGATGTGCCGAAGACGCGTCAGATCGGTATCAAGCAGCATAAGCCACCACCGCGTTTTTTATGATCTCATCACGGAAATAATGGCTTAAATCGTTCGCGGTACGCATGTCGGCCTTCCTCCCGATAATTTCGGACAGTTCCCTTTCCATGCCGCAAAGACGAAGCATCCCAGGGATGTGTTCGGGATCAAATTCCACAAGCACATCCACATCGCTTTGTTCATTGAAACGATTTGTCAGGACCGAACCGAAAAGTGCCAGCTTGATAATGTGGTGGCGCATGCAGAACGTTGCAAGACGGTCCCTATCAATTTGAATCGGCAGTTCCATGTGACAGTATTTCTTTTTCTCCTTCATAAACACGTCCGTAGGTTGCGGCCTCATAGGCAAGCGTATTGGGTACGGTCGCGTTCCGAATGAACCGTTCTTTATCAGTGACAATCACATCCACCGGCTGTACAATACTCCCAAGCGCCTGATCCACACTCTTTCGAAGCCGCACACTTTCCGTAAACCGATTGACGGTGCCCGGTTCGACCACCAGGAAATCAAGGTCGCTGTCCTCACGAGCTAAACCCCGCGCGTGAGAACCAAAAAGTATTACGCGTGAACCCGCAGGCGCGGCCGCAAGTAATGCCTGCGCCGCCTCGTCAATGATAGTTTTTTTCAGCACTTTCGTTTTCATGGTATCCATGGTACTTTATTGTACCATTCTATTCCAATACCTTTAGAAAAATACCTTTAGAAAAATATGCGGTTCAAAACACAGAAACGTCATCCTTGGCAATAGAACGGATTATAACGACATCTTTGATGCCTGTGTCCCTTCCGTCCTTTATGTCCTTGAAGTCCTTTACGTCCTTGAAAGAAATGTCCGGTCATCCTCCGTACCGCTGCAGCGCTTTCGGCACAAACCATTCGCGCTGGTCAATGCCGAAGGGATAGACGCGGATGCCGTGGAGGCGTTTGTCGCCCGCGGCGAGCACCTTGGGCGCCAGCAGGAACAGGTAAGGCTGTTCTTCATGCAGGATTTCCTGAAACCGGCGATACAGGGCGATGCGTTCGTCCTGGTCAAAGGACACGCGGGCGGCCTCGATAAGCCGGTCGGATTCCTCGTTGACAAAGCCTATATAATTGGAGCCCGCATCCACCTGGGAAGAGTGCCACACCTGGTAGGGGTCGGGGTCGGGCGGCATGCTCCAGCCCATGAGGATGGCGTCAAATTCGCGCTTGTCCACGCGGTCAATCAGGGACGCCCATTCCATGGGCCGTATGGTCAGTTGTATGCCGACCCGCGCCAGTTCTTCCATAAACACCGTGAGAACGCTTTCCGCGACGGGGTTCTGGTTCGTCGTTGCGGCGTCAAAACGGAAGGCCACGCCGTCGCGGTCCAGGATGCCGTCCGTATCGGTGTCCTTCCAGCCCGCTTCCGCCAGCAGTGCCCGGGCGCCCTCCGGGTCAAAGGGTATCGGCTGCAGGGCGTTGTTGTGTTCGGGGGTTCCCGGCATGAAGTTGCCCGCGATGATCTCAGCCTGCCCGTAGTATATT
>JAKJCY010000207.1 GCA_022706235.1 Candidatus Hydrogenedentota bacterium | reverse complement strand
CCCGTCCTCGAGGAGCGCAACCGTTTCGGCATAACGCCCTAGAGAAAACAGCGCCTCGGCCAGCATTCTTCGCACCAGCGCATCCTGGGGATACCGGCGGGCCACCTGCTGCCAGGAGGCCAGGCGCTTCTCGCCGGTCCCCTGCTCCTTCCACAGCCGGTCGAGCAGAGCGACGGCGTCCGCCCGTTCCTCCCCATCCAGGAGGTCCAGGAGGAGCTCCTCCGCTTGCGCGGTCTGACCCGCCTCCACCAGGGCCTGCGCCCGTTTACGTTGGAGGGTCCGGTTGGAAGGGGCATATTCCATTGCCAGCCCATACACCTCTGCGGCCGCTTCTTGGTGTCCAGTGGAGGACAACCGGTCGCCCGACGGTTCCAGCACCTGGGCGGCCAGGTCCTGATATGCCGGCTGCGTCCGTACCGCCTGCCGGACCAGTTCCAGGCCTCCCACGGTCTCGCCGGATGCCAGCAGCAACGCCGCATGACGAAGGGCCGCCTCCGGGTTCGACGGGTCGTTGGCGTATGCCGCGGCGTAGGCCTGTTGCGCCGCCTGCACGTCGCCCAGGGCTTCATTGGCAAGGCCCAGCCGCAGGAAAGGCTGTATCGAGCCGGGCCGGGCCTCGGCGACCTGCCGCCAGAACCCCGCCAGCTCGGCCATCACGTTCTCCCCGGGCACACGCGCCTCCACGAAATCGGCGGCGGTCTGCGACTCCGGGTGTGCCTGCAGAATGTGCCGGCACTGATCCAAAAACGCCGTCCCGTGTCCTGCCTCGGCCAGCACGTCAACAACATTCAGCAGCAGGCCGGGGTCCTTTTCAAGCCACAGCGCGCGCAGCGCCCCCAGGGTCCGTTCCAACGCCTCTGGTTCCCCGCGTTCCATAAGGCGCCCCGCCAGGCTGCCGAGCAGGGAAACGGCAAACGCCTTCTCCCCCGCCGGGTCCTCCAACGCATCCAAAATGACCTCGGCCGCGGCATCATGGTCCCCGAGTTCCATCAACGCCTTGGCAATGTAGAGGCGCTGCACGGGATTCTTATTCACCAGAAGCGCGGCGGCATACAGCAACACCGCCTCCCGTTCCCTGCCGAAACGCACCGCGGCGTCCGCCATGTCCAGTGTGGCAATGGATTCATCATCCGCCCGAAACGCATCCAGAGGGTCGGGCCGCAACGAGATGCGATAGTGCGTTCCGGCCATCAGCCCCTCCGGCAGCGGCAGCACCGCATGGGGAAGGAAACGGATATGCCCTATATCGGGGAGTTCATACAATCCCCGGAACCCGTCCGCATGCGCTTTCGGCAGCGCAACCCCCAGGAAGCGGTTACGCACGTACGCGCCGTCCACCGGCATCTTCAACTCGTATACGGGAAAGAAATAAAAGACGGAAGCCGCCTTCGTTCTGGGGAGATGTATCCGTATCAACTGGGAAAAGTTGTTCATGGGAACCGCGGATTCATACAGCAGCATCAGCCACTCCGGGTCCGCATCCGGCGAAAACTCCAGCGCATAGTAACGCGTCTGCGTATGCCAGGCGGGATACCCGTCTTCCATGTACGCCGCACGAATGAAGGCGGCGAGGATCGCGCACAGCGCCTCCACATCCGTGTCCGGGGCGGGCGGCGCCACCGCCGGCACCGGAGCCTCCGGAACCTCCAGAGCAAAGCGTTCCCATTCGATCTCCGTATGCCGGTGGAGAGACACAGGCCGCCGTTCCGCCGCGGCGATGGTTTCGAGAAAAGGCATAACCCGGTACCGCTGGTAGAAACGCAACCCATACAGCGGTACCAGCATCATCACGGCAGCCACCACAGCGAACAGGACCGCCCGTTTCACGGGGACCATCCACGCGACACGTTCTCTGGGGAACCCTTTGCGCAACCCCAGCACGCCCACAACCAGACGATGCAGCAAAAAGCCCAGTATCCACAACGGCACAAAGGACAAGTGAAAGGCATGGCGGAACTCGCATTGCAGGCTCACATAACCGCACGTGTACAAGACAAAGACAAACAGGCCAAAGGCGAGCGGCAGGCTGTTCCCGCTGATAAGCAGCATGGCCGGCACGGCATAGGCCGGCCCGTACCGGTGCAGATGATGCTTCAACGCTTCATGGTAGGCTTCGAACCGGTCTTGCCAGGGAGAACCCGTAATATGCCAGAGGGGCACGCCGTCCGTATAACGCAAGGTACGCAAGAGTGCCCCGTAGCCGCGCGCCAGCAAGTCGCCGGGAAAACGGAGGGCCATATCCAGCAGGAATTGACGGCCCGCCGTTTCCGCTCCCGGACTGTTGAATCCGAAATCGGTGTCCGCCTCCTCATTCACACGGCCATAATAATCCTGCAACATGGCGAAGGTATAATTGTCGCTGCCGGAGGCCAGCGGTTCGTATGCGCCCGGTTCCAGGCCGAGCGAGGCGAAGCGTTTCATGGAAAAGCCCTGCACCAGCGGATGGTAAGGCTGAGCGCCCCCTTCCATGCGACCCAGCATGGGGTGGCCCGCCGCAAAAAACGCCGCCAGTAGCAACACCGGCGCCAGCAGCCGCCGCTTCAAGAAGGGGCGTTCGTATCTGAAGACAGACACGGTAACAATGACACATGCGGGAAGAATAAATACCAGCGCGTCCTGGCGGAATCCCATGGCGATGCCATTGACCAGGCCCAGCAGCACCGAGATTCCTGCCAAAGCCTTCATCCCAAAACGATACTTGATTAAAAGGCCCAACAGAAAAATCAGCAGGAGAATAAAGGGCGCCTTGCTGAAGTCACGCAGGCTGGGCAGCATGGTGAGCATCTGCGGCGACAGGACAAAAAACAGGGTCAACAGCGCACTGAGCAGGCGCCCCATGCCCAGCCGCAGGATGCCGTATACCGCAACGGCGCACACGCCCAGCAGTATTGCGCACAAGGGTTCCAGATTGGTCCAGGAAATCCCGAGCACACGCCAGAACAGGGCCACGGTGTACAAGAGATAACGGTGGTAAGAACTGACCGAGTTCGGTTCCTCGGGCAGCACTTCCGGCAATTCTTCAGGGGACAAGGTTTCCCGTTCATTACGCAGAAAAGCCCGCAGCGCCGGGGAAGCGTTGAGGTCGGGCTGATAGAATCCACGCCCGCTCGCCAGCATAACCGCCGGCCCGTACAACATTTCGATGCTGGTTACCGACGAACGGCCATGGTTCAAGGAGTCCAGATGCTGGCGACCCGCATAGGTGCTTAAAAGGAATAGAAGAACAGTGATTGCCGCATCAAGGACTTTAAACCATTTTTTTTCGAGGGCATGTTTCATGTTCATTTCAGTAGTCTTGGGTAACAGGAATTCAAGAAAAAACAATCAAAGCCCGACACATCTCCGGCAGGGCGCACAAGTGTTTACGGTTGTTCACGAACAGCCTGCAAATAGGGGTAGTCCACCGTCTCCCGGATGGCCCACACGGCTGTAAAATCCCAGTTTTCAAAGGTGCTTTCAGCGCGCATTTCTTGCGTGGTTTTTCCGAAGGAGGATTCGCTCCCGTGGGATGCCGCCTGTTTGGTCGTCGCCGCGTCCCAATAGCTTGCCACAACGTTTCCGTTATCATTGAAGCCCAGAAGTCCCCCGGGAAAGGCCGGACCGGACACATTTCCGACGGCATAACAATACTGAACGCTTCCGGTATGGTTGTAGGCCAGCAGACCGCCCACATACCATTCTCCAGTAACGGAACTTCGCGAATAACAGTTTGTGACGATGCACTTGAAATTATACCCCGCAAATCCGCCGATGTTTCGATTTCCTTGCACCGTACAAAAGGCGTGACTTTGGCTGAACGCGGTGTTCTTGCTGAATCCCGAAAGCCCACAAACGTTTTCGCCGCCTTTGACAACGCCATGTGCCCGCGCGAGCTCTAGGGACATCATACTCAAATCATGCCACATGCACTATTCGAGGATCAACCTAATAATTGCAGATTTACGATTGTGGATTGGCGATTGAAGGGGCTTCTACTTTAGAGTGGGGCTGTGGGATGGCAAGTCGCATGTACTGGCCTGTGTGCGCCGCACAACGGTTTCGCACAATCTTATTTCACGTTATTTCCGTTGCAGAAGTCAGGGAATCCCCAGTATTAAGAAGGTCGGGCTCAGTATCTGGTAAATCACTCTAACATCAAGGGTATGGGCCCGGCGAAGGCGCGGATGTGCGTGGAGCGCTTCCACGGTTGAATCGTTCCTCAAATTCACCCACCAGCAATAGTACCGCATCAAACTCTGGCGCTTCTCCAAAAAACATGTCCCGCATGGCACGGTAGTCTTGCTTCCATACGGAAAGATGCTCAGGCCTTGGCATTAAGCGCAGACTGCCTGGCCGCAAAGAATCCTGCGCTTCTTTTTGTTTGCGAAAAAAGACGGACCGATGTGCGGCTACGCGCGCAAATAAATCCATATCAGCAAGCGCTTCATCGGCAATACCCGCTTGAATAAGGCGGGAGAGGTCGTAGTAATGCCTCGCAAGACGGGGCTTTGGCAATGATATCGCGGCACGGTAGGTTTCTTCATGAAGAAGCATAGCCTTTTCCCAAAAGGTGCGTTTGGGGAGCACTGTGGGCACGGTGAACTGACAAGGCTCGAAGATTTCCCTGATGGCCTGGGTTACATAGGGTTCGATACCCGGCATTCCCGTTGGTTCAGTGTCGGAACGCGCGCCTAATTCGATGCGAACCAGCCGCCGCACATAGTTTGCTTCCGCGAAGACACTTGTGTATTCGAAAAGAAGTGTTTGCTTGTCAGGGTCGCCCGGATCAACCACAAGCAGCCAGTCCTGCGTAAAGGAGAGTCGTTCCTGAAGGCGCCTTTCAAGTACAACGGCAAGCGTCTGCTGTACAAACTCTTGTGCGACGGCCTTGAGCCTTTTGAGCCGCCGGTTTCTTTCTTTGTTGCTACCGGCTGTCTCTGGTGCGGAGTTATCGTCACAACCAAGAAACCCCCGGTCAATCACGATGTCAATGTCTTCAGAAAAACGCTGTATCAGCCCCCAACCTTTAGAAAGGGAGGTGCCTCCTTTGAATGTAAGGTGTTCGCTGATATTGGGGAGCGCAAAGAGTTCATGAATAACCCAGCAGACCCAGAAATCTTTCTCGATACTAATTTCTGGAAGCCCCAACCTGGCCTGTGCTTGTGCATAATAGAGCCGGCGCTCACTTTCCGAACACGCCAGGAATTTGTCCATAAACTACTCCTCTTCCTCCTGGGCAAGCTGCTTCATGACCGCCGCAATCCATCCTGGAGCGTATCGGATATCTTTAAGCAACTGGTTCTTGTCGTTTTTGCTCAGCCTTGTGCGCAGTGTGTTGATGACCTTGTCGTCAACATGGCGTTGCCCGATATGACGAAGCGCCTGGATGATCAATCCACCGACACGGCCTGCGGCGGCCATGTTGCGCGGCGTGGTGCGGCGCAAAATTATTTCCTGGTTGCCAAGTTTGACCCGCTTTGAGGGCCCATCAGTGAGATAGGTAGTTTTCATGGGCACCTGCTCGGAAAGTCCCAGCAGGTTGGCAGCATAGGCGCCGGATGGCTGTAAACGCACGGCATCACGCCCCATCAAGGCTTTTGCCACGTCATCTCTCTCCGGCGCCAGCACTCCCATCTTCGGGTGTTTTTTCGGATAGTCATAGAGTCCGCGCGCAAGACGACGAATGCGTCCGCTGCGTGCATATCGGCTCAAAGCATGGTCTATGGCCATTCGACTTCCCAAGTCGAAAAAGATGTCAGGCGTGAAGACCCAGCCCGTCCCATGCGCCAGGATGCGCCTAAGCACCGTAGCGTCGATAGATTGTGTTTGTTTCTTTCCAGTCATCTTGGAAGAAAGTCTACTATATTTTTCTTCCAAAATCAACCTTGGTTTTTATGGCCTTTTATTTGTCGTACAAGCATTACAGAGGCCTTATAAGAGACACCCGCACGCGATACAAGGTTCCGTTTTGCAGCATCGTGTCATTGCCGCGTGCTGGAGTCAGTCCCCATTTTCGCCCAGTCTGCGTTTAGTCCAACAAAGTTTTTCAGTTGGCACGACAACTGAAAAATCTTATTCGTTTACGGATGTTCAGGAACAGCCTGCAACCAGGGGTAATCCAACGTCTCCCGGATGGCCCAGACGGCTGTAAAATCCCAGTTTTGAAAGGTGCTTGCGACACGCATTTCTTGTGTGGTTTTTCCGAAGGAGGGTTCGCTGCCGTGGGATGCCGCCTGTTTGGTCGTCGCCGCGTCCCAATAGCTTGCCACAACGCTTCCGTTATCATTGAAGCCCAGAAGTCCCCCGGGAAAGGCCGGACCGGACACATTTCCGACGGCATAACAATACTGAACGCTCCCGGTATGGTTGTAGGCCAGCAGACCGCCCACATACCATTCTCCAGTGACGGAACTTCGCGAATAGCAGTTGGTGACGATGCACTTGAAATTATACCCTGCGAACCCGCCGACATTTCGCTTGCCGTTCACCGTACAAAAGGCGTAACGTTGGCCGAAGGAGGTGTTGGACTAAACGGCTTTGCCGTGGAACTTAAACTAGAAATTTAACCTGTAAGCATCTGGCGGCTACCGTCATTGCGAGGTAACGAAGCAATCTCATTGTGCATCTGATCGTAGCCTTTGAGCGCCACCAGATTGCTTCGTTACCTCGCAATGACGGTGCTTGGCCTTATACAGCATCTGCGTTTGCGTTTAGTCCAACAAAGTTTTTCAGTTGGCACGGCAACTGAAAAAGCTTATTCGTTTTGCGGGGTTCCGGGGAACTCCCCGGGCACCGACAGGAGACGAGACGTTTTATGGGCGCTGACGCAGACACGCCTCAAGAACAGGACCTGGAATACACCTTCTTCCGCAGTCATGGGCCCGGGGGCCAGAAGAAGAATACGACCGATTCGGCCGTGCGCCTGCGGCATTTACCTACCGGCATTGTGGTGGTGCAGACCGGTTCCCGTTCGCAGTTGAAGAATAAAGAAGCGGCCTACGAAGAACTGTTGCGGCGGCTGGAAGTCTTGCGGCATGTCCCGGAACCACGCATCGCCACGCGGCCGAGTCGGTCGGCAAAGGCCAAGCGCCTGCAAACAAAGCAATTACGCAGCAGGATAAAACAGCTCCGCAGGCCCCCGACGGAGGAATAAGGGGGTACCGCGCCTCACCGCCTTGCTACAGCCTGCGAATCCAGATGTTGCGGAACGCTACCGGGCTGCCGTGGCCCTGAAGCATCAGGGGCAAGGCCGCCGC
>JAKJCY010000206.1 GCA_022706235.1 Candidatus Hydrogenedentota bacterium | reverse complement strand
GCCAATGAGGGCAGCGGCCAGCATCAGACCCAATGCGGCTAAAAAGAACGTTAACCGAATTTTCATGTCCCTGGCTTCCACATGTAGGTATAGGACACTTCGAGCGTTTTACAGCATCAAACGCCACGCCATTGCAGCGTGTGTTTTTCACCATGGTGATTGTCGTTCCGATCAAGACAATGCAGGGTCAGGTCACAGCCGTCTTCACGCAATCGCGCGTCTACGAATCCACGGGGCTGCTTTTCATCAAACAACCAGGCGTTGGCTGGAATATTAACGAGGTGTAAACCCTCCGGTCCTTGCTTCAAGGACCACACGTGACTGTGACCGAAGAAGTACGCCGACGCCTGTTTTCTCGGCTGCAGGAGTTTGAAGAAGGCCTCGGTATCTTCAAGGCCGTTATCATCGTCTGTCGTTCTCGGGTAGTGATGGGCCACGAACAGCGCGGGCTTGGAAGGCGCCTTGTCCAGCGACGTTGTTAGCCAGGCCAATTGCTCTTCCCCAAAATGACCCGGCGTGTAGCTGGTTTTCTTGAGCGAATCCAGGAGATACCAGTTCGCGTAAGGCGTTTCAATAAGGGCGGCTTCCCGGTCTTCGAGGGGGCTTCCACTCAAAATAGCCGCGTCCGGAAACACCTCCTGAAAACGTTGCCGATTGTCATGGTTACCCATGGCAAGCAGCAAACGAATGCCCTGTTGTCGCAAGGGCTGCAAAAATCCCTGCAGCGCCTCGTAATCCCGTTTCTCGCCGTGATCATAAGCGCAGTCTCCCGCAACAATCACCGCTGACGGGCGGGGTTCCAGTTTCAGAATGTCCTTGACGGCCTGCTGGATGGTTTCAGCGGGATTGCAGCCCCGTGCACTAACCATAAGGTCACCGCAAACATGGGTATCCGCCATCAGGACAAAGCGATTCGGGTCATTGTTTTCAGTGGCGCGGCCGATGGCCGGCAACAGGACCCACCCGCCCAGGCTCAGGGCGCTTCCGGCCAAGAAAGAACGTCTGGAAAGAACATGCATCGTTTTTCTCCTTATACCATCGAAACAGTATTTCCATAAGACAACAGCCTTCCTTCCCGTCGCCATGACCACTATAACAGATAACCGCCGTGTATTTTAAAGTGGGATAATCCCACCCCAATCCGCGCATAAGATGCGGGCCATAGCCGTAATAGATGTGGAGGGTGCTGCTTCTACGACCCCGTCATTCCGGTTTTTTCGCAGCAAAAAGACTTGCGTCAAAGAACAGGACCGCAACATCTGCGAAAAAGCCCGGAATCCAAATAAAGAACTCCAAGGAACAGGTCTTTGGTTCTTCAGCCTTTAGCCTTCAGCCTTTCTATTTTATCTTGATTATCCCCCCATGGTTACAGGTAGACTATGGACCGGTATTTTCCCGCGTATCCAGGCATATCACTATGGAGGAGTTTAGGAACATGTCCTCTCTGAACACCCTTGACTGGCTGATGATAGCCGCCTATTTTGCTTTATTGGCAGGCGTCGTCTGGTACACGATGCGCAAGCAGGAGACCTCGGCTGATTACTTCCTCGCCGGGCGCAATATAGGCTGGTTTGTCATCGGGGCTTCCCTGTTCGCCTCCAATATCGGCTCCGAACATTTGGTCGGCCTGGCAGGTTCGGGCGCGAAGAGCGGCGTGGCCATGGCGCATTATGAACTGCATGCCTGGTGCCTGCTGGTGCTGGGCTGGGTGCTGGTGCCGTTTTATTACCGCGCAGGGGTCTACACCATGCCCGAGTTTCTGGAGCGCCGGTACAACGCCGCCTCCCGGTGGATATTGTCTTTGGTAAGCCTGGTCGCTTATGTGTTCACCAAGGTCAGCGTCACGGTATACGCGGGAGGACTGGTGTTCCAGACGCTGCTGCCCGAATTGAATTTCGCGGGATTGAACAGCTTCTGGCTGGGCGCCCTATGCGTGGTTCTGGTCACGGGCTTGTATACGGTCTTCGGGGGATTGCGTGCCGTGGTATACACGGACGCGGCGCAGACCGTGGTGCTGATCCTGGGTTCCCTGTGCATCACGGGTATCGGCCTGTATCAACTGGGCGGTTGGGGCGAACTACGGGAAATCAGCGGCAGTGCCCGGTTCAACCTGTGGCGGCCTTTGAGCGATCCGGAATTTCCCTGGGCAGGCATGTTGTTCGCTGCGCCCATCGTGGGCCTGTGGTATTGGTGCACGGACCAGTATATTGTGCAGCGGACGCTGGCGGCGCGCAACCTGAAAATCGCCCGGCGCGGCACGCTTTTCGGAGCCTATCTTAAAATCACGCCCGTCTTCCTGTTTATTATTCCGGGCATGATCGCCTATGCGCTTGTACAGAAAAACATGCTTCAAATGGATAGCCCGGACCAGGCCTTTCCGGCCATGGTCAGTCAGCTGCTCCCCTCCGGCCTGCGCGGGCTGGTTGTTGCCGGACTGCTGGCGGCGCTTATGAGTTCCCTCTCTTCCCTGTTCAATTCCTGTTCCACGCTTTTTACTGTCGATATTTATAAAAAGATCAAGCCTGCCGCGTCAGAGCGGGAAATGGTGGCCGTGGGCCGCGCGGCGACTTTCGTGGTGGTAGGCCTGGGCCTGCTCTGGATTCCCGCGATGCAGCGGGTGTCCGGTGCCCTGTATGAATACCTGCAGAGTGTGCAGGCCTACCTGGCGCCACCGATGACGGCGGTTTTCTTTTTGGGGGTCTTCTGGAAGCGGGTGAATGGAACCGGCGCCGTGGTAACCCTCCTTTCCGGATTTGTTCTGGGACTGCTCAAGCTGGGCTGCCAGGTCTATGCCGGACAGTATTCTCTGGAACAGGCGGCAATCCTTCCGGCCCTGCAGCAAATGTTCATTGCCTATGGGAATATTAATTTCTTGATATTCTGTGTGGTTCTTTTCGCCTATTGCTGCTTTACATTGATCCTGTTCAGCCTGTTGACGCCCCCGCCGGAGGCCGCCCGGATTGAAAACTTGTGCTATGCCACAAACACGGCTGCGGGACGTCGGGAAGTCCGGGAAAGCTGGAACCGTTGGGACGTCATCCATACGGTAATCGTATTGCTTATCATCGTAAGTGTTTACCTTTACTTTACGGGATGACAGGCGCCTTGGAAATACAGCCCCTCTGAACCACGGGATTCATATCTTATGGGAAGTTTTATCGCCAAACATTCGCCTTTGTTTATTCTTGCCGCATTATGTATCTTGCTGGCCCTGGCGTCCCCGGTATTCCGCTCTTCAGGCAACTTGCAAGGCGTTGCCCAACGCACGGCGGTGGTAGGGATTATGGCCGTGGGCCAGCTGGCGGTCATATTGACCGCCGGCATCGACCTGTCCGTGGGCAGTATTGCGGCGTTGAGCGGCGTTATCGGCTGCATGGCCATGGTGGACCACCAGGTTCCCATGTTCCCTGGAATTTTACTGGGCACGGCCATTGGATTATTGTGCGGTGTCATCAACGGGGCGCTTGTCGCCAAGGGCCGCATTCCCCCCTTTATTGTCACTCTGGGTATGATGATGGCCGCCCGCGGCCTGGCGCTGACGCTATCGGGGGCGACACCCATATTCGGGTTGCCCGGCTCCTTCGCATGGCTGGGGGGCGCCCGGGGTTGGTGGCTGCCCGCCGGACTGATGTTCGGCACGGCAGCCTGCTTTGCCTTTATCCTGAAATATACGCGTTTCGGACGTTCCCTGTACGCTGTGGGGGGAAATCGGGAGGCGGCCCGCCTTTCCGGGTTGCCCGTGGACCGGGTACGCATCATTGCCTTCGCCCTCAGCGGCGCCGCCGCCGGTTTCGGTGGCATGATGCTGGCCTCACGTACCAGCGTGGCTTCGCCCACAGCCGGGGAAATGTATGAGTTGAATGCCATAGCGGCATGCGTGATCGGCGGCGCCAGCCTGACCGGCGGTGAGGGCGGCGCTTTTGCCGCCATTGCCGGGGCCCTGATCATGACGGTGCTGCAGAATTTCTGCAATCTTCAGGATATCAACGTCCACTGGCAGCAGATACTGGTCGGCGCGTTACTGGTGGCCCTGGTGTATTACGACAACCGCCGGAAGCGCAAGTCAGGGTTGTTGCGGGATTGACCGGGATTCCCGCCGGTGACTCTTCAACAAGTGCAGGAAAAACGATAGGTATGACCACCCTTGGTAAACGTTATTTGTCGGCGGGAATGCATTTCCTGATTACAGCCGTTATCACCGCCGCCCTCCAGCCTTCACTCTGGGCCGTACCCTCGGAGGTCGCCGTCTGGGTAAGCACACAAAACGGGGCCAAACAACTCAGCCGGGAAGCGGATCTGCGCTGGGAAGAGCCGTGTGACTGCCCCATAGACACCATCAGCATCAACACCGAACAGACCTACCAGGCCATCCTGGGATTGGGCGCTTCCTGGGACCATGCCACCTGCCAGAACTTGTTCCGATTGCCTGAACCCGCGCGCAATGAAGCCATAAAACGCATCGTGCATCAGGAAGAGGGAATCGGCATGAACCTGATGCGCTTGTGCATCGGGTCCAGCGACTTTATCGGCGAAGACTATTACACCTACGACGATCTGCCGCCGGGAGAAACGGACCCGGATTTAATACGGTTTTCCATTGAAAAGGACCGGGCTTATCTCCTTCCCGTCATCAAGAAATCCCTTGAATATAATCCTGATATGCTGTTCTTCGCCTCGCCCTGGAGTCCACCCGCCTGGATGAAAACCAGCGGCCTGCTGGGGGGCGGCAAGGTAAAACCGGAGTTTTACGGCGCCTACGCGCGCTATCTGACCCGGTATATTCAAGCGTACACGGCCGAGGGCATCCCCATTTTCGCCATCACGGTTCAAAACGAGCCCCACATGGCGCACAAGGATTACCCGACCACGTTGTGGACGGGAGAAGAACAGCGTGATTTTATTCGCGGGCATCTGGGCCCGCTCTTCAAGGAACAGGGCATCAACTCGCGCATCTGGTGTTGGGACCACAACTGGAACACACTTGACTTTCCCCGCGCCATACTCGGAGACACGGAAGCCGCCCACTATGTGGAAGGCACGGCTTTCCACTTATATGAAGGCACTGTAAACGCCCAGTCCGACCTGAAACGGGAGTTCCCCGGCAAAGACATCTTTTTCTCCGAAGGTTCCGTGTTCCGTACCACAGGCGCCATCAGCCTGATCGGTATTTTAAGTCATTGGTCGCGCAGTTATAACGCCTGGGTAACCTTGCTGGATGAACATCGCAAGCCGAATCGCGGGCCTCATCATGCCAGCGCAACCTGTGTGGAGCTGAAAGATGATTTGTCCTTGGAATACCGCTATGATTACTATGTGTACGGTCAGTTTATGAAATTCATTCAACGCGGTGCGGTTCGTGTCGACAGTTTCATGCCCGAAACCCGCGGGTTTGCCCATATTGCCTTCCGCAATCCGGACGGTACTATTACGCTGATAGCCGCAAATGCGGCTCGCCAGTCCAAACGGTTTCTTGTGGCAGGCCATGGGTACTTGTTCCGTACGGAGCAACCCGCAAATTCGGTAGCCACGTACCGGTGGACGCCTTGACGCCAGGCGGGTAACTTTTTATCCGGTCTCCTCGTTATATCCGGGAGAACTTCTGAAAGAGTAAACGACTAACGCTGCAGGACGCTACTGATTCTGGAGAACATCATGATGGACTTTGCCGTGAAAGGGATGGCGCTGTTTTGCTGCGCCGCTCTCGCGGGAATCTCGATGGCGTCTGCTGAGACGCCTGCGGAAATGACCCCGCCCCTACTGACGGAAGAAGAGAATACTTCCGTGCTTTCGCCCGCCCCCCTCGTTTATGAGACACTCCTTCAAGCGGTTTCAGCTGGCAAGGTGTATGCCGCGCTGGAAATGATAAAGGGAGGAAAAAAAGATGACGTTCTGAATGAGGAAGGCAAGAATGCATTGTTGGTTGCGTCGGAATCCGGGCAACCTCAGGTTATCTCCGTGCTGGCCGACTCAGGCGCCGATTTGCTCGCCCGTGATGCACTGGGTAACACGGCCCTGCACCTGGCAGCCCGCGCCAACGATGTCTATACCACCTCCATGCTTGTAGAACGGGGCATCCCGCTTATCGACATCAATGAACGAGAATATACCCCGCTGCATGAGGCCGCCGAAGCAGGCAGCCTTGAAAGCGCCAAGGTCTTGGTGCAACTGGGCGCGGACCCCCTGTATAGTCCCGCAGGGGGTACTTATTTTCCGGCCTATGTGGCCGCAGGAAAGGCGAAACAGTGGGAAATTACCGCACTGTTCCGAAACATGGGACATAACACCAATCCCTATATAAACGCGGGATTAGGGGATATGGGCGCGTTAAGGGAATATGCCGAAAATGATCCCAGCCAGCTGGAAAAGATATCACGCACCAACAACACCCCCCTGCTCGCCGCCGTAGGGAATAATCAGCTGGAAGCGGTAAAGTTTTTATTGGATCATAACGTCCTTATCGCTCCAGTATTGGGCGGAGACCTTCCCCAGTTCGCGGCCTTGAGAAATGGGTATAAGGACATATTGCTGGCCTTTTTTGAACACGGCATTACGCCTAATGACCGCAATGCCGGTCATTACGGTAATACGATGCTTATCGAGGCGGTTCGGGAAGGCAACCTGGATATGATGCAGTTTCTCCTGGACCAGGGAGCGGACCTGGGTTACACGTCGTTGCGTGGCGAAACCCCCTTGCACCATGCCGTGGATGCTGAACAGCCCGAGGCTGCCTTGTTTTTGCTGGACCGTGGCTATGTCATTGATATCAAAAATGCCAAGGCCTATTCCGCCCTTCACCTGGCGGCGGAACAAAACAAACTGAACATGGCAAATCTGCTGCTCGACCACGGCGCTGCTATTGAATTAACAGAGAAACGGCGCTGGACTCCGCTGCATATCGCCGTGGATGCCCATCATATTGCCATGGTGGAACTATTGATACAACGCGGGGCGGAGGTTAATCCCCGTGATAAGAAGGGCAACGTCCCCTTCCACCTGGCGGCCGAAAAAGATTTTGAGGACCTCGGCGCCTTACTTCTTGCGGCAGGAGCCGATTGCAGGGCCGCCAACCAGAAGGGAATCACCCCGCTGCACCTGACGGCCGTAAACGGGAATATCACCTTTACAAAACGGGTCCTGGAGGCGGGGGCGGATGTGAATGCAGCCGATGAAACGAGCAGGACACCCCTCTTTCATGCCCTCCTTATGGATCATTACCCGGTTGCCCGTGTTTTGGCGGAGCATGGCGCAAGCCTTGAGCCCGTGGATGGTAACGGACAGACCTTGATGTTT
>JAKJCY010000205.1 GCA_022706235.1 Candidatus Hydrogenedentota bacterium | reverse complement strand
CAATCTGCGATGAATCGTCTTTTGTCCGAACTTCAAATTCGATTCCTTTTGATTTCACATCCATGTTTACATCGAATGATTTAATTTTTACTTTCACTGTGATCTCCTTATGTTTGTCATTTGGCTTGTCGGGAACATAACCTATTTCATCTGCAAGAAAAGTATATAAGACCGATACACTTTCAAGCAAGATTTTATTTAAATAATTGAGCGTTGACGCTGTCTATCTTTCGTTCCTTCCACCACTCTCGTTCCAAAATTGTATTTTGGAACGCACTTGCTCTTGAAATTGCATTTCCTCTTCAATTTGTATTCAAGTCGATACAATCCCCTATCATATCCCCATGCGCTCCCGATACACCATTACCGAATCCGAGAGCAAGTACATTACGAAATACAATTTCATAACAAGAGAATGATAGGGGAAGAGCAAGGGCGTTCCTGACTGGGGGGAAATAGCCGCCAAGCAAAACATCTGAAAGAACCGAAAATGCGATTCCTATTGATAGCAGCCTTTCTGGGGATAGGCGCGACAGGGTTCGCGCTCGGAGATAGCCACAGTGATCTTGACGTTATCTACCAAAAGAATCCCTACTCCTTCCTGTCAATGGACTACTTTGCCCGTTTCTCACTGGATCCGAATGCGGCGGCATCCACGGACGAGATTACGATCAGGACCGATTGGTCCATCCTTGTGGACGCGGATACGGACCCTTTGGTGGAAGTAATGGCCGGAGACCTGGCCACGTTTATGAAGCAGTGCATGGAGCTCGACCTGGCCGTGCACAATTCAACGAAAGGGGCACAGGCGCAAACCCGTACCATTTTTCTCAGCGACCAGGGCGGCGGCAACGCGTCATCGCCCGGTTCGTTCACGATTCAAGTGGAAAGGGATACGGTCGCTGTCCGGGGACAGAACGCGGCGGGCCTTCGCGACGGCGTGGTGCAACTCGTGGACCGGATGGGGTTCCGCGCGGCGCCGATACTCCAGGTCGGCGAAGAGACCATGACGCCGCGCCTGCCATTGAAAATAGGTACGATTCCCCGCATGGGAAGCTATCGCGATCTGGTATTCCTGGGCTACAACGGGGTGATCATAAGCCCCACGGACCAGGCTTCCACCACCCCCCTTAAAGAGGTGTCGAAGAGCAGCGTCCTACCGGAACTGGCACCGTCTTACGACCCGGCGCTGGTGGAGAATCTGGCGAGAAAGGCGCGCGATGCCCGTCGCTACGGCATCAAGACCTTTGTCTCCCTGTCCATGTGGGATTTCTATCCCGCCGACGCCCCGATTTTCCTTAACCATCCCGGTCTGCGCGGCGCGGAGGCGTACAAGCATATGGACCGCCCTCCTGCCGGTCATCTGCTATGCACAGAGGACCCGCTGATGCGTCGTTATCTTGCGGAATCCATGAAGGGCCTCTTCGAGGCCATCCCGTTGGATGGCGCGTTAATTATCGTTGGTGGCGAGGAGTTTCAACACTGTTTTATGCGTCCCTCGGGGGTGGAACCGAAACACACGAACTGCGCCCGCTGTGAAAAGGCCGGCGCGGAAACCGTCGTCGCCAATTTGTGCAATGCCATGGCCGAAGCCGCCCGGGAGGTGAATCCCGAAGCGGTTTTGGTGGCATGGCCCTACAGCGCAAAGCACTTCTGGTCCGCGGACGATGACCAGATTGCCTTTATACAGAAATTGAAACCGGGTACCGCCCTGCTTACCGAAATCGAAAAGGATGATGTCCTTGAAAAAGAAGGCGGCATAAAAAAGGCCATCTGGGACTATAGCATAGACCTGATCGGCCCCACGGACCGGGCCAAAAGGCAAATCGCGGCGTGTAAAGCCGTTGGCGTTGCGTGTTATCTGAAAAGTGAACCCGAACTCGCCTTTGAAGCACCCGGCCTGCCGTATATTCCCTGCATGGACCGGTGGTATGACCGGGCGGATGCCTTGGCGGCCTCCGGCGCTGATGGCGCGTGGGTGCTGGCATGGTTCAGATCCAACCAGGGCACCACAAGCGCGGAAGCGTACAAGTATGCCTTTTGGAACCCTGTTCCCGACCGGGACGCCCTTCTTACAAAACTCGCGAAACGTATCGCGGGTTCGGAAGAAGCCGCACTGCATCTGCGCCGGGCATGGCAACATGTCTCGGAAGCCATTCCCTGGTCCCCGGAGCTGCCGCCCTATTTCCTGGGCCCCTACTACCTCGGCCCGATCCACCCCATGTTCGCGGACCCTGACGGGGAAATCCCCGATTGTTTCCAGGCAAAGAGCGAATTTGCCGGTCACTTCCTGACGGAGGCGCGCGGGGATGCAGAGGTCTTTGGGCGCTGCTACCGAAACATGGAACACGCGCTTATGGAAGCGGTGAAAGCATTGGATGCGGCGTCAATCCATATTCCCCACCGATGCCGCGCCGTTTTTGAGGCGGAGGACCTGCCCACCCGCTGGTTTTATCATACAGCGCGGACACACGCGAACTTCTATGAATCCTGTATGCTCCGGAATACCTTGGTGCCGATTTCCAAGAACGATTCTAAAACTCCCCGGGAAACTGCTGAAGCCCAAAAACAACTTGAGCGCTGGCGTGCCGTGTTGGAGGATGAGCGGGAGAACACACAAGCGGCCATTTCCATAGTGGGAAAGGACTCCCGCCTGGATGTCCACACTACCAGAGACGGCGCAGCACTTGAACAAGCGGCATACTTGATGCACAATAAACTGGCACTGCTGGACCACGAACTGAAGGTGTTCCTGCCATCACTTGCCGAGAAACTGGTTTTGGAAAAATGAGGGAGTGAACAGCAACTGTCAGAGAACTGTCAGAGCCACCGAGGACAGAACCGTTTGACGGCCAAGGTGCACTATCTGAAGGCCCTGTGCTATGTGGAATGGACATCTATAATAGGATACCACTTTGAACTTCTGGTATACTTGAGTTGTTCCACTGCGAAGAGGATTGAGATGATGGATTTACCCATACACGTTGATAGAGAACAACTTGCGGCATTTTGCCGTAAGCACCATCTCACCAAGCTGGCGCTGTTTGGGTCGGTATTGACCGATCGTTTCGGCCCGGACAGCGACGTTGATGTGTTGTTTGAATACGACCCGGAACACGTGCCAAGCCTGTTCGATGTCGTTGGGATGGAAGAGGAACTCAGCAAGATCCTTGGGCGTAAAGCCGACATGCGAACCCCGCGCGACTTGAGTCGTTATTTCCGCGACGAAGTTATGCGTACCGCGCAGGTCCAGTATGCTGCTTGACCACGACCGGCACCGTATTCAGCACATGCTCGAAGCCGCCGGGCAGGCCATGTCCTTCATCGAAAACCGGCCGCGCTCCCATCTCAATACCGATGTCCAATTGCGTCTTGCCTTGTTGCGTGCATTGGAAGTGATCGGGGAAGCCGCTAACAAGGTGACCCTCGAGACGCGCGAGGCACATCCGGAAATCCCTTGGTCGAAGGTAGTCGGCATTCGTAACCGTCTTATCCATGCGTACTTCGAGGTTGACTTGGACATCGTATGGAAGACCACCGCAGAATCCCTCCCTGAATTAGTCCCAATGCTACAGGCCATCGTCGGATCCGACACTTCGGAATAGCCTTCCCATCCAGTAGTTCCGTTTATGGGAGAGGCGGGACCTCAGGAAGAGCTGTCCCCGGAAGTACCATTGTGTGAGGAGGACTACGGCAGAGATTTCATGAAGCGGTGGGAAAGTTCGGCAACGGTAGGGGTCGCAGGGAATTCGCCGGGATAGGCCACATACTTGACATGGCTGTCGGGATAGAGGACATTGGTGCCCATACTGCCTGAAGAGGTTTCACTTAAGTCTGTGGATATGAAGTCCCATTCCAGGGGAGCATGTAGATTCGTCACGCGTCCCTGCACGACCGTGCTGGCGGGTTCCAACAGAAATTTCTTTCCGTTTTCGTCCCTGGCTTTGAGATATTTTCCCTCGTACTCAATCGGATCGCTATTTGCGGGATTAAGCAGCGTGTGCCAGTATGCGCGAAAAGAGGCGTCATTGGATACACTGAACAGCATCCTCGAAACGATGATAGGGTCGCCCCTGCCATAACCGGGTCCCCGGCTTTCTCTGAAGGCCGCTCGGGCCTGCTCCCGCGTGGTTTGGTACGGGTCTCCAGGGCCGTCTGATGTCATCTGCCCGATGCCTGTATCGTGGGCGTGCACCATGGTTGCGGTTTGCTTTGACTTTTCCCTTGCCCTATTCAGCACCGGCAGGTACATCGCCATCAGAATGCTGATAATCGCAAGGACCACCAGTGTTTCAACCAGGGAAAAACCGCGACGCTCCATATGCGTAACCTTTCGTTACGTGGTCATTATAGCATGAACCAATGGAGTTGACAGCGGGAGTATTGAGATTGACCCTGCGTGCGTATATAATCTGCCTGCCAGGCCCGTGCCGGTTTCGGGTATGGACGTACTGAAAATAGTGGCAGGGAGGAGGCCTACATGGCAGATTCACGCGCTGCGGCGTTACTTGAAGCCGCACGTAAACGCGGTCAAATGTCGCTTTCGGAATATGCGTCGAAACAAGTACTGGCCGCATACGGTATTCGCATAGTGCGGGAGATATTGGCCGCGACGCCCGAAGATGCCGAGGCGGCGGCGGTGGCATTGGGCTATCCCGTCGCGGTGAAGGCATGCGGCGTCGGCCTGATGCATAAGAGCGATTTGGACCTTGTCGCGTTGAATGTTTCGGACGGGCCTGGTGTGCGCGCGGCGGCATCCGGGATGCTGGCCAGGGTGGACCGGCAGCAACTCGAAGGCATCCTGGTGCAACCCATGGTCCGGGGAAAACGGGAGATTATCATCGGCGGCCTCCGGGACAAGCAGTTCGGGCCCTGCGTCATGCTGGGGCTCGGCAGCATATTTGTGGAAGCGATTGGGGATGTGGCATTCCGTCTCGCCCCCCTTGATGCCAGGGACGCGTCCGAGATGATGCGCGAATTGAAAGGACGCCGGATATTCGAAGCCTTCCGCGGTGAACCGCCCGTAAAGGAACCGGCGCTGCGCGATATACTCATCGCCACGGGCCGCCTGTTGATCGAAAATCCGGCGGTCCATGAAGTGGACATCAACCCGCTCGTGCTTGAGGGTGCGGAACCTGTTGCGGTGGACGCCTTGATCACACTTGTCGCGGCCGCGCACGAATCCGCAAACGAAGGGGGTAAAAGGCAGGCATGAACTCCACCACGTTTCCTGACAGCGATGCGGCTATTGTCGAGATCAAACACCAGTATCACGCCCTTTTTGAACCCTCGAGCGTGGCCATTGTGGGCGCATCGCCCTCGCCCTTGAAGTGGGGCTTCCGTATCTTGCTGAACACAAAGCTTGGCGGCTACAAGGGCGCGCTCTATGCCGTCAACCCCAAGCACAAGGAAATCATCGGCATCGAATGTTTTCCGACAATCACGGATATTCCGGGGGAACTCGATCTCGCCGTCATCGTGCTGCCGCCGCAATTCGTGCTTGAAAGTATTCGCGAATGCGCCGCCCGCGGCGTGCGCGCATGTGTCGTGATCACGGCGGGCTTCGGTGAAACCAAAGACAGTGCGGCCCATCTCTCCCAGGAGGAGATGGCGCGTATTGCCCGTGACGCCGGCATGCTGCTGGTCGGTCCGAATTGTGCCGGCATCGCGAGTCCCGACCCGCACAGCCTGTACAGCGGCATGGTGTACCGCTACCCTAAAAGCGGCGGCTTCTCGCTCGTCTCGCAAAGCGGCAATGTGGGCATGACGGTGTTGACCTGGGCCGAACTGCACCAGGTGGGCGTGGCGCGCTTCGTCAGCAGCGGCAATGAGGCCGTACTGCGTTCGGAAGACTACATCCATTTCTTCGGGCATGACACGCGCACGAAAGCCATCCTCGCTTACATTGAGGGAACCACGGACGGCCGCCGCTTTTTCAACGCCCTTCGTGAAACAACAAAACGCAAGCCGGTGGTCGTTGTTAAAGGCGGAACGACGTCGGCGGGACAGCAGGCGGCCAATTCGCACACGGGCGCGCTCGCGGGACCCACCCCGCTGTTCGTCAGCGCGTGCCGGCAGGCCGGCGCGAATGTCGCCGAGGATTTCTATCAGGCCATGGAACTGACCTCGGCATTCGTCAACCAACCGCTTCCGCGCGGACGCCGCGTGGTTATCGTGTCGGAGGGCGGCGGCTGGGGCGTCATCGGCGCCGATGCCTGCGCCAAGGCCGGGCTCGATTTGATCCCGCTGCCGGAGGGAGTGCTGCAAGAACTCGATACGATCCTGCCGGGCTGGTGGAGCCGGGGCAATCCCATCGACCTCGTGGCCGGAAACGATCGCACCATGATGACGCGCGCGATAGAGTGCGTACTGAAATGCCCGGAGGTGGATGCGGTGCTCGTGCTCGGCGTGGGCTACATGTCCAGCCGCGCCGCCGAGATGCACCGTGTGCCTGAACTGGCGGAGATGGGTATGGGCAAGCTAATCGATGCCGCCTGCGACGTGGAGTTGCATGAAGTGCGCAAGATCAACAGCCTGATCGATCTCTACGACAAGCCCATCATTGTCGCGTCGGACACGGTGCTGCTGGCCTATGGCGCCACCCCGAACGCCGCTATCCGCGAAATGGAACGTCTCGGCGTTTACGCGTATTCAAGCCCCCACAACGCCGCCCACACCCTCGAAAACATGGCCGAGCGGTACGAGTACCTGAATAACATCCCCAGGAAATAGTATCAAACAAAGAAATCAATGCCTTTCAACAAGACGCTGCTTTCCGCGGAACTACCAGTTCGCCTGCATGACGAACGCACACG
This sequence comes from Candidatus Hydrogenedentota bacterium, assembly GCA_022706235.1. Classification (GTDB taxonomy): domain Bacteria; phylum Hydrogenedentota; class Hydrogenedentia; order Hydrogenedentales; family CAITNO01; genus JAAYBJ01. Next base: position 558 of record JAKJCY010000205.1, on the reverse strand, counting down.
GCATGGCGCCTCTTTCCAGATCCTGTTGAATGTCACGCAAGTTCTCTTCGAGTTCCTCCAGTGAGGCGCCTTGAGTGCGATAGTCCGGATAGGCTACCCACCACCCGACGCACATAGCGTCTTCCTTATAATAAACATACCGTATCGTGTGCATTTACGTTATCTCCGTTGCTGAAGCCCAGACAGAAGCGCGTATTGGGGATGCTTCAGCTGCTTCGGTCGAATAGAATTCCACCATAGTTACAGGTGGCTGCCTCTATTATCGTGCATTAGCTTTATGCGGGGAAGCCATTGTCAACTTTCCATGGCTGATGTCGGAAGCGATACGACAGTATACTCTGTTATAGGAGGCAGCCATCCGTTAGACAAGATTCCCCGAACACACATTGACATGGTCTGGACCAAGGATATAAGATGCGGAACATCATTTCGGGAATGATGCATTTGATCAGATTAAGACTGGACTTGAGGAATGTCTTGCCCCTGTGAAAGATGACCTGATGTTGGCAATGGTGTGCGTTCCCGTGCCGCCTCTATTTTTCAGAAACAAAAGGCTTA
>JAKJCY010000204.1 GCA_022706235.1 Candidatus Hydrogenedentota bacterium | reverse complement strand
CCAGGAACCGCCACGTACGACCTTGCGCGGGCCGGACACGTAGTCGGAAGCGGTCCATTCAGCCACGTTTCCATGCATGTCATACAGCCCCCAGGGATTTGGCTTGAAGCTGCCCGCGGGTGCGGCAACGCGCCAGGTGTCGTCAAAGCGGGTGTCGGCGGGCCGCCAGGGCGGCAGCGCATCGGGCACATGGGGATAGTACACCGTATGGTGGGTGGCGTCGGAGAAGTTGGCGCAGGCGCTGAAATCACTGTCCAGAGTACCGTACCATAGCGGGGTCGCCGTGCCCGCGCGGCAGGCGTATTCCCATTGGGCTTCCGTGGGCAGGGAGAAGGGGTGCCCGGTTTTTTCCGAAAGCCAGGCGCAAAAGGCCATGGCCTGTTCCCAGGAAACCCGGACCACGGGCTGTTCGTCCCGGTTGAGGGTGTGGCCACGTTCATCATCGCCGAACTGGTATGCCTCACCCGTTTCCAGGCCGCTGTCATGGCCGGGATCAAAACACCGGAACTGGCCGTTGGTAATTTCATACCGGCCGAGAAGGAACGGTTCCTCCAGGGTCACGGCACGGGCGGGCCGTTCATTTGGATAGCCTCCATCCGAACCCATGGTGAATGTTCCGGTCTCGATTCTTACCAGTTCCAGGGGCAGGCTGTCTGTCACGTTCACGCGAACGACGGGAGGCGTTTCTGAAAGCGCCGCGGTTTCCGGCGGAGCTGTTTCGGAAAAAGAAAGAGGCTCGCACGTCTCCCGGCTCACCCCGGGTCGTGGGGTTTCACGTACGGCGACGGAATAAATAGCCTCCTGGTCCTCATCCATGCCCGCATAACGGCGGTGCAGTTCGCGGCGCCGTTCCGCGCCGTGTTTCGCCGCGGCCAGTTTTACGGGGTCCGATGCGACTACCTCCTGCCAGGTCCCGTGGAAGGGTGCGTTCAGATCGATCCAGGTAATGAGCCGGTCCCAAGCCTCCTCGCTCAGCGCCACGCCGTAATGGCCATCGCGCAACATCTGCACCAGCGTGCTGGTATCGGCATGAAAGTCCCGGGGCGTCAGGAGATGGGCGTCACTTTCCAGCGTGGGCGTGTGCACCCAGCGGCGCAACTCCATGTAAGACGGGGAAAAATGCATCTGAAACGCGGAGGGTATCTTTTCGGCGGGCCGGGCGGTCAGGTCGAAATTGGCGGCACCGTTGTTGAAGGGCTTGCCGTCATGACAGTCCACACAATACGCGTCCAGCACGGGCTGCACTTCCCGTTCAAAGGAGAAACCCCGCGCCGGGCCGTACCAGGGCGTTATAGGAGAAGGCGCCCGGCGGAAGGCTGCCGGCGCGCCCTTGAATTCGCCCGAGGCGTTTTGTGACTCATGACAGCCTGTGCAGGAAAGGGTTTCGCCCGGCGCGGCGGTGAGCCAGCTGCGCATTAGTTGCACGGCCTTGCCGTCCTCGTCCAGCGGTTGGAGGGAAACCGGAGTACAAGGGGGTACGCGGAAATGGGCTGACCCGTCCGCTTCAACCGGCACGGTGCCGATAATCCGCTTCACGTCCCATGGCCCATCCAGGCCGACCCGGTCGGGTTCACAACCGAAGCCGTGGAACGTGTAGGTATACCCCACCAGACGCAGCGCTTTTATGGTACCTCGGGGCACGCCGGCCAGTCCCGGTCCCCGGTAGACATCAGTGAGCATCACCGTTGCTTCCGCGGCATCCGGGGCCGCTTTATCGGGCAGTATGGGGGGACGCGGCGCAGGGCGCCAGGGAGTGGGTTCCAGCAACGCCCATCCGGGCGCTTCATGGAGCAACACGAAATTGTTGAATATGTCTACCAGGTAAATGCCCCATAACGCGTCTTTTGAAGGCTTGCACGATACCAGGAAATACTTGCCGCTTAATGGATAGGGATGCAGAAAGCGTGGCCACGTGGCGGATACCAGGCCGTCGAGTACAACCGGTTCCACCTTCTCCCCGTGACCCGGAATGCGCTGCACCACGCCGTCGGCCTCGCTGCGGCCGAGGGCGGGGTCCAGCAGGATCAATTCGCCCTGGCGCGGCGCATCGTGATGGCCGCCTGCCACGGCGATGACTTTCGTCGGGTGGCCCGGCACCGGTCTTGCGTAAAACAGGGATGCCGGCCAGAAGGAATTACTGCCGTAATATTCCATCTGCCCGCTGCCGTCCGGACCCGACTGGAACAGAATACGGGTGAAGGCATGGGCGATATCGGCGTATTCCCAGCGCAGGTACAGGAGGCGTCCGTTGTTCAACACGGTGGGGCACCAGTTGTGGTCCTGATCGTTGGTCAGGCGGCGGATGCGCCCGTCCCGATCGCGCAGGTACAGGTTGGCGACCATGGAGCGCCCGCCCACGCAGGGCACACCGATAAAAGGCGCTGTGGAGGTGAATGCGATGCGTTCATCCGGCAGGTAACACGCGTCATAATTGTGCACGTCCGGGTCGTCAATGAGCGGCAGCGGCGTCAGGGTGCGTGAGGCAAGGTCAAACTCCCCAATGCCCCAGCGCCCTTGCCCGTCGGGCATCGACAGCAGCAGTTTTTCGCCGTCGTAATGCAGGTCCATGTCGCCGATGAAGCGGTCGCCTTCGGGAGTGAACAGCACTTCCGACGCTTTATCGGGGTCGGCGACAGGGAGGGCTTCCAGGGTATTGCCGTAACCGGTCGGCGCGATATCCGTGTTGCCGTAAAAATTCATGGGCAAGCCGGGCTGATCCGCGCGTCGGCGGATTACGAGCAGGCGTTCAAAATCCAGAAGCGGATTTGCGAGCAACGCTTCCCGGTGCAGCGCGTTGAACTGTGCCATGACCGAAGCGAAGGCGTCCTTGCCGGACTCTGTCGGAATCCGGTCCTGTTCCGCCTGCAGCGCGTCCAGTTGCTCCAGCCATGCCACGCCCTTTGTATAGGTGTCCGGGAAGGTCTGCGACAGGTCTTCAATGGCACTGCGCAACGCCTGCCAGCGCGACGCCACAATGCCCGGTTCCTCCGGATGTGCTTCGGGCGGATACCGGGTCGGAATAACAATAGGCTGCCATTGTTGCGGATTGGCGAGATACGCCAGCAGGTTCGCCGTGAGACGCAGCAGGTTTTCCCTGTACGGGTTTTCCGGGTCGGCATAGTCCGGCCAGCGCCAGCCAAAGAACAATAGGCGCCCGGAACCTGCCTGGTATTCCACCAACGGCCGCTCCACCCCGACCGGCGTATTGCCCAGCACCCGGCCTTCCTGTGGGCCGCCCCAATAGAAATCCGCCACGGCCGGGCATCCGCCATGGCTTAGCCCGATTCGGCCGTCCATTAGATCGAGCCCGGCAAAAACGGGATGGTCAGGCACTTCGGGCACCAGAAAGGCGGGGTCGCGGTAGTGCTCCAGTTGATGACGCTGGGAACGCACATAGGGTTCCAGGCCGCAATAATCCATCATGCCCACGGCGCCGCCGGACAATAAAACACCGCCGCCTTCCGCGGCAAAGGCGCGAATGGCCTGCAGGCCCGGTCCGCCATGGAGCGGAGTCCGGGCGATGTCATCGCCCTGGTGGTGCCATACGGCATCGAAGGACGAAAGAGCGCACAACACCCCCGTATTGTCCTTGAATCCGCCCGTACCGTCATAAAAAAGGAGGGTAGCGTCAGTCAGTGTCCCGGCCGCCTCCCATGCCGCACGATTGTGCGGACCCATTGATTCGAGGCTTCCTTCCACCGCAAGGAAGGCTATCCTGGGCGGCGGGTCGGAGGCGGACCGGGCAGCGGACGCCGCCGACAGGGCGACTGCGAAAACAAAAGCCGCTATTCTGATTTTTAAATGGGACATAAAGCACACTTCTTGATCAGGGCTACTTTCCCGGCCGGTCCCGGCGGGGAACAGGAAATGCCGGAGATACCATTGAAGGGTATGCTATCACGGCCCCGGACCGGATTCAACCGACGGCGGTCGTCCGGTCATTTGCGCACTTCCGCCTTACCCCCATGCAGCGCGACCCAATGATCGGCTTTCAAGGCAATGGAGTCATCATGGGTCACAATGACCAGGGTCACGGCGGCGGCGGTATTGAGATTGCAAAGGAGGTCCACTATGCCGGCGCCGGTGCGCTCGTCCAAGTTGCCGGTGGGCTCGTCGCATAACAGCACGGCGGGCCGGTTAAACAGGGCGCGCGCAATGGCAACGCGCTGTTGTTCGCCGCCACTGAGCTGGCCCGGTTTGTGGGTGGCCCGTTCGCTCAGGCCCACCTGCGCCAGCAGTTCTTCCGCCCGTTCCTGGCAGTCCTTCTTGCGCGCGCCTTTGTTCAGCGCCGCCATCATGATGTTTTCCAGGGCGGTGAATTCAGGCAGCAGGTGATAGAACTGAAATACAAACCCGATTTCCCGGTTACGGATAAGGTTTATTTTACCGCTGCTAATTGTCCGGAGATTTTCATCGCGAAAGAAGACGTCGCCGGAAGAGGGCTTGTCCAGCGTGCCCATGATATGGAGGAGGGTGCTTTTGCCCACGCCGGACGGACCGGTGATGGTAAGAAGTTCGCCCTCGGGCACGTCAAGGTCGATGCCGTCCAGCACGACAAGTTCCCGGCTGCCGTCATGATAGACTTTGCCCACCTTTCGGCATGAAATAATAATATTAGGTGGCTTATTCATAACGCAGGGCATCCACGGGGTTGAGGCGCGTGGCGCTCCACGCGGGATACAGGGTGGACACGAGGGTCAGGATGACGGCGGAGATCGTGATCCATACGATGTCGGAAAACACAATGGCGACCGGTATTCCGTCAAAATAATAGATGGTGCTGTTAAACAGGTCCACGCCCAGAAACCAGGCGACGACCTCGGCCACGGGATTAATATAGTACGACAGGGTGATGCCGAGCACCAGCCCGATTAAGGTACCGCTCAGTCCGATAAACAAGCCTTCAACAATAAAGATGGCGAGAATGGAGCCGCTGCTGGAACCCAGGGTGCGCAGGATGCCGATGTCGCGTTGTTTTTCCATGACGATCATAATCAGCGTGCTGGTGATATTGAAAGCGGCCACGAGCACGATAAACACGAGGATGATGAACATGACCACTTTTTCCTGCTCGAGGGCCTCGAAAAAGGCTTCCTGGCTTTCGTACCAGGTTTCCGCGCGGTAGGGCAGTTTTTCATGGACCAGGTCCGCCACCTTGTCGGCGAGAAACGCATCCGACAATTTGACATGTATGGCATCCACGGCCGTGCGGCCGGTGAGCATACGGGCCGTGTCGATGTCCACAAAGGCGTACAGGTTGTCAAAGTCGGACATTTTTGCCTGGGAGATGCCGCTCACGGTGAGAAAAACCTGGTTGCCTGGACGCATGCCGAAGGGGGTGACCACGGGCTTGTCGGTCATCACGGCGATTTCGGAACCGACCCGGGCGGCAAGCCGGTGGGCGAGGCGGAACCCCAGCACGATTTCCTTTTCACCGGGCATGTTGCCTTCGCCGAACATGCGCCCGCCTTCCCGGGTGAGATTGCGGGGCAGGTCGGTGACCGTTTTTTCCCGCTCGGGATCAACGCCCAGTACGAATGCGCCGGTCGTATAGTTGTCCCGTTTGAGCAAGGCCTCAATCTGCATGATGGGACCTGCGCCAAGTACTTCCGGGGAGAGGGCGTGCACTTCTTCAATGACGCGGTCCGGATCGGTCATGGGCAATCCCGCCCGGTTCATCACGGTCAGGTGTGCCCGGTTCCCGATGATGGTCTCGCGCAGGGCGTTGTCAAATCCTGTCATGACGCTCATGACGACAATCAGCGCGATAACGCCCACGCTTACGCCGGCCACCGAAATAAAGGTGATCAGGCTGATGAAGCGGGTTTTTCGTTTGCCGCGCAGGTAACGCGCCGCAACAAAGGTTTCAAATCGCACCGGCTATCGCTTTCTCTGTTTCGTCAATCAGTCGGGAAAAGGGCATGGCCGCCAGGCTTTCTATCCTGCGGCTGCAACCGTCCAGGGGAGACATCCGGGTTACCGGATTGGACACCGCGACACAGTATAACGAAGCGGCGCGGGCGGCTGCAATGCCTTTGGGGGAATCTTCGAGGACAAAGAGCCGGTCGGGCGCCAGGGACAGGCGCTCAAGGGCGAGAAAATATAACGCTGGGTCCGGCTTGACCGCATCCACATCATCCCCGCAGCAGAGGACTTCAAAATGGTCCGCAAGCCCCACGCGTTCAAGATGGCTTTCCACCCAGTTCCGGCTTGAACTGGAGGCGACCGCCAGGCGCAATCCCCGCGCGTGTGCCGTTTCCATCGCTTCCCGCACGCCCGGCATGACGTCCTGCTGATGTACCCGGTCCAGGTACCAGGCGCGGCGGGCCGTATTCACAGCCTCCCGGTCCACGGGTCGGCCCGTCAGGGATTCGAGGTACTGCATCGGGTCAAAAACATCATATTGATAGCCGCCTACGTTCGCAGCCCAGCGTTCCAAGGGGAAGGCATGGCCGTGTTGCTGAAAAATATACTGCCAGGAGGCATATAGCGAGGTCTCTGTATCGAGTATAAGGCCATCAAAATCAAAAATGATGGCTTGAAGCTGGTTTTCAGGCACAGAGAAAGAGTCTCCTTTCATTTTACTTTTTGGTATTATTATAGGAATGAAAAAGATTGATGAGAGATATCATTATTTATATTTTAAGGAAAAATAGCCATTTATCTTTGTGATGATGTAAAATGGTAACCTAAGGAACAGGATGCTACATCCCGTTTATAGTAAACATGCAGATTCTTGCGAAAAATATTTAAGACTAAAAAAAAATTGCACCATACTCATCTATTAAATTGGCCCATGTTATAAAATACTTTGTAGACATAAAGGATCAAAATAGATACTTTTCTCTCCAAAATTAAAGGTGAGAATAGAACTTCCTTGTGAGGCGGATGAAATGATACAACTTCAAACCTGCATGAGCAAAATAGAACCGATACTGTATGGGCAAGAGAAAAACGAGGCCGGGCGTTTTCGTTGCCTCCTACTGCCCGAGCGGTACCATCTCCGGCACGACGCCGCTGGTGCCCACGGCGCGCGCTTCGGACCCTGGCTTGCTGAACCTGGGGGCGGGCTGCACATTATTACTTCCAGACCTCACCGACGGCGTGGTGGCGACGGATAACTGCGGCAGCGTGATGGTAACGCAAGTCCCCACTTCCGGCACGCTTATCGGCGTGGATACCTTGGTTACATTTACGGCGACGGACGGTGCGGGCAATATGGAGAACTGTATGCTCATAGTGACAGTAAAGGAATGTGTTGAAGGCGAAGGTGAGGGCGAAGGCGAATTTACCTTAGCGTACTCAGGTTCCAACCCGGTGCCGGCCCATGTAAGAGATACTGACGAGATTTTCGTCATAGACCATAACGGACTAGAACCCATTA
>JAKJCY010000203.1 GCA_022706235.1 Candidatus Hydrogenedentota bacterium | reverse complement strand
CCGTGCCTTTCAGCGGGGGCGGCGGAAATTTCACCTGCGTGTCTATTTCGGCACGGGACATCTCGTCGACCAGCCTGTTATGGAATCCATGCAGTTCTACCTGACGCCTCATCACCGGAAATCGGGCCGCATTCGGATACAACTGTTCATGCATGCACTTGCTGTCACGTAACAGATAGGCGCTTTCAGTGCGCACATTTTCCTCCTTGCACAGCGCAATATCTTCAAGCAGCGCAGGCGTACTATACGGGAACAACTCCGGGTCGGTGACCATTCTCAACACTCCCGCATTCAGCCGCGGCAAATGGGACAGTGCCTTGAACACGGCCTGGTCTTCCATGGCATCCCTGAGATAAAGAAGACTGGAAATGCCGACCGCTCCGGGGATGATTTTTGCCAGCACTTTCCGCGCCGCCTCGGTGCCGGGAAACCCCAGCCAGGAGAGCGCATCCCGTTGCCGTTTCTTCACAAGCACGCGTGCGGCGCGCAAGGGACGTTGTACCGCCGGCGTATGAAACACCCAATTCGACGCCAACGCAAAGGCGAGGGCCGGATTTAACGCGACAAGCTCCGCTGCGCCCTGGCCGCCCCGGGCGATAAAAGACAACAGGTGCCACTGCCGACATTGAAAGGGTGTCAGTAATGCCCGAACCTCCGGGGGAATGGTGCTGTACCAACGCAGTTCCGCGAACCGCGGATAATGGTCGGTATACCAGAAGGAAAGCACGCGCTGGCCTTTTTCCTCGTCCGGCACCGTATACCTCTTGATTTCGCTCTCAATGGCGGGAGGAATTTTGATATTCGGGCGGACGCGGGTCCAGGACGGCTGTTGCTCTGTTTTCCGCCACGCGGCGGGATTTGGCCAGGCCACCATCACGTCGATGCTTCTGGCAGAAAACCGATACAGTTTCCCGGATTCTTCTTTGAAAACAACTCCTGCTTTGACTCTCGTAAATCCGCTGTTCATATGCCCCCTTTAAACGTATTCCACGATCCCATGCCCTGAGGACCGGCTTGCGTTTTACATCCGCTGCGTCTATTCCCAAAGGATCCGCTGCACAACGCAATGCGCACAATAAATGATAGCATAAAATCCTTTCCGATAGTTCAAAAATTCCAGCCCCTAAAATCGGAGTTTACCGGCTGACCAACCGATGAGCGAATAGAAAAAATTTCAGGATATGCGTTTCCCATAGATGTTCTTAGAAACAAACAACGACAGGTTTGTACAATCCGCCTTTCTATAAATCTTCATATGGAGCGCTCAAATATGTTTGAATATACGTTATATATGCTTTTCAAGGGGGGGGATTCCGTCTTCGCATCCGATGACCGGAAGACGGCATAGAGGCCAACCAATCCGGCGAACAGCGGTCCCACGCGGGCGTGATTCTCGTCTTTCCCGCCAAGCATGCGCTGCACGATGGTCTGGCCGTAACCGGCCCTTGTCTCATTAAGACTTGAGCATCAATATGGCATCAATACCGTCCCCCGGTGACGTCTCCGCCGGGAAAGCCGTTTTTGTGATAAGCGAAGCGGGTACGGTATGATTGTCTTTTGCCGCATTTCTGGTACACTTTTAAGAATACCGGCAGAGAGCAGGCTCTTTTTATAGATGTAATGAGACCGCCTCTTGGGAACGATGCCCGGTACTGCCAGGGAACAAACAGAAAACGGCAACAGCCATGGAGAAGGTGCCATGCAATCTGAAACGACAATCGCGCAATCGTCAGCATTCCCCCAGGTCGGGAACATGGTTCCTGAGACTTACGTGGGCAGATCTGGACCCGGCCGGGGTCACGGAAAGAAACGGCCTTCCGCTCCGGGCAAACCGGACGGCGGGGGTATGATAAGGCTCGCTGTAGTGTGCGTGTTTCTGGCATGCAGTTGTGTTCATGCCCAAGCCGTCCCGGGCTCGGAGGCCCCGGCCGCGCGCCCCGATGGAGCGCCGATAAAAATCTATACCCTTCCCGAGGGCGAAACGGCCGCGCCAATCGTCCTTACCGCCAATGGCCAGCCTCTTCCCGTCTCCCTGTGCCACGTCTCCGCCTATCCTTACAACCGGCGCTGGCCGGGTCATCAGCGCACGGTTGACCAGCGTGAGGACGCCTATTTCGCGCGCCTGGCGGGGGAAGGGCCGATCACGTTTCGGTATACCCCCGCACGCCCCTTTTCCGATTGCACTGTGCGCCCCCTCTCGGCCAAGGTAACGCCGACGGTGGAAGACGGCACGATCATCTTTACGCTTCCCCATGCCGGGGGCTATACGGTTGAGCTTGATGGCTTTCACAACGCGCTGCATCTTTTTCTCGACCCGCCCATGGAGTACAGCGTGTCGCCCGGCGCGGCGGGAGTGCATTACTTCGGGGCGGGTGTCCATCGCATCGGTATCTTGCAGTTAAAGGATGACGAGACCGTTTATATTGATGAGGGCGCGGTTGTCTACGGCTGTATTCACGGCAAAAACGTCAACCGTGTCCGGATTCTCGGCCGCGGCATCCTGGACAACAGTGAAAACGTCGAGGAGATCCTCTTTAAAGTCGATAATCTCGGTGACGGTTCCGTCGATGTGGGCAACAGCCGCCGCGATCACACCATTCACCTGGTTGATTCCAGCGACATCGAGATCGAGGGCATTACCATTCGCGACTCCCTCGTCTACAACATTGCCTGCTTCGGATGCGACACCATTTCCATCCGTAATTGCAAGGCCATCGGCTGCTGGCGCTATAACTCCGACGGGATAGATCTCCACAATTGTCGCAGCGCGCGCGTCGCCGGTTGTTTCCTGCGCACGTATGACGACTCGTTGTGCGCGAAAGGACACAGCGGTTATCGTTACGACACCTGCGAAGACATTCTTTTTGAAGATTGCGTCGTGTGGAACGACTGGGGGAAAGGGCTCGAGATTGGCGCTGAGACACGGGCCGAACACCTGCGCGGGATTGTATTCCGAAACTGTGATATCATCCACCTGACAGGGCCCGCCATCGATATCATGAATGTGGACTACGGCAGGGTGCACGACGTCCTTTTCGAAGACATTCGGATTGAATACGACCCCGTCATTCAGCGTCCCGCCATTCAAAAGGATGATGAGACCCCCTTTGCTGTGGACCCGAACAGCACCTATATGCCCCTGGCCGTTTGTTTCAACATAGAGAAACACCCGGAGTATTCGGGCGGCCTTGACCGCCGCGGCTACATCTACGATATCACGCTGCGCAACATCCGTATCCACGCCGACCGCATACCCCCTTCCTCGTTCCGGGGCTATGATGAGGAGCACGCCGTTTTCAATATCACGGTGGACGGGTTATTTCTCGGTGACCGGCGAATCACCAGTCTGGAAGAAGGGCAGTTCAGTCTGGGTGAATACACCCGGAACGTTACCCTCCAGTGAGAAAACAGGCCTTCCCGGAGAAAGGGGCGGCGGCGGCGTTACCCGCGATGGACGGCGAAAAGCCGATTCTTCGCGGACATGCTGATCGGGTTGGAATAGTGGTAGACCTGGTGGGTGGCCCCGTTATCTCCGGTGACCAGCGTGGGCCGTTCAATTACGAAATCGGCAAAGTCCGGGGCGTTGAACGCCACAAAGGCGAGGCTGAGCGTATCTATGGGCGGCACGTCCCGCCGGGTCAAATCGGGAAAGGCGATCGGACCCGTATCCACTTGATACTGTTCCTTCTCGGGCTGAATGTTCATCGTCTTCACGGGGCACTCGATAATCGCACGCAGTTGTGTCTCGGCCGCTGAGATTTCCGTGTGTGAGACCAGGGGGATGGCGTCCGCCGTGGCGCAGGCGATAGCGCCCCATGTCCCCAATTCCTCGTGACGCGAGGCTTCCTTCAGTTTCAGGGAAGGCGCGCCCCACATGTCCGCGGCTTTTTTCACGGTGCGGTATTTTTCTGAAATGCACGCCGGGCGGCGGAACACCAGCACGTCGTCTCCGCCGAAAATGGGCAGGAAGTCATAGTTGTCCACCATGAACAAATCCCGTTCCGCAAAGGTATTTTCGCTCTTACAGGCGCCGCATTGATAGAAATCGGTCCAGGTTCCTGCGCGCTCATCTAGGATTCGGGTGCGGCTTTCCACCCAGAACCGCACGGAATTGAACGGCGCGGTATGGCAGATAAAAGAGAGGCCATAATCCAGCGGAGGCATTACCGTGGGTTCCCCGGCGGGGTCCGCTGTCGCGGCGTGCGCCGGAAGGACGCAAATGGATAAGGCGCCCGCTTTTATAAAGGTGCGCCGGGTCGGTTTCCCATGCTGATTTTCAGAAAGAGGAGGAATCATGGTGTATCTTCCTTTCCTTATGGACACTTGAAGCGTATTTGCCGGACTATCTGCGCGCGTTCTTTATTGAAGCCGGACCGGACTCTGTCGGGGTTCTTGTGCGCAAAAATCAGACTGTGGCGACAAATCGATCTAAATACCGGCACCATGGGGTATTATACCTCTTTTCCTGTTGAGATAAAACAGGCAGGTGGTTACCGGGACGATTTCCATTTTCCTATTTTAAGGGAAAGTTTTTAAGGGAAATCCCTTGATCTTTAATCGGGATTCGGATAAACTTGTAAAAGGGTTCGATGGCTCAGTGAATACATAACAGGTACTCAAAACATCCGAATTGCTCTAAACAGTAAGTGACGGTTCCGGTATGATGCGGTCGCCACCGTCACTGCAAGCATCAACGAGATGCTCCAAAGGAACCGGCTATGAGTTCTCCATGTTTCTCGGGGTCTACCGCATGGGCGCGGATTCTGGTTGCCCTGTCTGCGCTTTTTGCCTGTGTTTTTACAGCCCATGGACAGGAGGCGACGGTAGTCCATTCCGCCATTGTGGCGGGCGAAAACACCCTCAGTGATGGGGCTCTCGCAGCATTGGCGTTGGAACATGGCGCCATAGAAATCTGGACACGGAAAGAAGATGGCGCTGCGCGGCGCCAGATGGCACATCTGGGTACTCCCGGCTATGCCAATCCGGGTTTTACTTCCTATCATCGCGAAGAGTATTCAGATTATCTTGCAAAAGGATTTGTGCCGGAGCTGCTGAAAGACGGCAGTGAAGAATTACGCATTCCCTTGTCCGGGGAAGCATTCTTGATTTACCGGGAGAATCCTGAAAAGGGCACCGGAGCGCCTTCGTTTACCATGCAACTGGTTGTGGACGGGAAAACGGTTGTCACGGAAACGCGCTATGAGGAGCAGGTCGGCGGTATTGTGCGTCCCACCTTGTTGCGTGTTGATTATCCCGGAGGTGCCATGATTCAAGTCTTTGAGGTGACTGCCCAGCCGCCGGCGCCGCTGCCGCCTGTCCTGTTGCGTAAAGTGGGTTCGGATACCCCCGGCTCCGTTGACGCCGCGCCGAAACTTGCGGATGACAAAGAGGATGGAACGCAGGTGCAGGAGGTGCAGTTTATCGTTCCCCCGCAGGGACTGGGCGACCTGGGTTTTGATTCCGGCTGGGTGCCGGGCGGCTATGGTCCTGACCCGGGCGGCTTTATCATCCAGGTCAGGCTCAATGCCACGGCAGGTTATGTATATGACGCCTCCGTAAACGGCACGTTTAACTTGAACATGGACAGCATGTTGGGGCTCGGTCCCGCGGCGGGGAGTTGGGGGTTCAATTTTGGGGCCAACTTTACCATGAAGGCGGCTTTCAGTTTGCCGCCTATCCTGGGGTATACGATAGACCCCTTTGTGGTGGATATCCCGTATGTGCCGGATTTCACTTTGGTTACTTCCGACCGTGACCATTTCAATTCCTGGCTGCTTGAAGAAGAATCCACGGTGCGTGATGAGTCCGGGCGCACACAAGTGGCCAAAGTAGATTTGCTGGCCTTAATCCTTTCCTCCGGCATCTTGCCCGAGTTGCCCAGTTGGGTGCCCCTGCCTAAAATCGGCGCGGCGCTGGATGTCAGCGCTATTGCCAACGGACGGTTGAGTTGCGAGAGTATTTCCGTCAGCGATGGCACCGTATTTACCCTTGAAGGCCAGGAAGTGCAGGTTGATGTGCCTGAGGAGGGATACCAGGAAACGGCCACCTACAATGAAGACGCTGAACTGAATCTCGGTGTGAAATTCTATCCCAATGTATTCTTCACGTGGCTGGGATTCAGTTTCACCTGGCCCACCGATTTTGATAATCCTGACAGTCTTCTCGCCCGCCTCGAATGGTTGCCGGTGCAACATACCAGCCTCCCGTTCAAGACCGCTGAAATCAATTTTACCGGTCAGCCCAGTACGCAACCGCCTGATGACTGGTTTACCCAACGTTTCATGGCCTACGACCAGAATGATGTAAGTTTCAAGCGGGTCGTGCTGAAGCCGAACATGTCCAACAACTATTATTTTGCCTGTGTGAGCGATGCGGCCGATTACCGGACCAGCCCGGAAGGCGGCAATATCGTTACCTTGGGCGATGATGAATTTGCCCGGGTTACCCTGTTGGACGACCGAAAAGTCTATTTGTATGGTGTCGGTTACGATTCGTTCTACATTGGCAGCAACGGCTACATCACGTTTGATTCCGGAGATACGAACCCGGAGGTCAACATTGAAAACCATTTCAGCCAACCGCGTATTTCGGGGCTCTTTCTGGATTTGAAACCCGGCGATGGGGGCGCCATATCCTGCAAACAACTTCACAATCGCGTGGTCGTCACCTATCAAAATGTGCGCCTCTCCAACATCATTACGGAGCAGACTGCCAGTTTCCAGGTTGAGATGTTTTTCGACGGGCGTATTGTCATTACCTGGCTGCGGCTGGATACCTACATCGGTCTCATCGGGCTTTCCCGCGGCGGCGGTGTTCCGGAGGAATTCATGTCCAGCCGGTTTACGGGATATGCCGGTTGTCCAAGCGGCATCTTTGAGGAATATAGCATTCGTGTCAATTTTTCCCCGCCCGAAGTGTTGCCCTATCATCCGCGTTGGCGTACGGGAACAAGCGGCTGGCTGTCTGACGGCATGTATGCCTCGGTCCCCCTGGGGAATAACGAGGTCGAATTCAACTATGTTCCCATCTACTGGACCACCCCCGAACCCATCATGACTTCAAGCAACACCCCGGATGATATCGTGGTCTTGAATCCCGTATGGAAACGCGCCAAAGGAACAGTGCATGTGTCTACCGTGCCGGAAACCGCCGGGTGGACCCTGTTTGATGCGGAAGGCAGCACTTATCCAGGGACCGGCAACGCCACGTTAACAGACATTCCCACGGGAACCGCGACCATTGAATGGCATCCCCTGGAGGGATATTCGCAGCCCACGCCTGCGGTCCAGCGCATAGTGTTATATCCGGATTCCCAGATCACCTTTTCCGGTTTCTATCCGGTAATCGGCGAAGAGGGGGAGGGCGAAGGGGAAGGAGAAAGCGGTGAAGTGGGCGATGCCGGCAGTTTTTATGCGAGCGGCGGCGCGTTGGGCGATTTAACGGCCTATA
>JAKJCY010000202.1 GCA_022706235.1 Candidatus Hydrogenedentota bacterium | reverse complement strand
GCCGCTCGGGCGCGTCCGAAATGACCTGGAGCGTTTCCACGCCGAAGGCCTCCACCAGGCGCTTGGCATACACCGGACCAATGCCGGGAATGAGCCCGGAGCCCAGGTATTTTTCAATACCCTGCGCGGAGGTCGGGAGAATAACCTCCATGGAGGAGGTGCGGAACTGCCTCCCAAAGCGGTTGTTTTCCTCCCAATGCCCCTGCAGGCGCACCGTCTCCCCCGGTGAAATGGCCATGAGATTGCCGATGAAGGTGACCTCGGGCGCCAATTCCTCCGTCCGCAGGCGGCCTACAAAAAAACCGTTCTCGGTGTTTTCATAAACAATCCGGGTTACCACCCCTTCCATTTCGATTTCCGGCATATTCGCGGCATACGGCTGGGGCGGCTCTTCCAACCTCGAGAAATCAAAGTGCTTCGTATAGGCGTGCTCGGGTTCATGATCGTCCATGGGCAACCTCAGGCCAACGGTTCGCCGTCAAAACGGCGCAGATTGATGATATCAAGGGCGACCCGCGGACTGAGGGAGGTCAGGTGCAACACGGTGTGGGCGATGTCCTCCGGCGTCATCCAGTTCGTCTTGTCCCGGTGCGGCATGGCCTCGCGGGAGAAACGGGTATCCACGCCGCCGGGGCACACCGCATGTACCGCGATGTTATAAGGGCGCAGTTCCAGGGCGAGGCTCTTCGTCCATCCGTTCAAGGCATGCTTGGCGGCGCAATAGGCCCCCTGCTCGGGAAGCGCCTTCACTCCCGTCACGCTCGACAGGTTGATAATACGCCCGCTGCGGCGCGCCATCATGGAGGGAAGCAGCGCCCGGGTAAATAAGAAGGCGCTGGTGAGATTAATGTCCAGGGAACGGCTCCAGTCCTCCGGCGTGATTTCCCATACCGGCTTGAAAGTGGCATAGCCGGCGTTGTTGACCAGGATATCCACGCGGCCAAAAATCCCCAGTGTTTCCCGCGCGGTGCATTCGATTTCTTCGGGCATCCCGACATCGCAGGGAAGCACAAGGGTTTGCACGCCGAAGGCGCCCGCCTCCTTCGCTGTATCCTCCAATTCGTCGCGGGTGCGCGCCGCCAGCGCCACATGGCATCCTTCTCCGGCGAACGCCAGGGCGACCGCCCTGCCGATGCCCCTGCCGGCACCGGTGATTAAAGCGGTATTGTCTTTGAGTCGCATGAGAGTTCCTGTCCTGTACACGTTGGGAAACGCATCATTCCTCAGAATGGTCCGATAGTTGCTTAGACAGTTGGTGGATGTCCGCCTGCATGATATCCGGCGAAGCCATGTTCAGCCCCCTGTAGACCGGCCGATAGATTTCGTCGTTGCGCAGCATGGAAGGATCCTGACCGTCCTCCCTGATGGCATTTACAACATCCACCACGCGAATCAAGCTGGTGGAACGGGCGGGTTGATAGGTCACCGGATTGCCCGCGCAGGCCACAACAAGCTTCGCTTGTACCAGGACATCAAGCGTATCACTCAACAAACGGGTGGGCACATTCCAGTTTTCCGCCGCCTCTTTAACGTCAAGCGGATACAGCGCCTTGTTAAAACGGCGGGACAATTCAATCATGAGCCGCACGGCAAGGGCTTCACGATAAGCCAAAGGCGCCTTTTCGGAAAGCTGCTCCATCGCGAACGTTTTTTCATTCTGATATGCGAAAGACACCAGTGAACCGAAGAGCAGCACCAGCCAACTGATATAAATATACATGAGCAGCAGCGGAAACAAAGCGAAAGCGGAGAAGAAAGAGGTGTAGTTGGCAAGGCCGATCTGAAATTTTACATATGCCCAGGAATTCAGCATGTACAGAATGCCACCCACAAAACCACCCAGTAGCGCGTACCGCAATTGTACCTTCGTGTTGGGAACAAACTGATAAACGAGCGTGAAGGACATCCAGAGCATCAGGAACTGGGCGCCACGGGCAAGCAGGGTGAGCGGCCCCATAATGTCCACGATATACTGGCTCTCCAGCGCGGCGCTGATGCCCAGGATACTGGCGGCCACGAAGGGAAGCAGGAAGGTTATCATCAAATAGTGGCTGATCACCAGCAACAGGTTACGCTGGCGTTTGACGCCCCAGATGCGGTTCAAGGTATATTCCACGTTGCGCATAAAACCGAAGACGGCAATCAGCACATACAACAGGCCTGAAACACCCACCGTATGGGAGCTTTTTCCGGCTTCTTCCGCCAGGCCGACAAATATTTTGACCGGGTTGGTGTACTTGGGATCTTCGGTAATACTGTGCCCCTCGGAGAGAATGGGAAACACCAACCCTATCATCTGTTGTTTTAACACCTCGTCCTTGTTTCCGGGTTCCGCGCCCTCCGCATTGAGCGCGGGTGTGCCCGACTCATCGGCGGGGATAGCGCCCACCCCTCCCCCCTGCGACGGAAGGGACGTCAGTTCCCCCTCTTCCCCCCCTTCTCCTTCTTCCTTTTCAGCCGGCCGCAAGGCGGTCACCGCTTTCAGTAATTGGTCGTCCATTCGGTCATAGACCTGGTCCCCGAGGTTGAATGTCTGGATAAAAAAGAACATCATGGCCAGGAAAGGAACCAGGAACAGTAAAGTGGCGAAGGTAAGCGCCGAGGCACGCAACAGCAGGGTTTCCTCCACAAGTCCACGCGCAAGCAAAATAATCGCACGAATCTGCTTGATAATCAGGCCATTGGGCACGACCTCGCCCGGCAACCCGATGCGCCAGATGTCATGGGCAATGAATTGCCGTCCCCGCTTGAAAGAGGCAATCCATAAATTGATATAGTTGATAATTTCGGCTTTCATTTTTATTCCACGCGGCATATCACCACAACATGTGTTTACGGACCGAAGCCACCAAGTACATTAAACACAATGAACCGAGTAAAATACAAGCCATGGCCGAAAATCAGTGGAGACATGAACCCGCCTGCCCTTGGTAACGCGTCCCCAAATGGAATTCGGGAACCAGCCCGCATACTTCCTGTCCTTGCGAAGAAGTGAAACGCTCCAGACGTTACACACACGCTTACGGTTCATGAACAGGCCTCGCCTTGCTGCTGTCCGTTTTGGCTGAGGGCCGGCATTGATATACAATGCATAGGTTGCAGGTGTTTTATTCTTCTTTCCCGGGGAAAGCGTCAAGCCATGACGCCTTTGATATTGGAACCACTGGCATGATTGTAGCGAAAGGACTGACCAAATACTTCGGCACCGTCGCCGCATTGAAAGAAGCGTCTTTCCATGTGGGCCGCAATGAAATCGTCGGTTTTCTGGGTCCGAACGGCGCCGGTAAAAGCACTGCCATGCGCATCCTGACCGGTTTTTTCCCGGCCAGCAGCGGCGAAGCCCGCGTAGACGGTGTGGAAGTACATGAACATCCTTTGGAAGTCAAACGCAAGGTCGGGTATTTGCCGGAAAATGTTCCGCTCTATGAAGACATGGTGGTAACGGATTTTTTAGCGTATGCCGGGGCCGCAAAAGGCCTGAAAAGCCGCCAACGCCATGAAGAAGCGGAACGCGTAATGGAACGGTGCGGACTGCTTCCCATGCGCCGGCGGTTGCTGCGCAATCTGTCCAAGGGCTACCGCCAGCGCGTCGGCCTGGCACAGGCGCTGGTGGGCAGTCCCCCGGTCTTGATTCTGGATGAACCGACCGTGGGCCTGGACCCGGCACAGATTGTGGAAATTCGAAGCCTCATCAAGGAATTGGGCCGGGAGCATACCGTACTATTAAGCACCCATATCCTGCCCGAAGTCAGCATGGTTTGCGACAGGGTCATCATCATCAACAGCGGCCGTATTGTGGCGGAAGCGAGCATGGACCAGTTCACGGCATCGGGCAGCAAACCGCTTGAAGAGGCCTTTATGGCGGCGGTTTCCTTCGAGGCAGGCACCGGGGAGGCTGCGCCATGAAACGTATGCTGGCTGTTTTCCGCCGGGAATTTTACGGGTATTTTCTCACACCGGTAGGCTATGTGGTGGTTGGCATGTTCGCGGTCATTTCCGGAATCGCCTTCACCTTGTCGCTGATTGGCTATTCCAAGATGTCTATCGCCCCCACCGATTACGGCTATAACACCACGCCGGACCTGGGCGAGACCCTGCTGAGCCCCTACCTGGTATTTTGCGGCATGCTGTTCATGTTCCTGAGCCCTTTATTGACCATGCGCATGGTGGCCGAGGAGAAAAACCGGGGTACCATGGAGTTGTTGCTCACCTGGCCCCTGCGCGACCGGGACATCATATTCGGCAAATACCTGGCGGGCCTGGCCATGCTGCTGGTGATGCTCCTGATCATCGGCGTTCACCTTTCGTTGCTGGGCAGTCTGGCGCCCATCGAACCGGCGGTCCTGGTGTTCGGACTGCTGGCGGTATTCCTTATGGGCGCCGCCTTTATCAGCCTGGGGCTCTTTGTCTCTTCCCTGGCGCGCAACCAGGTCACCTCCGGCACGGCCACCTTCGGGCTCAGCCTGCTCTTTTATGTAGCCGGCAACCTGGGCGCCCAGTTGCCCGATACCAATCCGGCGCCGGCAGCCTGGCCCGAGGTGCTGCGCGCCGCCGCGGGCCATATCTATGGGCTGACACGCGGCCTGATCCTGGAATTGCCGGTGGACACCCATGCGGGCGAAATGGCGCTGGGCGTCGTGTACCCCGGGGATATCGGCTATTATGTGCTTTTCAGCGCGTTCTTCCTGTTTCTGACCTTCCGTGTATTTGAAAGCAGGAACTGGAGGGGATGACTGCCATGATGCATTTTAGGAAATGGTCCGGCTGGTGCGGCCTGCTGCTTTGCGTAGTCGCCTTGAACCTTCTCGTGTGGACACAACATTTTTTTTCCGCGCTGGTGTTGCTGCCGCTGGCCGCAGCCGTCCTTTGCGGACTGTGCTGGCTGGCATTGCTGTTGTTTGCCCTGGTGGAACGGCATTCCCTCGAGGAACGGACGGTGGGCGGCCTGAACGCTGTTTTCAGCAGCGTTATATTCCTGGGCATTTGCATCGTGCTCTATCTCTTTCTCGGTGCCTGGAATGCGTCCTGGGACCTTACCGAAGAGGGCCGGCGCGACCTGTCCGATCAGACCGTCCGTGTATTGCAGGCCATGAACACGGAAGTGGAGGTACTGTGTTTTTTTCTGCAGGTGGAAGAGGAACTGGTCGCCATCGCGCAGGACAAGACGTTGCGCTTCATCGAGCAATGCCGCCGCTACACGCCCCTGCTCAAGGTGGAAGTGCTGGATCCCACGGTGGACCGCGCACGGCTGGAAGCCATGAAAATAACCCATGCCTCGGTGCAGGGAACCATCGTGCTGCGCGCCGGTGAACGGCAGCGTGTCATCACGTTGACAGGGGGCAGCCCCCGCCTGGAGGAGCGCGATTTTACCAACGCGCTCATTAATGTGCTGCGCACGTCCGAGCCGACGGTGTATTTCATGACCGGCCATCACGAACGCGATATCATGGATGAAGACGCGCAAAAAGGCGCCAGCACGTTCGGCAATCTGTTGCGCGGCGAGTCGTATAAGACCGAACGGCTGGCTATCAAAATCAGCGATCCGGAAATTCCCGCGGATGCGGATGTCATTGTCATCAATTATCCGTCCGCGGACTTTCACCCTGTTGAGATAGAGGCACTGGACACCTTTGTCATGAACGGCGGCCGCCTCGTGCTGCTGATTGATCCGTGGCGCGCACCCGCAGGCAGCGGCAGTGCGAAGGAACAGCTCCGGCCTTATTTCGAAAGGCGGTTCGGCATCCATATCGGCAGCGACCTGGTGGTCACGGACCAAAGCAACAATATATGGCAAGCCGAACTCACCGTGGACAACACCCCCTTCGAAGGGGTGGAAGAAGGGTTCATGTCCTATCGGGGCGCTTACAGCCTGCTGCACCCCATAACCCGGTCCTTTGATCAGTCCATCTTGCTGCAGGCCATGCGCAGCGTATCCGCCGCCCCTGATGCACCGGAGGGCGTCGCGGCGGTGGAACTGTTGCGCACCCCCCCGGATTTCTGGGCAGAATCCGATACCGAAAAACTGCTGCAGACCGGACAGGCCAAACGGGATGAAGGAGAACGCAAGGGCCCCATACCCATCGCCGCCGCCGCGGTAATGTCTCTGGATAAAACCCAGAACCCGCACGGACGCGCGGATGCGCGCGTCGTAGTGGTCGGCGATTCCGATTTCGCCTCAAACGCCAATATTATTGTTCCCGGTCATGTCAATTTTCTGTTGAACACGTTCGCCTGGCTCACGGAAAGCGAAGACCTCATCGCCATCCGTCCCACCGGTCGCGATTCCCTGCCGCTGCTGTTGACACCGCTTCAGCAGCGCGCCATTGCGTGGGTCGCCATCATGTTCACCATCCAGGTGGTGTTGGTTGCGGGCTCTGCCACGTATCTGCTGCGGAGACGCCACCAATGAAAGCGCGTCACAGCCTGTTTCTCGTGTTGGTACTCGCCCTGTTGATTGGCTTGTATGCGGGCACCCGGTATCGCGACCAGCACCGGGCGGAGCAACTCCGGGTCGCCCGGCAGGTCTTTTCCTTCGCCGATGCAGACATCCAACGCCTTTCCATCAAACGCGTTGGAGAAGAGGCTTCCATTGCCGAGCGGCTTTCCGAAACGGACTGGCATATTACAGCGCCCAATCCGACCATCCCCCCTTTCCATAGCATGTGGAACCGGGTTGCCGGGCGTCTTGCCACACTTTCCAATGAACACACGGTACTTGAGTCCCCCTCCGACCTGGCGCCCTACGGCCTTGACACCCCCGCTCTCGAGATTGAGGCTGTATTGTCCGGGGGAAGTTCCATCCGCTTATGTTTCGGTGATGTGGAGCCGACCCAGCGCTGCCGGTATGCGCGTGTAGACCAGGGCTCCCTGTTCCTGGTCGGTGTCGATACATTTTTTGAATTGAATCGTTCGTTATATGATTTGCGCCACCGTTATCTGGTTGAAGACAGAGACGTGCCGTTGCTCCAACTGGAATTTGCCTGGATATGGACAGGTCCTCCCAAGGAAGAACAGGGACGCCGCATTGAGACCGGCGATGAATCGATAACCATCATGGTGGAACGCGCCTCGAAAGAAGCCCCCTGGCGCGTGGTGGCGCCTTTCCAGGCCCTTGCCCGCCATGAAAAAGTGGAAGAAGTGGCGACAGCACTACAATTCGCCGTGGGCAAAGAGTTCATAGACCGACCGGAGAACCTCGCTGATTATGGACTGTCCCCTGCCAAGGCGCGCATCAGTTTCCCGGACCCCAAAAGCGGCAAGCGTAAGACCCTCTGGCTGGGTGCGGCGGAGGAATCCACGGAACACCCGGGGCTCTTTGTCAAAATACTGGACCAGGACGGTGTCTTCGTCATTGAATCCCCCCTCTTGAACCTGTTGCCGACGACCCCGGTGGCATGGCGCGACCTTCGGCTGCTTACGCGGCGCGTGTCCGATATCAAGGAACTCATTTACACGCGCGGTCCCGGCCGTTTCGTGTTGGATAAGGCACCCGACGGCGCCTGGCGTCTGGCGGAACCCGCCCTCGAAGCCGTGAACGCCCTGGCCATTAACGCCTTCCTTACTTTCATCAAGGAGGTGGAAGGCGACGATTTTGTGGAAGA
>JAKJCY010000201.1 GCA_022706235.1 Candidatus Hydrogenedentota bacterium | reverse complement strand
GGAACATCGTCCACAACCGTGACGGTGGCGTTGCACGTCGCGCTGTTGCCCCCCGCGTCCTGGACCGTCAGGACGCATACCACCGAAGGCATGTCGGCGCAGGTAAGCGTTTTGTCGGCGTTACCGTCAATCAGCCAGGTGGTGATGCCGCAGTTGTCCGTACTGCCGCCGTCAATGGCCTGGGCGTTGATGGTCGGGGCGCTCAGGTTCACGGTTATATCCTGGCACACGGCGACAGGATTAATGGTGTCGCTCACGATTAAAGTGGGCTGGCAGGTAGCGACATTGCCGGAGGTGTCGGTAACGCTAATGGTAATCGTGGTGGTGCCGGTAACGACCGTCCCGGCGGCCGGATCCTGGGTGACGCTGCCGATGCCGCAATTGTCCGCATAGGTGCCGGTGGAAGCGAAGTCCGGTACGGTCACCTGGCAATTGGGATCCGGCGTCAGGGTTTGATCCGGCGGACAGGTAATGATCACGGGAAGCGTTACATCCTGAACGTTTACCCACGCGGTGCACTGCACGGCGTTGCCGCCAATATCGGTTACCGTCATGGTAACCAGGGTATTCACGGAAATCGGCGTGCCTGCAACTGGCGCCTGGGTAATGCCCGCAATGCCGCAATTGTCGGTGGCGACCACCAGGGAGGCCAGGTCCGGAATTGCGGCTTGACAGCTGGCATCCAGGTCCACAAGACGGTCGCCCGGGCAGACCGTGATGACGGGAAGGATGGGATCGCTTATGGAAACAGTGGCGGTGCAATTCGCCTTTCTGCCGATGGTATCGAATACGGTCAAGGTGACGTTCGTGCTTGGCATATCGGAACTGTCAAAGGTCGTCTGGGAGGCGTCCAGTTTCCAGATGCCCGCCTCCGCGCTGCTGTCGCCGCCAATGTCCGCGCCCGTCATCGTACCGGAACAAGCAGCGTCCAGAGCTACCGTATGAGCCTGGCATACCGCGGCGGGGCCGAGGGTGGAGACTTCATAAGCGCCCATGTCCGCCCTGCCACCTGTCGGCAAGGGGCGTGGCACGCCGAGCATATCATCGCCGCCTGTGATGGCGGGATCGCCCGCCTCACACACCGGCGAACCGACTTGAGGCACATAGACAAGGCCCAGAAGACCGATATAGGTCACGTTTCCGAACTGGGGATCCACATTCAGATTGCCTGTTCCAAGATATCCGCCTTGTACATCGCTGTAGGTGACAACGGTGCTGTTTACAGCGCCCATAGAACTTTCATGGCGTATACCACCGGGATTGTTGTTCCAGACAATACCGTTGTTGACACGCGGATTAGCGTCCCAGGTATAGATGCCGGCGCTGTTCAATCCATGATTATCGCCAATATAGGCAGGGTCCGTATAATTTACCGTTATCGTGTTGAAGTTCGTTATCGGGGACGACTGGTTATTAAAAATGGCGCCGCCGCCCCGTAGAGGATTGCCGCCGTCGGGGCCGGGTCCGCCGTCTGCCTGGCGAAAGGCATAGTTTTCAAACATCAGGCAATTGATAACCGTGGCGTCACCGGCACCGAAAGGCGCAATTTCATTCGCGATGCCGCCGCCGCTGACATTGGCCCTGTTTCCCGTAAGGGTGCAGTTGGCGATGGTTGGCCTGGAGCCCCAGTTATAGATGCCGCCACCGCGATGGGTATGATAGGCGCCGGCAATTCCTGAGGCGAATCCGCCCTTGACGGTAAACCCGTCCAGCACAGAATTTACCGTAGGCTCGACCTGGCTTCCGAATACGACCACGTGGTAGGCAGGATTGCCGCCGCGAGCGGTGCTGCCGTCAATGATGGCGATATTCTGGGCGCGGTTGCGCTGGGCCCGGCTTGTTTCTTGAAGGCCGCTGCCCCCCCGGTACCCTTCAAAGCCGCCATACAAGCCCACATTGGATTTCATGACCAGAGATCCGGTAACACGTCCCGGATCGGCAACAGGGCCGCCCCAGGCTTCCGTGCGCAGTTCATTGTAGATTATGGGGGCGCTGATGGGGCCGCCAGCCGCCCAGACTTCACCACCTCCGGCGGTGCTTGCCGCGTCTATACCTTGCTGCAAGGTCCAGAAGGCATCCGCCCATGTTTGTCCCGTGGTGTTACTGCCCGTTGGATCGACATAGAAGGTCGCGGCGGTTGCCTGCGTCACGGTGGTTAGCGTCAAGGCGGTTATGAGTACAATCACGGTAAGGCATACACGGCGTTTCATTATTCGACCCTTTCTTTTTTTTTATGATTCGAAAGAAAATAGAAATAACAGTACTTGCTAACTTGATTGACACAGGAAAAAAGATGTCTTTTCTGACCTCCACGCAGGATTTTAAATTTTCATTTTATTGAGCCTCTTGCAAAACCCCTTTTTTTTGCTTGACTTTTCTGGTCGGTTATGATATAGTATGTATAGTAGTTAAATATGAAAGTATTAATACTATGCTAAACGACCTGCGATTCAAATTCTATGCCATTATGAATACGCTATTCCCCATTCTTGAGGAGACCTTGGAATTATCCGAGAAGCATCAGGAACTTGTCCGCGTTATCGAACTAATGCGGACGGACGGTTTGTTTGCAAAATATGGTTGGGTGGGCAATGGACGCATACCCGCCGACCGCGAACTGCTCTTCAGAACCTTTGTCGCCAAGGCCGTATTCAATATGCCCACCACCGGCGATCTTATCCTGCGGCTAAAAGCGGACCGTACGCTGCGTGCGTTATGCGGGTACGACGGCATTGTCAAAATCCCAAGCGAAGCCACGTTCTCAAGGGCTTTTAACGACTTTGCTCGGGATGAACTGCCCCAACGCATTCATGCCGCGATGCTTGGGGACTCTATCAAGGAGAAACTTTTCGCGCATAATAGTATAGATGCTACCGCCGTGGTGGGCCGTGAAAAGCCCGCGAAAAAAGAAAAAGAGGATACGTCCAAGCCCAAGAAGAAAAAAGGGCGCCCAAAGAAAGGCGAACAAGCGCCGCCGCCCGAACCCAAACGTATCGAATTGCAACCCAACCGCTCGCTGGAGGACAACATAAAGGACTTGCCCAATCAATGCGACGTTGGAACCAAACGCAACAGCAAAGGGCATACCACCCATTGGATAGGGTATAAACTTCATCTGGGCGTGGTTGATGGCGATATCCCCGCAGCGGCAATTCTTACCAGCGCTTCAGCGCACGACAGTCAAGTGGCTATTCCCTTAATGCAGATGACTAAGGATCGCCTGGATACGCTGTATGACCTTATGGACGCGGCCTATGACGCGCAAGGCATACATGATTTCAGCCGTTTGCTGGGTCATGTGCCCATCATTGACCACAATAAACGTGCGGGAGAGACTATTCCCATGGACCCCGCGAAGAAACAGCGCTACAACCAGCGTAGTTCTGCTGAACGGGCCAATAGCGCGCTCAAGGACAACTACGGTGGGCGCTTTGTTCGGGTGCGTGGCGCGACCAAGGTTATGGCCCACCTGATGTTCGGCGTGATTGCCTTAACCGCAGCGCAAATCTTCCGCCTGATAGGCTGAAAAAGATTGGGGTGATGGCATATTCAGGTTCTGGCCGTTAAACCGGAGGGTGTGGTATGCGTGTGACCCCATATTTTCGGCACAAATTAGTGCTACGCAGATCACAAGAATAAAAATGCCGTGAATCATACGCATCGCTGTGGTAGTATACATCTTGTTGGCGGTATGTAACACAGGGTTTTGCAAGAGGCTCATTCTTAACGATTTATGATAACACAAATGTTCATTGACATCAAGAGTTCAATTTCATGGAATTTATGTTTCATTTGCAATAAAAATACATGCCATCAATAAAATGATAAAAATGCAGCAATAACGAATGCGTAAAGTCGGTGTTTGTCTGATGGTGCCATCAACCCCAGTTGAGAGTATAGAATAAACCTCGGGGACAGGAATGCGTTCGCCCCCTTATTACGAGAAAACCTGTGTTGTCAGTTCATTTCTGTGGCGGCAAAAAGAGCGCGGAACATGCGTGCCCGTTCTCCTGCGAGAATACAGGGCTCGGCGGGCAGGCCACGCGCGATTTGAAGGTGGGCTTGTTGACATTCGAGCAAGGCCTGGTTGAGGGCGTTGCGGTTACATCCGGTAACAAGCCCCATGGTGGCGGCAAGGCGTATCATGGATGCCAGCATGAGGGTTTCTCCCATGCCCAGCAGGCGTGCACTTTGGGCAATGCCCAGCGCCCTTCCAATGCGGTCCATCAGCGGACCGCGCTGCTCGTTGAGTAGACGTTCTCGTGCAGTTTCCTCTTCCCGGGCAAGAAGGGCAATCGCCTGGTCCAGTTGAAGGCACGTTTCCGTTTCCGAAAGGCCGAGTGTATCCTGGTTTGATAATACAAAGAGGTTACCCACGGTATATTCCGGCGCGATTTGGAGCGCACCTAGCACATCCATATACAGAGACTGAGAACGAACCGGCTCGATTTCCGCAGCGAGACGGTCGCCCGGGGGGGAGGGTGAGGTCTGCCCGTGCACATTGCCTCTGGATTCGCCGAGAGACAACCCGTTGAACGCCAGGCGTTTCTGTTCCATTACTGCCGCAAGCCGGGCTTCTTCGCCCAGCAGGGCCAAAGCGGGCAGATGCACTACGACGCTGACTCTGAGCCCTGTGCCTGCCATGCGCAGCGAACTGGTAAGGTACCCCAGACGATCATGGAAGGCATAATCGAGGACCTTGCCCAGCGCGGTGTCCAGCGTATCCGTTCTTGACCAGATGTCTTTGGCGGTGCCCCCGCCTGACAAAACCCGTATCAACAAATGATCGACCATATTCACTATAAGGGTCACGGACTGGTCTTCGGAAATATACAGCCCGCGCGTGCCGGGCGATTGCAGAAATTCCACGGGAGCGAGGCGGCGTTCCGCCAGAAACCGTTGTGTCGTAATATCCATCTCGCTCACCGAATGGTATCTGCCGGCGGGAATGCCTTCAGCACGCGTGAGCGCATTCAGGATAAGCGATTCCACCGCTTGGCGCTCCGTGTCGGGACTGTGCCAGGGAAAAGCGAATCCGACGAGATTGCGGGCCAGCATGCTTTGATATAAAACGACCGGTTCCGGCGTGTTTGGGACTGCCGAAATCCAGCGGGGAAGGTATTCTGCAAGTTGGTGTGGAGACATTACTTAGACAGACCCTGTTGTTTGCGGTGTTGATTCCATCGTTTGAATTTCATCCCTTAACCGTGCGGCCTCTTCATAGTTCTCCTCCCTGAGCATATGGCGCAACAAAATCCTTTTTGCCTGAATGTTCTTTAAGATCAGCGCCCGCTCGTCATTGCATTTATAGGCTTTACCGCAATGAGCGAGGCCGTGATGCAACCCTTCCAGCATGGATTCCACCTCCTTGCCGAAATCTGCGTAGCAGGTGGCGCACCCCACCATGGCAGATTCGAGTATTTGGGATAAAGCAACGTTACAGGAAGGGCATTTTCGCGACGTTTTTATGCGCGAGGGTTGTTCGCCTTTATCCCGGTTGCCGCCGCGTACGGACGGCTTGGGAACGGAAAGAGAAAATCCGGCTGTTGTTTCCTGGCGCGTTTTATAGCATTCGGAACATAAAAAGTGCTGTACCGCCCTGCCGTCTACGACTTCCGTAAACTTGATGGTGGCGGTGTTTTTCATACATGACTTGCAAATCATTCTGATCACCTCGCCTTCTAGTATAACATGGTGGAACTTCTGGATTCAGGAACCGGGACGGTGGGGTGTGAAGAACTACGTCAGGGGCATTCGCCATGAGGTGTCCTGGGGAGGGGCGATACCACGACATCGGCTTTGCGGGGAATTCAGCAACGACGTACAGTTTCCCCTTGGCTTGTTGTCAAGGACGATGGGTGTCCGGCGTGGTCGGATTAACTCTCGCGGCGTCGAATCGAGGAAAACAGGCGAGAGAAAAGGCTTCCCTTGGAGGGGGGGGATAGTTTTGCGCCCGGCTGATATTTTGTTTGCGGAGGTATGTCCACGATACGAACAGTGATAAGGGTTATATTGTCCTGGCCTCCGGCATCGAGGGCACAATTTAAGAGGAGCGCGCTTGTCTCTTCCAGGTTGTCAAGCCGGAGACAGTCCTGAATAACCTCATCAGGAACCATATTGGAAAGACCATCGGAACATAAAAGAAGCGTGTCACCCTGTTTCAGACCAAGAGCAAACAAATCCACCTCAATATCTTCATTTATGCCCACAGCCCGGGTGATCAAGTTTTTAAGAGCATGATTCTGGGCGTCTGTCTCGTTGATTAAACCGCTCCGAATCTGTTCCGCAACCAGCGAATGGTCATACGTGATTTGAAGCAGGCGTTCATTGTTCCGCAACAGGTATACACGGCTGTCGCCAACCTGTGCGATATACGCCCAATTACCCAGAACAACCAGGGCGCTCAGGGTGGTTCCCATGCCTGCGTATTGCGACTTATGCTCTGATTCATGGAA
Source organism: Candidatus Hydrogenedentota bacterium (assembly GCA_022706235.1). Taxonomy (GTDB): domain Bacteria; phylum Hydrogenedentota; class Hydrogenedentia; order Hydrogenedentales; family CAITNO01; genus JAAYBJ01. The sequence goes on along the minus strand of JAKJCY010000201.1, from coordinate 1,235 downwards.
GATTAGCGCATTGGCATGTTCCACTGCTATTTTCATTTGTTGAGGAATTGCGCAGGAGGACAGGGGTTCATAATAACTCGCGCTCGTGTGTTCCAAGGCCATGCGGCTGGCGTATTCTCCGGCACTGGCGCCGCCCATGCCATCGGCAACCGCGAATAGTACCCCCCTGGACTGAAGCAAATGTTCTTCTTGCGGCAGGTATCCTGCGCAAGAGTCCTCATTATTCTGGCGTTTTTTGCCCACGTCACTTATGAGTACGGAGTCAATGTAATCCTTCTTCACTAAAGCACGAAAAGAAGAATCGTCCCCGGGCCCTTGTATGACTGTAAGCATATCCTGCGGCAACATCATCTCCTTTCAGCCTTCTTCTGTGCCGCGCATCCCAGCCAGAAAAGACGACTGTCCTTACGTCCTGTTAACCTTGATAATAACGAAGCCATATAAAATTCCCAACTTTCAGGCGACATGAAACGCACGTTGACAGCAGTTAAAAGGGCAGTGTTAAATACCCATGGTTTTCCGCCAGTCGGACAGAAAGGACAGATTCGCTGCACCATCGTAAATACTATTTAGTCTCGACGATTATCCTTCGTTGTTTATCGATTCCGGTGTATTCTATCCATCCCACCCGAATACACACTTACCCCGACACCAGTTGTGGATCATGTCCACTACCCTTTCTGATTATACCGCATAATTCAACGGATGTGAAAAAAAATGTTTTGCGGAAAAGAAATGCCTCAAATTTCCAAGGGAAACTTGAGGCTGAACGTTTATTGTAGAAAGTTTAGTTGCTTGCGCGGCCCTTTGTTCCCACCGAGGAAACAATACGTTTGTTCGCGGGGGTCTTTGGCCTGAGATTGCGTGATGCCGCGCCGGCACGCCACATTTCAGAATTATGGATAATATCCAATTCCGCCTGCAGTTTTTCCTGATAGCCTTTCTGGCCGGTACTGCTGAGCACACGCTTGCACTCTTCACCATTCTTCACACGCTTATAGAGTTCTTTGAAAACGGGAAGCGTTGCCTTCTTAAACTTTGGTTTCCAGTCCAGGGCGCCGCGCTGGGCAGTAGCGGAACAATTCATATACATCCAGTCCATGCCATTTTCGTCAACCAGACGGATGAGGCTTTGCGTGAGTTCTTCAACCGTTTCGTTAAAGGCTTCACTGGGGCTGTGCCCGTTCTTGCGCAATACTTCATACTGGGCTTCCATGATTCCCGCCAGGGCGCCC
>JAKJCY010000200.1 GCA_022706235.1 Candidatus Hydrogenedentota bacterium | reverse complement strand
ACTGGAAATTCACCGTTCCCTGAGTCAGAGCACCCACGTGGAAACCTTCGGCGCGAACAGCGTTGAACCCAACCATGGCGCCTTTGTGTTCAAGAACTACGGTCCCCTGCTCCCCCTGGCCTACGATCCCTTGTTTCTCCCCCAGATGTTTTCTTATGTCAAGGAACATGGAATTGACTATGTATATCCCGCCCATGATGACGTGCTGCTGACACTGGCGCGGCACGCCGCCGACCTGGGGTGCGACATTATCGGCCCTCCTTGTGAAACTTGCGAACTTTTCCGCAGCAAGTCGGCAACCTATGCTCGGTTCGCCGGACTGATACCCGTGCCGCGCCTTTACGAACCTATGGACGAACGCACCCCACTTCCCCTGTTCCTGAAACCGGACCGGGGGGAAGGTTCGCGGGGAACCATGCTGGTGCATTCTACGGAAGAATGGGCGGCCGCACTCGATACGGACCCCACGCTTCTTTCCATGGAATATCTGCCCGGAGCGGAGTATACCGTGGACTGTTTCACGGACCGACACGGAAACCTGCGCTTTGCAGGAGCGCGGGAGCGGGTGCGCGCTTCCTGCGGCATCAGTACGCACACAAAACCGGTACACGACGTTCTTTTCTCAGAGACCGCCGCAGCCATCAATGAGATGGTGCCGCTCCGCGGTGCGTGGTTCTTCCAGATGAAGCGGAATCAACAGGGACGCCCCGTGCTGCTGGAAGCAGCCCCCAGGGTGAGCGGCGGTATGGGCTTATACCGCAACCTGGGCGTCAATTTACCGCTGCTAAGCGTGTATGACCGTTTGGGGCTGGATGTGGATGTCCAGCCCAACGGCTATAACATCGTCATGGACCGGGCCTTGATATCTCGCTTTGATATTAACATCGTTTACGATCATGTGTTCATTGACCTGGACGACACCCTTCTACGGGAAGACGGCGTCGCCCCCCTTATCGCAGCGTTTCTGTTCCAATGCCGTAACAAGAAAAAAAAACTGCACCTGCTGACGCGTCACACCGGAGACGTGGAGCAGACACTGACCAAGTATGCGTTATGCGGTCTCTTCGACACGGTAACGGCAGTGGAACCCGGCGCCTCGAAATCGGCGGTAATCCCCCATCAAGACGCCATTTTCATTGACGATTCCCATGCTGAACGTAAAGAAGTGCGTGAAGCGACGGGCATCCCCGTATTTTCACCGGATGCCGTGGAGTGTCTTCTGGATTGGCGCCAATAAAATAACGCCTCGCAGCACCGGCATCTATTCGTGACAGTCATAGGAAGTTTTTAGATATAAGGGCATTGGCCATGACTCAAAGTTCCCCCGTTAACCTTGTATTGATTGGCATGCCCTGGAGTGGCAAAAGCACCACGGGCATACTGCTGGCCAAGGCGCTGGCCATGCCCTTCGTGGACACGGACGTTCTGATCCAGGCAGGGGAAGGACGCCATCTCCAGGAAATCATCAACGCCGAAGGCGCGGATACCCTGCGCCAGATTGAAGAACAGCATATTCTTCAACTTGCCTGTCAAGGCCATGTCATCGCCACGGGCGGCAGTGTGGTCTACAGCGATCCTGCCATGGAACACCTGAAAAAACATGGACGCTGCTACTACCTGCACTTATCCCTTGAAACCGTGAAACGCCGGGCAACAAACATCGAGTTCCGGGGACTCGTCCGGGAACCGGGACAAAGCCTGGAAGACCTGTATGCCCACCGCGAGCCGTTATACCGGCGCTATGCGGATGTTGTTCTGGAATGTGAAGGACAGGACCAGGAAGGGGTGCTCCGGCTTCTGCTGGCAGCGATTGAAATACCAGGATGATTCTCCGCAGTACCGGAGTTTTCCTTTCAGGTTCAGCCCAAGCCTCGGACGTACAGGACTGGCCACCGCATTCGCAATGAGAATGACACTTCGCGTTTCATTACAAACAACCCCTAACAGTATTCCGCTCTTTTTGCTGCCCGTCAGTTGACAAGGTTTTTATATATCAACCTGAAAGCGACCGTTAATTAAAACAAAGGACCGAAGGGACTAAAAGGACGCACCTATCAGCAAAGCGTTTTTCGGTCCTTTTTGTCCTTTAGGTCCTTTAAGTTTCTATGCTTCGTCCGGGACTTCGCCCGGAAGAAGAGGCGCCTTCGGCGCAGCAAAACTGTACCATCGTCTTTCATTACAAACAACTCTAACCACTGTCATTCCGGTTTTTTCGCGAAGGTCGACTTGGGTCGAAGAACGGTACTGGACAACGCGAAAAATACCGGAATCCAGATTGGGCCCGCTACAATGAATACCCAGTCCCCTTCTCGAAAAGCACAACGAATGCGGCCAATCCCGCATCCACGGCCTCAAGAACTGGATTCCGGTCTTTTCGCGGCCTGGCGCCCGCTCCGCTATACATCCTTTTTCCACCGCGAAAAACCGGAACGACGTGTTGTTTTTGGATTCTTGAACTAAACCAGGACATAACGCTCCTCGTGGTAAGAAACTGAACTCATAATTAATCGTCAGCGAAATCGCCCTAAGTCCCTTGGTTTGAAAACCACTTCCGAATTCAACTGCCGTTTTCAGGACCAACAGGTGCCAGAGCAACTGTGCCCTTCACAGCCATCGCAGCGACACGTTGAAAACTGTAAACTGAAGTTTAGCCTGAAACAACATTGGGGAGGGCATGATATGCCCTCCCCGAAGGAAAAACGAATTTAACCCGGATTACCCTTTATTCCCAATAATAAATGGACCGGGGCCGGCAGGAAACGCGGCGCGTAATGGTGTAGGGACGGCCGCCAAGGCTGCCGCCTGACATATTGACTTCGCGTGTGCAAACCATCTTGCGCTTCAGAACCGCAGGACGGCACGCAACGGGCACGGCGCAAGGGGCTGCGCAAGGCGCCGCCGGGGTGACTTCCTCCGCAGGTGCTTCCACAGGCGCTTCTACTGGTGCTTCTACCGTAACCGGTTCAGTGACGGCAGCTTCAGCCGCAGGCGCTTCCGCAGGCGCGGGCGCCGGAGCTTCACAGGGCGCTGGCGCCGGGGCCGGGGCTGCACAGGGCGCCGGCGGCGGGGCAGCACACGGAAGCGCGCATCCACCAGGGGCTGCGACGAGGACCGGCGTAGCCGGCCGGGTCGTCAGGTAGTAGCCCGTTGACAGGGCTACGGGTTGGCAGGGGGCCGGGGCGACTTCGGCCGGAGCCGGAGCGGCGGGACAGCATGCCGGCGGGGGGCAGCATTGTGCACTGGCGACACCAGCAAGTACAAGAACACTCACCGCCATTAGAACCATTGATCTCTTCATAAACAGACGCTCCTTTCTACAGGTTTCCTCTTCGTGCGGACGCGCAAGCCCTTCTGCCACGACCCACATGCCCGTGCAGAGACGAGCCTGCCACGACCGCACTTACCACAATACCCCATAAAGCGCAATGCTTTATAAAGCCTTTGCATAGACCCGACATCGCCGCAAAGCACACGGCGCGACCTTTGGAGTACCTTACCGCGCAAGCCGCTTCCATCAATTATTGGGAATACCATATCCCCTTATCGATATGCTTGCCACCAGACATTACTTCCTGTCGCCCCTCCGCGGGCACACCTGCTTCCCTGAAACAGAAGGTGCGCCCTCAGCCTTCATGGCGACAGATGCTTCAGTTTCCTCCAATGATGCTGTCAGGCTCCGACCGGTTTTGCTCGTACTGAAGTTCCTCGCGCCCATTCTCAGCCGAGGGGGCGATTCCCGTTCAGCCAGCCCAAGTAACCGACCGACACAATAAGAAGATTATAACGGCTTCATTTTCAGAAGTCAAGAATTATTTAATCTCATGTTTTACACGCGTATCCAGTCGAAGTCTACCGCATAAGAGTCCGCGTCGGGAAGGAGCGTAACCAATCACTTTCAGAGGAGCGGTGCAGCACGGCCAAGGCTGGAGCGGATTTCCTCCCCCTGGCTGCTTTAACGTTTGGGGCTGTTCGCACAGCATTCCATTCGGAGCTGCGAACACACGTCCTGTACTCGACAGTTATCTCTATGGCGGCCTCTTAACCCCGGGCATGCAAAGACTCCTGGGGTATGTTCTTATGTTACGATATGACCGTCATCTTATGTATAATGCAGGTTTCAGGTACGACATAAAGTGTAACCGAATGCGGCTATCGCATGTTTGCAGTGTATTAAAGAACAGACGGGAGCGTTGTTCATGGGTTGTCAACCGGAATCCACACATAGTCTAAAGCCCCTGGGGCACGGGAATAGAAACGGCAAGGGAAAGGGGCGTTCCATGTTGCCAAGAGCAAAGTCGATCTCATATGTGACGTTTTCTTCCGGCTGTTTCAGGTTGTGCACCGTGTTTCTTTTGGCAACCATGGTTACGCCGGCCTTTTCCCAGATACAGGCCGATGACGATGTACACATCCAGGGCCATTTTCTGGAGTGGTATTTTGCGCAGGAAGACGGCGGCATATTGAGTGAACTTCACATCCTGGGCAATCCGTATAACCTGGCTGGGGAGGGCGGACTGGCGCAGGAAGGGTTTGGTGTGGGCAGTTATTACGTGCCGAACCGCCGGCTGAATGAGCGTCTGGAAATCCTGGAGGAAACCTCTGAACGGCCTGCGCTTCGGTATCAATATGATTGCGACGGTCCCAATATCAAGGGGCTGCACGTAACACGCCTGATGGAACCGCTACCGACCGAGTCGTCCATGCGGATTACGTGGACCGTTGAGAACAAGGGCGGGGAAAGCCAGTGGATTACCCCCTGGGTGCGCAATGAACTACGGGCATCGGACGGCGTGCGTATCGACTTGCCCACGCTCAAAGGGGTTATGGTTCCCAAAGACGAAGGGTATTACACCGCATCGCGCAATTGGATGGCCATGACCAATACGCAAACCCGGGAGACCGTGTACATGGTATCCCACGCGGACCATACCCATGCGTTTCTCGCGCTGCATGGCATCGGCAACACGCTGCAAACGGTGCAGTCGGCGTTCGTTCCCCGCATCCTTGATCCGGGCAAAGTCTGGACAACACTGTACCGGCTAAATGTGGTGCGTGGTCTGGAGCATGTTGATTTTGCCACGGACGAACTGGCCATGCAGCTGGACTACAGCAACGGCAGGCTGACACTGCTGTTCGCGTCTGTGAAGGAAATGACCAATGTCCACATAGAAGCACGCGTTGTGGCGGAAAACAAGCGTATCTGGCAGCTCCCCCGCAAGCGTTTTGACGTATCGCCTTCCAAACTGGCGCGATGCACCTACGACTGGGAACCGATCGGCGACGGGGCGTATGAGTTCATGGCGCAGTTAATCCAGGAGAATACACCCCTTGCGCTGGGGGAAGACACCGGATCGCCCCACGGCGGCATCGATACCCAGTTCCTGGTAGGTACGCCGAAAACGCAGTCGATGGAAGCCTGGACCGATGCCCCCTACCTGCTGGACCGGGGGCCGCGGAAGCTGAAACGGCCGTTGGCCGTATCCGGCGCGACGCAGATTTGGTTCGCTCCGGCACTGGAGAAGGTGTTTCGCGAGGATACCGTGGAGGCGGAAGGTCCGGTGAATCCAGTGATGAAGATCAGCCTTGCCCGACACGAGCGAGAGTCCTTTCAGGTCTGCCTACGTCCCCCTGCCGACCTGCACCTGGGAGACGTGCGGCTGGCTCCGACAGCGCTGGTGGATGCCGCGAGCGGCGCACAAATCAAAGAGGGCGATATTGAAGTCAGCCTTGTGAAGTATCATCACATCCCCATCCCCAGTCACTATGAAGGACCGACTGGCTGGTGGCCCGACGCGCTGCCGTCGGCCACCCCGTTCATGGCCGAAGCGGGCAAGGTCTCGCCGCTGTGGGTTACCGTATTCGCGCGCCCGGAACTTCCCGGGGGGGTGTATCGTGGCACATTGCTGGTCACGGCGTCGAATGCCGGACCCTGGGAGTTGGGACTGGAGGTTGAAGTGTACGACTTCCGGCTGCCCGTGACCCCGTCGCTTAAAACGGATTTCGGCTTTTCCATGGAATCCTTGTCGCGGTATGCGGAAGCATTCGGCATGAATCCAGACATGTTGGCGCGCCGTTATCTGGATAACGCGCTAAGCCATCGCGTTACGCTGCGCGAGTTGTGCCAGCTGCCCCGGGAGACCGCAAATTACGCCGCCTCGCTCGCGCAATTCAAAGAGCAGCTCGACGCACTGCGCGGCGCGGGCGTTTCCACATTCTATGTGCCGGCATCCCTGGCCGACGTGCCGGCCCAGTTGGCCATGGCCAACACCTTTGTAAAGGAGAACAACCTTTCCGGCCAGGCCTTCACACAACTGGCGTATGAACCGGAAGAACCGGCCTGGGACCGCCTGCTCGAAAGAATGCAGCTTTGGAAGGACCACGCACCGGATATTCCTATAAGCGTCAGCACCATGGGCCTGCGTCCGTTCATCCCGCCGGTGCTCGATATCTGGTCCCTTCACGCGCAGGTGCTCGACACGACCCATAATAAAACCATCCTTAACCGCACCTCGTCGGGCGGTCAGGTCTGGTGGTATGTAAACCATATCCCGCCGCGCCCATATGGCAATTTCTTTGTGGACTTTTCCGCCATCGAGCATCGTATTCTTTTCTGGCAGGCCTGGGCGCTCGGCATGCGCGGCATGCAGTACTGGAGCGTAAATTTCTGGCCCGCAGGCGGTGACCCGATGCAGGACCTTCTGGACATTACCCCTGTAAACGGCGACGGCGTACTTGTCTATCCCGATTTAGCCGGACCGATCAATTCCATCCGTTGGGAAACCATCCGCGACGGAATCGAGGATTATGATTACATGGCCCTGTTCATGGAACGGGTCCGTGCATTGCGCTCCACCACCGGCCACGACGCGCTGCTGCAACAGGCGGGGGATGTCTATAATCTGCAGGACATCGTGCCCAGCCTGGTGACTTTTTCACGGGAACCTGAAAAACTGCTGAAGAAGCGCGATGATATCGCGCGCATGATTCTGGAGATGGACCGGGTACTGAAGCCCGCCAAGTAGGCCGGCGCCCCCCGGGACCCCGCTTTTATAAGGGCGTGACTTGCAATAAATGGGAGATGGTGCCGGATATGCGAATTGTCCTTGATAAAACGCGGCTTCAGGTTTTGATGGTCGCGGTTCCTCTGGCGATCATCATCGCGTCCGGGGCCTACTATTATTTCTATATCCGGCCGAAACAGGGTATTTCACACCAATCGTTCCTGGCGCAGGATACGGCCGTCCGCGTGGTGATTAAGCCCCCTCGGGTACAGTCTTATGTAACATCGTTGGCGCCGGTGGCGACCCGCTTTGTGAAAGGCGTTCCGAAGTTCACTTCGCTGCAGCAGTTTTCCTTCCGGACGGAGTGGATACACAAGATGCCTTTTGAGTTTACCCTGTTGCTGGACCAGCGTTCGCCGGATTTCCTCGGTGTGCTTTTATATGTACAGGAAAATCCGGCTTCGGAGTCCTTTGCCGGGCTGGTGGATGACAGTGATTTCTTTCGCGCACTGCGTCCCATCCGCTGGGAACATGCGCGCATGATGCGGCGGGATACGGGGCAATTAACGGCCTCCGGAACCCTACCCATACCCGTCGGTACGCGCGACGCCGTGTCCTCGAGTTTTCCCAATTATGTTCCCTTCGATGCGCCACCGGTAACAGGCAGGCATTTTGTAGAAATTGCCGTCAACAACCAGAACGGC
>JAKJCY010000001.1:18272-84597 GCA_022706235.1 Candidatus Hydrogenedentota bacterium | reverse complement strand
TACAATTCCCCTCGGCGGGCACCAGGGTGGGCCTGGGGAATCATCCGGTCACGACCGCCGTGTCGGATACATCAGGAAATGAAAATTCCTGCAGTACCACAATACACGTGGTGGACGGACATCCGCCTGTGGTTACCTTGAATGGTAACGCCTTGGTGACGCTCTCCTGTTGCGAGGAGTATGTGGAAGCAGGCGCGACAGCAAGTGACAACTGTGATGGCGACCTGACAGATGCTATAGCCACGGGCGGCGATGCCGTAATAATTAGCGACCCTGGAACATACGTAATTACTTACACGGTTAGTGATGCTGCCGGGAAGACCGCGATGAAATCCAGGACGGTGGTAGTGCTTGACGATTGTCCCGCCTTTGCGGGAATCCCGGCAGACAAAAACATGGACTGGCGCATCACGATAAGCGAAGCCATTGGTTACCTTAACGGATGGCAACAGGGCGCCAACCCGATAGCCCTTGCCATACGGGCGGCCTATATATGGCAAAATGGGGAGTACTATAATCTGGACTGTACACTCACAACTCCGCTAAGCTGGTATGTGACGCCTTCTGGTGGACAAGGAGGGCCTTGTACCTATTGTGAGTAACCTGAACGCGACAGTCGGTTGACTGCATTTCCGTGTGGGACAGGATTCATGTTCCTTATAGTCAAGGAAGCGCATATAAGCAACGGTTTCTTTCCTCGGCCAAGAGGGGGAGAGAAACCGTTTTTTTTGGAAGCATGGACGCGCAAGTTTACAACGAAATATGTGTTAGAATACATATGTTGCGACCCGTAGTGCGTAACCGATACTGTTGCTGGAAAGACCTTTAAATAAAACAATGCGTTGGTATATCATCGGCTCATTGGTACTATAAAAAACAAGATGTTGAATCTGAATAGCCTGAAGGGCTTACATATCAAAGCCCAGGGTTGCGGCACTCCGCTACCCTTGGGTGAATGCACGGCAATCTCTATACCCTACCCTGAAAGGGTTGCGTAAGTCTGCGTTACATAACCCTTTCAGGGTAGAGGCAATTTCGGCACCAGCTCCCAGGGTAGCGGAGTACCGCAACCCTGGGCTTTGTTATTCAATCCTTTCAGGATAAAATACACGCCTAAGGTACTACGAAAACTTCAACAAAGAACGTACCAGCCAGGTTGCGGGTAACGCCTGCGTTGGTAGCTTATTGGCTCGTAGCCGCTATAAAAACAAGAAGTTGAATACATGTGCGCAGAAAAAATCGTTTATGGGGAAGGCTGCAAAGCCTAATGAATCGCTGTCCCCAATTTTTCGGTCTTGATCGCTTATACCGCAAAAAAGCGGGGACAGCAACCGGCGCGATTCAAGTTTGTTTCCGATTGATAAAGACTTATCGCGCGCCGGTTACAGTTCCCATTTATGCTCAGTTAATTTGGTTGTTGCTTGCTGTTCGGGCAGCGCCCGCGTTAGTCTAATGCCTCTATATAAAAGAGCACGCTAAAAGCGTGAACAACATACCAAAGTTGTTTAGGGTCTTGGATACTGTTCTTATTAGATAAAAGATACAAAGGGAATTATGCCATGAATACTTCGTCAAGCCGTCGTGAGTTCGTCAAGCAGTCATTATTAGGAACCGCGCTGGCGGGTGCAGCGTTGGGGACCTCTGTCGCAAAGGCGGCGGACGACCTTGCCTTGCCGGCGCCGGTGGACCTTGAACCGGAGGGCAGCCTGCCCCAGGGCAAGATTGGCAAGCTGTCGGTCAGCCGGATTCTGCTGGGGGGCAATCTCCTCACCCATTTCACCCACAGCCGTGATTTGAAATATGTCTATACTCTCTGCGCCCATTACAATACGGACGAAAAAATCATGGACACCATGGCCGTGGCGGAAAAGCATGGCGTCAACACGCTGGTGATACATACGGTGCCAGCCGCCATGGAAACCCTGAAACGCTATCGCAATGAGCGTGGGGGAAAGATGCAGTGGATTATCTGTCCCACCGCGCAGGTGGACAAGGAACCTGATGCTTATCGGAAACAGGTGAAGGACCTGGCGGACATGGGCACGGAGGCGGTCTACCTCTGGGGGGTGACGGCAGACCGGCTTACCCAGGAAGGCAATGTGGATGCCATGATTAAAGCGGTGGAAATCGGCCACGAATTCGGCCTGGCTTCCGGCGTGGGCGGGCATGATCTGCGTGTCGTCCAGACCTGCGAGGACAAGGGGGTCCCGACAGACTTCTATATCAAGACCTTTCACCATCATAATTACCCCAGCGCCCCCAGGCCCGATGAAATCACGGAGATTTACCGCGAGGTGCCGGGATACTGGTGCAACGATCCCCAGGCGGTGATTGACGTGATGAAAGCCGTTGAAAAGCCTTGGATTGCCTTTAAAGTCATGGCGGCCGGGGCCATTCCGCCCGCGGACGCGTTCCAATATGTTTTTGCGAACGGCGCCGACTTTTCTTTGGCGGGCATGTTCGACTTTGAAATCGAGGAAGATGTTCGTATAGCCAAAGAAGTGTTGAAGAATGTGAAACGGGAGCTGCGTCCCTGGCGTGCCTAAGCGCCATAAAAAAGGAATCTCATCATGAAAACAGTTGCAGGGCTGCTATTGGCGCTGTTCTGTGCCATGCCCACAGCGTCAACAACTGAGGAGCCCCCCGTGTTTCCTTTCTTCGCCTATTGCATTGACACCCATGACAGTGAGAAACGTTCGTTGCAGGAGCAGGCGGCGCTGCTCAAGGAACTGGGGTATGACGGGGTGGGGCATTTGTGGCTGGATAACGTCAAAGAGCGCCTGGATACCCTCGATGCCGAGGGATTAAAGTTATTTCAGATAACCATCCGGGTAAATGTCGCCTCGGCCAAGGAGCCCTATGACCCCAAGCTGAAAGAGGTATTGCCGCTGCTCAACGGGCGCAACGTGCAGATTTGCCTGCTGATGGAGGGCATGCCGCCTTCGGATATCAAAGGGGACGCGCCCGCCACAACCATCGTTCGTGAATTGGCCGATTTGGCCAAGGATTCGGGAACGGAAATCATCCTGTATCCCCACGTGGATATCTGGCTGGAACGGGTGGAAGACGCCGTCCGGCTGGCGCGCCTCGTTGACCGGCCCAATGTGGGTGTCATGTTCAATCTCTGCCATTGGCTGAAAATAGACCAGGAAGAAAATCTGAAACCCCTGTTGGAGTCGGCCCTGCCGTATCTGCGAGCCGTCAGCATCAACGGCGCGGACCATGCGGACGCCATCCGCGACGGCACCGGGAACTGGCTCCAGCCGCTGGACCGAGGCGATTTTGACGTGGCAACGCTGCTGGACACGTTGAAGAAACTCGGTTACAAAGGCGCCGTCGGCCTGCAATGTTACGGTATTGAGGGCGACGCCCGCGACCACCTGACACGGTCGATGAAGGCATGGAAGAAGATGCAAGGACCGTTAGGCACAACTTCCTGCAAAAAATAAGCATCCTTGTCAGTCATCGCTGTTGCGCGCGCGTTTCCGGGTGGAGATGAAGGCAGCCGACCCCAACGGCGCGCCGCTGTGCCGCGACACAATTTCACACTTAATCTTCAACAGCAGATAAACATTGCCGTTAAAATCATCTACCGTCTCATAGTTGCCCTGGCCTTTGCCCACGATGATGTCCGCCGATTCCATCCGTTTCAACAGGTGCGGGTTAATCAAGGGGATTGGTGTGCCGATAAAGGGGCCGCCGTTGTCAATGACCTCACAAATGGCGGTAAGTCCTGCCTGTTCCGCATCTTCCACACAGGCATCATTGATTATTGGTTCCCCTTTCACGACTGCGGTTACCCGGGTATGTTTCTTCAACTCTCGAATCAGAACTTTATCGAAGACAATTTCTCCGGCATTGTCCAACAGATAGAGCAATTCCTCGCAATGTTCCAAATCGCGCAAAAATAATTCCGTATGATCGATGGCCAGGGGACCATTCAGGACCTGTTGTATCGCCTCACGCGGGTCTATTTCATGAGCCTGCAGTATGCCCAAGTCAATGATGTTGCCCGCAGCGGCCAGACGGATGGCAGTGGCCAGGGGAGCGGTACTTTTGCGGACCAGTTCCTCCAGTTCGTTTTCCAGACACAACGCCATCTTATTTTGCTCTAGTTTCATTGTTTTATATACATCACATGTATTATAAATTTGGTTCACCAATTGATAGGCGCCAAGACTCAATTCCGCAGGGGATCTTTTCAAATTCATAAAAGGAATTTCTTTGGCAACCCCATCCAAGGCTTGACGTTGTTTATCAACATCATCTCCAGCAATACGAGCGGCACGCAACGTTTGTCGCAGGATACATTCCAGACATTCCAGACTTGCTTCCATGGGATTTCTCTTTGTACAAGGGGGATTGAAAACGAAGGGGGAAGATAAGACACCCCACTATTATGCAGAGATTTACCCCTGTGATCAATATATAGTCTGTTTATTTAGAACAGTTTAGAAGGGACGCTCATACGCTATCCCGTATTTGTACATGCGCACTTGGAAGGACTGAAAGGTATGACCCGTTAAAAAGAGAACAGGCAATGTTGTTTTTACGGCAGGCTCTGGTGTATAGTCCCGCCATTGGGATGTGGGTGGCAATAAAGATGTTTTTCATTTCCTTTATTATAAAGGGCAATCACTATTGTGATGTCCATTGAACGAACGGTTTATCACAAGGATATTGTATTTTGAAGCTTGTAATTGTCGAATCCCCTGCAAAAGCGGCCACCATCGGGAAGTTTCTGGGCGCGGACTACAAAGTTCTTGCCAGTTATGGGCATGTTCGAGACTTGCCCAAATCGGCCAGTGAAATACCGGGGGCTTTAAAAAAAGAGAACTGGTCGCGCCTTGGCGTCAATGTGGAAGGTGATTTTTCCGCCATATATGTAGTGCAAAAGGAAAGCCGTCACCAGATAGCGGAACTTAAAAAGTACTGCAAGGATGCTGACGAAGTCATTCTGGCCACCGACGAGGATCGTGAAGGGGAATCCATCAGTTGGCACTTGCTGGAAGTATTGAAACCCAAGGTGCCGGTGAAGCGCATCGCCTTTCATGAGATCACCCGCACTGCCATCGAGGAGGCCATGCGGTCACCCCGTTCCGTCAATGATCAATTGGTGCGCGCCCAGGAGACCCGTCGTATTCTGGACCGGTTGTTCGGGTATGAATTATCGCCCGTCCTGTGGCGCAAGGTGCGCAGCAAATTGAGCGCCGGGCGAGTACAAAGCGTCGCCCTCCGTCTTGTGGTCGAACGGGAAGAGGACCGGCGGGCTTTTTGTAAGGCGGCCTACTGGGACGCGGAAGCGGAATTGGCCCGCGATGGCACGACGTTCAAAGCCGCCTTGGTCTCCGTGGACGGGCGTCGAGTCGCCGGTGGCAAGGATTTTGACCCCGCCACAGGTGGACTCAAGGAAAGCAGTGGCGACGGGCCGGTATGGCTGGATGAAAACAGGGTGAAGACGCTGATTGATGAGCTCCACCGAGGACTGCCGTGGAAGGTCGCCGCCGTGGAAGAGAAAGAAACGACCCAGCGCCCCTATCCACCTTTTATCACTTCCACTCTTCAACAGGCCGCCAGCAGTCTGCTCGGATTTTCCCCCCGGAAAACGATGCAGTTGGCCCAGAAACTATATGAAGGCGTGGACATGGGAGAAGGCGGTCGCGAAGGCCTTATCACCTACATGCGAACGGACTCGGTTGTCTTAAGCGAGAAAGCGCTTCAGGATGCAGGCGCTTACATCCGCCGTGTGTACGGCGAAGCATACCATGCGCGCCGTCAATATACAACCAAGTCGAAGATGGCCCAGGAGGCGCACGAAGCGATCCGGCCCACGCATATCCATTTAACACCGGACGACGTTGCCGCATTCTTGAACAAGGATGAGATCCGCCTTTATCGCATCATTTGGAATCGAGCCGTCGCGTCCCAGATGGCGGATGCCAAAATCATGCGTACTGCGGTGGATATCGAGGCGAAGGGTGCGACGCAGACAGGCCTGCTTCGGGCGGCAGGCGCCCTCGTGGTATTTCCCGGCTTTCTACGCGTCATGAATGACCGTCAGAAAGAGGGGGAACTGCCGCGAATTACCCCGGGTATGGCCATTGCCGCAAACACGGGGGCGGATATCCAACTGAATCGCTTTGAGCCTGTACCGCATGAAACCCAGGCGCCTGCCCGCTATACGGAAGCCTCCCTGGTGCGCAGACTGGAAGAAGAGGGGATAGGAAGGCCTTCCACTTACGCACCGACCGTGGCGGTCATTCAACAGCGCGGCTATGTGGAACGCATCGGCACCGCATTGGCGCCGACCTATCTGGGAATCGCCGTAACCTTTCTCCTGCGTGAGCATTTTTCTGAATATGTGGACCTTGGATTTACCGCGAACATGGAAGATATTCTTGACGCCATCGCGGAAGGGCAGCAGGATTGGCTGTCTTTCCTTCGCGGCTTCTATTATGGCGGAAAAGAAAAGAATGAGGAGGGACTGAAACCGCGCGTGGACCAATCCTTGGAAACCATTGATTTTCCTGTGATTCCGGTGGGAAAGGATGCATCAGGACGCAGCATTGTGGTGCGTCTGGGCAAAACGGTTCCCTTTCTTCAGCGTGGTTCCGGGGAAAATGGGGAAGTAGCTTCAATTCCCGAAAAACTGTATTATGATGAATTGACCGAGACCAAGGCGGAAGAGATGTTCAACAACAGGGCCGCGCAAAAAGAAGGCTTGGGCATATGTCCGCAAACCGGCAAGAAAGTATTCCTGCTGGAAGGACCGTATGGGCCTTATGTGCAGCTGGGCGGTGAAGAGGAAGAAAAGAAACCAAAACGTATCGGCCTGCCCCGAGGCATGAAACCCGAGGATGTCTCGCTTGAAAAAGCGCTGCAATTGCTCAGTTTGCCTCGGATATTGGGAAAACACCCCGAGACGAACAACTCTGTTGCGGTAAGCGTTGGACGTTTTGGTCCCTATGTTGTTCATGACGGCGATTTTAGGAGTCTGGACGGCGCCTTGATGTTCAAGATCACGCTGGAAGAAGCACTGGCAATGCTTGCACAGCCCAAACCCAAGCGGGGTGCCAAAAAATTGTTACGAACCCTTCGCGAGAAGACGGAAGATGCTCCTGCCATTGAATTGTATGAAGGGAGATATGGTCCGTATGTTACCGATGGAAGCACGAACGCATCTTTGCCCAAAACCGTCTCTGTGGAACAAGTCGAGCTGGACCAGGCACTGCAGTTGATACAAGACGCCTCGCAGCGGGAAAAAACCAAACGTCCCTCCACACGAAAAGCCGGCGCAAAAAGAAAGACGGCGCCCCGAGGCCGCAAGAGCGCAGGAACCCGGGATAAGGAGGCATGATGTGCACCCTGTAACAGGCCGGGTTCTCTCCATAGCAGGAAGCGACAGCGGGGGGGGAGCGGGAATACAGGCTGACATAAAAACATGCACCGCCCTGGGCTGTTATGGTATGACGGCCATCACCGCCATTACCGCACAGAATACCGTCGGCGTGCGCTCTGTTTTCGACTTGCCTTTGGCTCAGGTACAGGCGCAGATCGATGCAGTCTACGAAGATATCGGGGTGGATGCTGTAAAGACGGGCATGCTCGCCAATGCCGCTCTTGTTCGGGGAACAGCCCAAGCACTGAAAAAACATCACGCGATCAACCTGGTCGTAGACCCGGTCATGATTTCCAAAAGCGGTGCCGTCCTGTTGCGGGAGGACGCGGTCGAAACCATGAAAGAACATCTTATTCCAATGGCGACGGTAGTCTGTCCCAACATACCCGAAGCGGAAGCCTTGACGGGCGTTTCAATCCACGATGAAAAGGATATCGAAACCGTCTTAAAGCACTTGTATGCGCTGGGACCTCAATATGTGCTGCTCAAAGGCGGGCACCTGGAATCCTCCGACGCCAATGATTTTCTCTATGACGGCCGCGACATCCAGGTTTATCCGTCTCCACGCATTGTCACCACTCATACGCATGGAACAGGTTGCACCTATTCCGCCGCTATCGCGTGCTTCCTGTCCCGGCAGGAAACGCTTCCCCGGGCGGTGCAATTGGCCAAGGAATATCTCACCCAGGCGATTCTTCAAGGTGGCAAATTACAGGTGGGACATGGAACCGGCCCCCTTCACCATGGATGGAACATAGGCGCTTAGGGCAATTTCGCTGACAATTTATTATGAGTTTGAAAATACCGGTAGCGCCGGTATCCTTGCCGGAGTTTTGACGAAATGATTATCACTGCCGGGAAGGATGCCGGCGCTCCCAGCAACCCGATACAAAGAGAGTTGCGCCGTAAGTACCTCTTCTTCCGGGCAGGAATAGGCTGTTTTTAGGACATGAATTTTCTCGACGATAAGGCACCGCCAGGAATCCTGTCTACAGACGAGGCTGCTGCCTCTCATGAATGGAGTGTTTTATTTTCCGCCGGTTTTTGGTAGGATTGATTACTCGTTGATTTCAGAAGAAGCCATGCAGTGCAGGTTCATGGCATACCGGGCCTTCCTGTATTATGCCAACATATCTGAAATCTCCGGACTAAATCGGTTATGATATGCAGGCAACCCATGCCGGACGCCTCTCCGACAGGGTGTGGTTTTAATGGGAGAATCTACGGAGTTTTGCAGCCAGGTATTCAATGCCATGTATGACGAGTCCGCGATGGAGACATACACGACGCCGTCCGGTCTGAAACGTTACCGCGTGCCGGTCGTCTACGCCTCGTTACAAAAGCATCGCTATATATCTTCTGACACCCCCGAATTTGCCATACACAAAGCCACGCTTCAGGATATGCTCTGGGACGGGCTGTCGAGGGAACGTAACGCGTATAAACACAAAAAACTCGGCTTCGAAATGAATGCCAAGCGAACCGACCTCAAGACACGCCAGAAGCTGAAGATTGCCGAAGGGCGCACGCAAATCGCCCAGCAGGAACTGGCCCGTTCCTATCGTGTTCTTACCGTGGGACTTGGCGCGCCTTCAGATTATGACTGGGAGTTCTTCAAAAAGTTTCCTGAATACCCTTTCCCAAAGCCTGTTGTCCCCGAATATCCGGCATCTCCGCCAAAATTCCAGATTCCACGGGAGCCCCAGTTAACGGATCCCGATTTTCTTCCCAAACTGGAAACCATGGATAAACTGCTGCACACGCGTCGCGCACAAAAGGAGGAAGACGCTCGGAGGAGGTTTGAGGCAGTCCATACCCAGTGGGAACGGCTCTGCCTGCAAGCCCGCTATAAATACCAGCAGCAGATGGAGACGTATAAGGGGACTGTTGAAACGCTCAGGAACAGGTATCAGCAACAAGTAATGGCTTGGGAACGGGGCAGGAACGCCTATTTAAAGGAACGCGAAGCCTGTGTCCAAATCGTCGACTCTAAAAAGGCAGCCTACCTGGAACACGAGCCTCATGCGGTGCTTGACTACTTTGACATGGCGCTTTCACGTTCCAAGTACCCCTTCTATTTTCCACATACCTTTGACATGGATTACGACACGGATAACCGCATACTCATAGTCAATTACATTTTGCCGCCACTGCGCGCCCTGCCCCGGTTGGCCCGGGTCTTATATGACGAGGACAAAAAGCAATTTCAGGAACTGATTCTTTCCGACCGAGAGCGGGATATCCTCTATGCGCGCTTACTTCATGAATTGCCCCTGCGTACGTTTCACGAATTGTTTACTGTCGATGTTGCCGTATCTCTTGCCGCCATCCATTTCCGAGGCTATCTCTTCCTGGAAGAGGGGAAAAAAGCCGGGAAGCCCCCCGTATGCGCGGTGGAAATTCAGACAGACCGCGCCACATTTGCGGCCAGTGATCTTTATCATGGCGACCCCGCAGGTATTTTTGCGGAAATGGGCGGCATCATCCGTTCCCAGGAATAGAAGGCAGGTATGAAAAAGTGCTTGTCAAAGTTTTTCCCGCCCTTTTTCTTCGAAATGATTTTCCTGGCCCTGCTGACTGTCATAACTTGGCATGTCGGCCAACAGCGATTGGAGGGCTGGAGCGGTCCGGCCGGATCGCTTACCAATGACCTGTTTGTTCCTGCCATCATGATGAACGCAGGAAAAGGCTTTACCAATACGGAACCTTCGGAAACACCGTCCCTGCGGGCATTTCTGGATTTCCAGGCGCCAAATTTTGACTGTAACGTGATACGCCAGGATATCCGAAATATACCTCTCCATCCGTTTCAGGAATATCACCGCTACCTCATTTATTCCGTGGCTGCTATTTGGCGCTTTTTTGGTGTTTCATGGGATGCGATGAAACTCCTTATTTTGTTTTTCTTTTGCGCGTCTGTCCTTTCTGTATACGGCATATGCCGGCTGGCAATGAATCCCGCGTTCAGTTTTTTTGCCGCACTGGGTTTTGCATTCGCGCAACCGGTGTTATGGACTCTTCCAATCCTCAGGGACTTTGCCAAGGCTCCTTTTATACTGGCTTTGATTTTTTTGCTGGGAATAACAGTACGAGGAAAGACCGGTACCCGCGTTTACCTCACCGTTGCCTTGCTTGCCGGTTTACTCTTGGGAATTGGAATGGGCTTCAGACGGGATATGATGGTTTTCCTGCCTGTGAGCCTTTTCTTTCTGATGGTTGGCAGGATACGCGACACGGCGCACCCCGTTGTAATACGTCTAGGTGCGGCTACGGCGCTCATCGTCCTGTTTTTCATCTCAGGCCTCCCTGTTCATAAGGCCCTTATCAGGGACGGGTATGTTGCCGCCCATGACACGATTATGGGATTCGCTTCCTACTCAGACCATGAGTTGGGGCTTTTAGAGCCTGCCTCGTATGAAAAGCATTATTTGCTTAATGACCTCTTCTGTACGCTTAAGGCACATGACCTCGCCCGGCGAGGCGTTACCTTTCCTCCTGAGGTTTATTCCAAACTATGCAATGATCCGGATTTTGACTTTGCAATGAAGCGTGCCTATGTAACTGAGATTATCAATACTTTTCCCGGGGATATGCTTGCGCGTGCTTATGCCGCCGTACTGCGCATGGCAACATCCATTGTACCCGCTAAATATGCTTTGGCCAGGTTCGTTGAAGAACGGGGACTATGGTTCTTGATTGCGGGATTGTTATTCATTGCAGGTCAAACGCCGGTTCGAGCGTGGTTGGTCCTGGTCATGCTCTGCTATTTCTGCGGCTACACCAGTATTCAATTCGCCTTTAGGCATGCCTTCCATATGAGTTTTATACCCTATTTCTTCGCGGGGCTCTGCTTTCACTGTTTATACCGGGGAATTGCCGCCTTTCTTCCGGGCAAGCTTCGGACGCGCATGGGTTTGCAGGCACCATCTTTTGCGGGCAGCCTTCCCCGGGCTTTCGTGCGGGCGGCATTGTGGGCACTGGTTACCATCGCATTGTTTTATACGCCCCTTGTCCTTGCACGTGCCTGGCAACACAGCCGGGTCATCGCCTTGAGAGACAGTTATCGTGATACACCGTTAAATCCCATCCCGCATCGTGTAGCGAATTGGGATGGCCGGGAGGTATTTATACCCACTGCGGGGCGAAAATGCCGCTTGTGCCAGAACATGGGGCTGATAGTGGATAGTGAAACACGTCACCTCGCCGCGTTCTTCAAGGATGTAAAAGAACCCCTCGATATTAAACTCATTTATGAGTGGGAAGGGCTTTCCTGGGATTTCAGTGCACCGACCACATTTGCAGTGTCTCCGGATGTAAACGGTGTTTCTTTGCGCTATTTTTTCCCGGTGCATGAAGTAACGACCTGTACCAATTGGAACCATTTTGTGGGTATTTCCCTTCCCAGAGAACAAGCCCATTTATTCCAGGGATTTCATCAGGTAGAAAACCCCGATGATTTGGGGTTGCTGGTAAATATGGCCATCCCTGAAAAGGAAGAACTTTTCATAGCCAATCAGCACCTCAAAATACCTTGGGCTGGAGTGGAATGGCGTCCTTATCGCATTTATGGGGAATTCCAACCCTTTATCATGGAAATGGATATACAGAATCTGCGGAACCAGGAGAAGTATGAAGAGGCGCTTGCGCTGGTGGACAAAGTTTTGTCCAATAGACCCCAAAGCATTCAATTTACATTTCTTAAGGCGGAAATACTAGATAAGACAGGACAATCGGAAGTTGCCCTTAAAACATGTTTGAACCTGCTGGAGTACTATCCGGACACCTTCGTGCTTTTTGCCCGGCTCGACCGTTTTTTTCAGGAACGCGGCGGAACGCGAAGGCGGCTGCAGGAATGGTCGTCTTTACTGGAACAGAATCCCCACTTGCACTGTGCCCGCTACTATTTTGAGGAGGCACAACACCATATTTCAACGGGAAAAACCTGAACCTGCCCGGGACTGCGGCGCCAATCGCTGCGGGCTCGTAACACGGGCCCATGGCTGGAACACTTGTGCAGGGGAGGTACACTACCATTTTCTGATACAATAGAGTGTTTGTAAAGAGCCACGGATGTGGCCTTCCGTATTGAAAGACAGGAATATACTGGACAAAGGAGAATCATCTTGTGGAAATTACGGTTTTTCCAGTAACTCCCTTCTATACAAACTGCTATGTCGTCAAAGAGGGTGACGAAGCTATTGTCATTGACCCCGGGGAAGCTACCCCTGAATTGAAGAAATATCTGTCAGGGTGCAGCGTAACCATGATTCTTAACACGCATTGCCACTGTGACCATTCCGGGGGCAATGCGGAGATTGTGGCGCTTACAGGAGCGCCCCTGGTCTGTCATGAAGCGGACCTGCCCCTGTTGAACACCCTTTCAGAACAAGGAAGCATGTTTGGTGTTTATTTTCCGCCCTCTCCGGCTCCGGACCGTTTTATCAACCATGGAGACACAATTACCGTGGGCGGTACCGTGTTCCAAGTGCGGCATACGCCTGGCCATTCGCCCGGCCATGTCGTTCTAATTACCGATGGAATCGCGCTGGTAGGCGATGTGCTCTTCTCCGGCAGCGTAGGACGGACCGATCTGCCCGGCGGCAGCATGCGTCAACTGCTCAAGAGTATTCGTGAACAGTTGCTCGATTTGCCGGATGATACGGTGGTATATAGCGGGCACGGACCAGAAACAACCATCGGCAAGGAACGGCGTTCAAACCCGTTTTTGGTGAACTGAATGATAGCAACAACCCTTATTCTTTTATGCATACCCGCGGCGGTTGAAGTAACGATCGCCCCCGATCAGCCCATACCTTTTGTGTATTGCGATGATCCCTTAATCCTGGAAATTTACTCGGATACGGATGTTCAGATTACCGGAAACCTGAAGTTCAGTTCCTCCCGATCAGGCGAGCGGACCGAGATTGCCATCACGCCGTTTCAGGTTTATGCGGACAGTCCCTACTGGTACGTTATAGAGGAACCGCCCCAAGCACGGGGCTACTACACGCTTGAAGTCAATCTTGTCTGCAACGGGGAAGAATACAAGAAGGAAACGCGGTTTTGCCGCATAGACCGTCCCGCCTCGCTGCAACACATTCCGCTTTATGCCCATTGCGGAGGGGACAGCGAGGCCTGTGTCCTGACCGCGGCGAAAAGTGTGGGGATAGAAACCATTCATTTCCTGGCGAGCAGTGAATTCTTAAATGCGCTTACCGATGAGGCCTCGCTGCTTGGCTTACACCTTATCCTTAGCCTGTCACCTCAGCAACTGCAGCAAGCGCCGGAATACCTGGCGGAAGTAATAGAAGCGCGATGTGAAAATATTGTCCGGTTTGAAATCGACTGCCGGGACATTGAGCAAGAGTGTGCCTCTCTCATGGATGCCTTCCGACAGACTGAATGTCCGGCAGGCATGGCACTGTCGGTGCCGGACGCTAAATATTTCAGCCAGTTGATGGCCCAGTCCCCAAACTTGTCTCCGAAGCATGTTTCCCTGACCTCCGCTGAATGGCCTGATGCAAGCGAAGTGCACCGCATACGGTATATCGCCGCACAGTACGGAATTGAAGGTCTGCAGGTACATGTTGCCAACCCCCTTTGGTATCCTCGGTCTGGTCAAAGCGCCGCTGCGTTTCTGCAGCATTTTTGTGAGTATCGTTCCGCAGGCGCATCCCATATAGGGCTTAATGCGTCCGTTTTTGCGGATGATATGGGGGTACAGGAGATGCTGGCCTTTCTCAACGGGCTCGCCCTGCATTTTTCAGGACATGCCTATGTGGGCGATTGCGTGGTTCACTCACAAGTGCGCGCCCCGCTTTTTCGCGATGGCGCCAACTGGTTGGCGGTAATCTGGTCAAAGAAAACAGGGGATTCCATCAATCTTCCGGTAAGCGGCGCCACAAACCTGGAACTTTATGACGCCTTTGGTAACTTGCTAAAACTTGATACCTCTAACGAAACGACCGTGAAGATCGACTGCGGACCTGTTCCCGTATATCTGAAGGGAACGGGCGGGGCTCTTCTGGGGGATGCCGCCGCCAATGAACTGAACATACAGGTCCGGTATTTTCTGGCCCAAGGGGAACTCGTTCAAAACCTGCCGCCAACGCTCGTGGAACTGGTCCAGAAAGCGGCGTCGGAATCCGGTTCGAGCAGTGGCCGGTTGCGGTTCCTGGAATTGATGAGCGCCATTCCCGGTTTGGAGGAACAGTGGCACACCCGGCAGGTTCCCAAGCACATTATCGTACCCGCCATCCTGTTGATAACCGAGATGGCCAAGACCATGGCTATACTGGAAGAAGACCGAGGAGAACTTTTCATGGATCCCCTCCGAGACACCCTTTCCAGAACGGAAGAGTCCCAGTCCCTGTATCTTACAGGTTCGGCCGGTACGGCAAAATCACGGGAACGCGGCGATTGGATTCTGAGCGAGGTGCGCCGCCTGGTTGAAGAAGCCGAACTTATGGAAAAGGCGGAACGCAAAATAGAAGCCGGCGCAATCGCCGCTCTGGCGGAAGCCAGAGGGTTATGTCTGAAATCCGCCGCACAGGCGGACGTACCGCAAGAAGCCCCCGAAATTCTGCCGCAACCCGAAATACCGGCTGAAATTCCGGAGGGCGAAGGTCCGGAGGGCGAACTTGTTCCCGAAGGGGAATCCGCAGCGCCGGAAGTGGAAATGGAAGTGCAACCGGAATTGAAACCACAACCGGCTCCGGAGAAGAAAAAATCCGTTAAGGAAGAGAAGCCCGAAGAAAAAGCGGAGTCAACAGTAAGCACGCCAGAGGAAGGCATCCATGTCGTTGTGGCAGGCGATAATCCCTATGATATTGCCAGAAAGTACAAGATTAAACTTGACGACCTGCTCAAATGGAATCAGCTGACCAAGAAATCCACCATCCATATCGGCCAAAAACTTATCATTCGGGCTGCGCCCGAGGAATAGGTTTCGAGAGGAAACTGCACAATGGTCATGAATACGGCATGGTTCTTCCCGGGTTTGACTGTTTAACACCTTTTTTTACGGGGTTCCAAGGCATAATTCCATGAAACAAAAACGAATCACAGCACAAATTCTAAAAGGATTTCAGGACTTTTTCCCTGAAGAAATGATTGCCAGATCCGCGGTCATTGAACGAATCCGTCAAGTCTATGAACGGTTTGGATTTGTCCAGATGGATACGCCGGTTCTGGAATCCCTGGAAACGCTTACGGGCAGCGCGGGTTTGGACGTTAACAAAGAAATCTTTACGCTTACCACCCCCGAAGGGGAAGCGGCCGCGCTTCGTTTTGACCTTACCGTCCCCTTTGCACGCCTAATCAGTCAATATCGCGACCAGATTAAACTTCCCTTTCGCAGGTATCATGTGGGGCCCGTTTTCAGGGCCGATAAGCCGGGACCGGGGCGCTATCGTCAGTTTACCCAATTTGATATCGATATTGCAGGGGCACGCAGCCTCGCCGCCGATGCGGAAATTATTACCGTGCTATGCGAAGCAATGCGCGCGTTGGGACTGCGGCGCGACACGGGGGCGCTCTACCGGGTGCGTATCAGCAACCGTCGGCTGATGGATGCCTTGCTTCTGGGCAACAATATGGTGGAGGCGGATACAATAAAGCATACCCTGCGTGTTGTCGACAAACTAAGCAAGGTCGGCCTGGACAATGTACGCGCGGAATTGGGGGAGGGCCGCGTGGATGATTCCGGCGACCCCATTCCCGGCGTGCACCTGTCCGAATCCCTGATAGAAAAAATTATCACCTTTATAGGTATAACGGCGCCGACCAGGAACGGGGTCGTGGAAGCATTGAAACTAAATCTGCCAGAGACGGCCGATTCACAAAACGCCCTGGCGGAGATGTCAGATCTGGCCGGTTTCCTGGACGCACAGGGCATTTCAGAAACGGAGGCGGTGTTTGATCCCAGCCTGACCCGGGGACTGGATTATTACACCGGACCGGTGTTTGAAATAGAAATTATCGGTTGTCCGTCCATAGGCTCGGTAGGCGGCGGCGGGCGCTACAACGAGTTGTGCAGCCGCTTCCTTGCCCAGGAAATTCCCGCAACAGGCGCGTCCATAGGACTGGACCGCCTGATGATGGCACTGCGGGAATTGGACCTGCTGGCGTGTCCCAAGAGCACGGCACAGGTCTGCATCGCCACTGTGGGCAAGGTTGCCCAGGTCGAAGTCATGAAATTGGCCACGGAATTGCGGTCGGCCGGATTTAACACCCTGACCTATCTTGGCGGCAAAAAGAATATGGCCGAACAGCTCAGTGATGCCGACCGTTATGAGATACCCGTCGCTGTAATACTGGGGGAAGATGAATTGCAGCGGGGGGAAGTGTCCGTCAAGAATCTGATAGCCGGCAAACAACTACGCCGTGATATTGTTGACCATGATGACTATCTGAAGGCCGGGCGCCTTACGCAGGTTACCGTGAAACGGTCCGAAGTAACCGCCGCCATCCGGGAAGTACTGGAGGAACATGAAGACAGTCCTGACATTACCATTAAACCTGCCGCACCAGAGACACCTGACTGAAAATAAATACCATTCACAAAACATGAAGGGACGCGGGGGAGTCGAAACACATCGTGAAATTCTGTATAGGGTCAACGTTCACTGAATCCACAGACACGCCCGCAGGCATCAGCTATCTAAAGGTTCTGCTTTCCACGGGTATAGCTGTTATCTTGCTTGGATGGTCACTGAGCCGGGCCTGTTCCACGGTGGCGCCCTGCCAAATGCCCCGCGAATGGGATGTATTGCGCGATATCGGCATAGCCCAATCCCTGGAAGAAGGAAGGTATCCGGAAGATCCAAGCCTTGCCGGAGAAATCTCCTGGTATAATCCGTTGACGGGGGCGCTCCTTGCCGTTCTCAGGAAGTTTAATGAACAGTCCCTGATGCGGCTTGCGGTTGTTTCCGGCCCGTATATCAATCTTCTTGCGCCTGCTGCATTTTACTTGCTCACGGCTCTCTGGTTCGGGCAGGGTGCCGCGGTGGCGGGGCTTTGCCTATATTTGTTCGGTAAAGATGGAACATCCCCTTCTACTTGGACATGCGCCTATTCTCCCTGGCTGTTGGCTCCCGCCTATTCCGCCGGCCTGTTGTTTTTGACCTTGGCCACTTTCAAAAAGGCCTTGGAAAAGAAGACCTCGGGCGTTTTTATTGCAGCAGGACTGCTACTTGGTCTTACCTTTCTTGGACATACCGCGCCGGCTGTCATTGCCGGAGGTTCCATGGTTCTACTGACCGGCATGGAAACATGCCGTATGGCAAGACAAAAAGATAACCGCCAAGAGGCGCGTCGCCTGGTTTTTCACCTGTTGCTGAGTTTGGGTATCGCCTTCTTCATCAGCCTGCCTTTTACGGGCCCCATTCTTTGGCGGTATCAGTTCCATGTCCTCAATCCCTGGCCTTCCCTGTATGCGTCTCAAAACGTTGAACTGCAAAAACTGCCAGAACAAATTTGGACACTTCTCAGCATGAGGAATTTGATTGCCCTTTTCGGGGCTGCCGGACTCTGTTTCCAATGGCGCCGGTTGGAAGTCAGAGCATTGGCCTGTTGGAGCCTCGTGGTAATGGCTTTAATGGTGCAACACTATGCCTGGCAAGCGTTGCGACTGAACGGTATTGTCATTCCGTCCATTGTTCCCGGTCATCATGCCGTGATTCATCTGGCAGCGGTCCGTACCGTTCTTTTCGGAACGGGAATCGTCTTTGCGGGCAAATGGTCTTACCGGTTTCTTGCTTTCCTGGCTCTTCGCCTGAAACTATCCTGTAACAAGTGTTTATGCATGGAAACGTGTTGTGCAGGCGCCTTGGTTATCATCGCCGGCCTGTGTCTCTATTTGACGAACCCCTATTCGCGCCGGGTGGATTTTCTGCCGCCGGCCGGTGCGGCGCACTATGATCTTTACGAACGCCACGTGCCCATGTACGAATGGATACGGGATACTATGCCCCCTGAGGCGACAGTTCTTTGTCCAGAGGAGACCTTGGGTATCAAGACAGTACTTCCTTCGGGCCGCAAACTGGTCAACCCTATGCTTCTTTATTTCAACCCTTATGTGGACCGTGGACCCAAGACTTTACGTCAGGAAGCTATTTTAGCCGCTTTGGACAAAAGGGATAAGGATGCTCTGTGCGAAGAGGCGAATGTCTATCCCATACTTCTACTATTACTTGAAGAGCCTGTACAAAAGGCGCCGCCATTCGCAACTGAAATACATCGCGCCGGCGGGAGTGTACTCTTTGAAATTCATAGTTGTCTGCGGCGTTTCGAATAGGGCATTGTTTCTGATGACAATTCCCCACTTATGGTGTCAGCCTTGCTTACTTACTGAATAAAGAAATTTTCCATGTTTCAAAAAGCGGAATTGTGCCCCCATTATGGCAGTTGCGGCGGTTGTGTATCACAGGACATTGCCTATGATATCCAGTTACAGCACAAGGCTTCATTTCTGGAGAAACTGCTTTGCACGTTTTGGGCAGACCCGATACCGATTGTTCCGTCGCCTGTGCTATTCCATTATCGGAATAAAATAGACCCCGGATTTGCGTTAAAACGATATCCCGAACCGCCGCCTGCGGATTTTGTACGCGAAAGTATTCTGGGGTTCAAAGAGCGGGGCCGCTGGCGTTGGACCGTGGACATTGCAGACTGTTTTATCGGCCCGGAAGGTGTCAGGGGGCTGCTGGAGTCACTGCGCCGCTGGAGGATTCAGAGCGGATTAACCGCCTATGACACGCGGAAAGGCAAGGGGTATCTCCGGAACTTGCTGGTACGCGACGGTAAACGTTCGGGGGAACGCATGGTGGTAATAATCACCGCCCCCGGCGCATTGCCGGATGCCGACGCTTTTGTGGCGGCCGTTCAGGAGCAGTTTCCCGCGGACAGCATTTTTCATGGCGAATTTTCAAGAAGGGCGGAGGTGGCGACGGCGGAAAAACTGACGCTACTGCACGGTGTCCCCTGGATTACGGAAACGCTGCACGTGTCCGGGGCGGGGGAAGGCGGTGAAGAAAATTTGATATCCGCGACCCCGGCCCACTTTATCCGGCAGGACCAGCGTAAGGTTCAGGAATTGAGGTTTCGCATTTCGCCGTTGAGTTTCTTTCAAACCAATCCCCTCGCAGCGGAACGGCTATACCGCCTTGTTCGTGACTGGGTGTGTCGGATACGTCCGGGCAGCCTTTACGACTTATACGGAGGCGCCGGCGGAATCGCGTTCTGCTGCGCGCAGTATGCCGAAACGGTAATCAGCGTCGAGTCGGTTCCGGAGGCTTCCGAGGACGGCAGGTTCAATGCGGCGCAGAACGGCATTTCGAATGTGTCCTTTGTCACGGCGACGGTACGCGAATTTTTAAGTAACCAGGCGAAATCCGGCGGATTGCCTCCCGGAAGCGCCGTGATTGTGGACCCACCCAGGGGGGGCATGCATCCCAAGGTCTTAAAGCGTCTGCTGGAAATGCGCCCGGCGCACATCCTCTATGTATCCTGCAATCCCCAAAAACTGCTGGAAGACCTCGCCGTTTTTAGCGAGGCCTACGCCGTAGTTTCGGTGGAGGCGGTGGATATGTTTCCCCATACACCGCACGTGGAAACCGTGGCCGCCCTGGAATTGCGGTAACCGGCGCAGGGGCTTCCTCAAAAGGCCTCCACCTCGAAGAAGAGTCCGGGCATTTTCAGATATTCAAAGAGTACAGCCTGGTTTCCACCGATGATACGCACCAGGCGCAGATTATTAAATTCCTCGCCTTCCCGCGCCTGCAGTTTATCGACTTCTCCGGTCCGTCGGTTAAAAAGTTCTATAAAAATATGGGTCTGCTTCTTTTCCACATCGTCAAGGAAGCCCTTTACGCGGACCGTGGGCATGTCGAGCATAATATCGGCCCTTGCGCCCAGGCGTTTCAGGAGAACACTTTCCGTGGCCAGCAGTTCCGCCACATCGATGCATATCAGCACAAGCCGGTACCGCTCCATGTCCGCGGCTTGCCTGGCCATGCCCTGTGCTTCCCAGCCTAGTTCCTGAAACGCCTCGCGGGCTGCGGGTTTATCGCCATGGCGCATCACGGCGTCACGCAGATTGGACAACATGGTATAGCGTTCGATATCCGAAATAACGGCCCCGCCCGCCAGCGTGGTTTGTATGGGGGCGAGGAACGGCCTGACTTCAGCCAGTATCTCTTCCTTGGTCTGCTCTTTTTCTGGCTTGGCCAGAGGAGGTTCTTCTCTAAGGAGCTGTTCACAGCCGCTGAAGAATAAAAGAACCGCCACACCTAACACGCTCCAGTATCGCACGGCCGGATATCCTCCATCAGGGTTCGTATTTTTGGTTTTCATGGAATACCGTATCTCGCAGTTGCATCAGATCAAGGCATACTACCCGGTAAAATACCCACTCGGGCAGTATCAACCAACGCGTTACGTCATAAAATCTCGTATCTGAAGACAGAAAGAAGAAGTTTTAAAGCATTTTTGGTAATAAACGTCTGTATTCCAATCTGTTAAGAGAATAGAAACAATGCCTGTGACGCGTACAGGCCTGTAGTTGCCCGTGCTATTGTTCCAAGTCGTCCAGTTTGACCTCGTTGCTGATAACAATACCATCTTTGCGGATGAACTGTTTCCGCTCCAGTTTATTGTTGATAAAACCCAGCCGAACGACCGTACTATCCGGATTTGCCCAAGTATACCAGACAATGGTATGGGGTGCGGTATATCCTGTCGCGTCACGATGATATTCGCTTTTCCGCTCATCCGCAGGCACACCGAAACGGTCTTCCAGTTCTTCGTAAGTATAACCCAGGTACAGTTTTTCGATTGTCTCCTCTGAAATGGATTCCCGTTCTGGAACAGGTTCTGGAATTTCGCCTTCCGGTAAACGCACAGGAGGCGGTGCGACCCCAGTTTCCGGGGCAGTACCGGTTGCCACCCTCTTGGCCACCAAAGTGATAAGAAGGGTCAGGCATAGCACGATGAGTACGATACTAAGGACCTGATTTGTGGACACGCAGCATATCTCCTTGTTTTACAACCGTCATTCTACTATACTCATTTTCCCGGGGGAAGATAAACTTTTCGCGGGCCACGGGGGCACGCAGCGGAATGAGAATGAGTGTCTGGACAAACGGAAATGAATTGGATGAAAGCGCAAATCATTAAAACGGTTTATATAGAAGTTGCCAGAAGGCTGAAGGATGAGAAAGCGGGTTTTGAATTTTATACGGGCAGCAGTTATCGCGTTGACCTGGTCGCCGAAGGCCCTGTTTCGGACACCCTGGGCTGGGTAGTCGACTATGCGGACCTCAAAGCCTTCTTCGATCCTGTATACAGGATGCTGGACCACCATTGCCTGAGCGATCTTCCGGGCCTTGAAGACGATTCCTCCGCGGAGGCGCTGGAGGCATGGATCTACCGTCAACTTAATCCCCTGCCCGCCTGGTTCGCCGGTGTACGGGTATATCCGGTGGCGCCGGATTCTTTTTGCCTGCGGCGCCTGGAGGCGGACATCCGGGCGGGACTGCCGGAACGTTTCTCCTTCGCCTTTTCCGCGGCCCAGTCCCTGCCCCAGTTGCCGGCCGGCCATCCCTGCCGCGAATTACATGGACATACCTATCAACTGGAGATGGCGTGTCAGGACGAGAAGGCACTGCCCTCTATCGGCAACGCATTGTATAACCGCCTGAACGGGCGACATCTC
Source organism: Candidatus Hydrogenedentota bacterium (assembly GCA_022706235.1). Taxonomy (GTDB): domain Bacteria; phylum Hydrogenedentota; class Hydrogenedentia; order Hydrogenedentales; family CAITNO01; genus JAAYBJ01. The sequence goes on along the minus strand of JAKJCY010000001.1, from coordinate 62,485 downwards.
AACCGGTTGCCCGGGTTGGAACAGGCGACGGCGGAGCGTATCGCGATTTGGGTCTGGGACTATCTCAACGCAAACGGCGCGGAACCGATTGTCGTCGGCATCCAGGAAACGTCCAATAACAGGTGTTATTATTTCGGGGGGCAGGCGGCGGGATAGTAGCGGAAAAGCATATACGCGGCGGAAGGCTGATTCGTGCAAAACTTTGGCGTAACCCCGGAAAAGATGCAGGCGCTGGAAGAGCGCATGGCCCAGTGCGGCATCCGTGACGAGGACTTGAAAGAAAGTTTCATTCGCAGCGGCGGCCCGGGCGGGCAGAAGGTGAATCGAAGTGAAACCTGTGTGGCGCTCGTACACCTGCCCAGCGGCCGCGCCGTCAAAATGCAGCGCGCCCGGTCACAGGCGCTGAACCGTTTTTATGCGCGAAGGCGTCTCTGCGAACTTATAGAGAAGGACTTACTGGGCGGGGCGAGTGCCGAAGCCAAGAAGGCGGCCAAGGTCAAGAAACAGAAGGCCCGCAGGCGCAGGCGGCAAAGAAAAGGCACACTGGAATAACGGGTTTATCCAACTGGCTGTCAACCGGGCGGGGCCATGCCGCAGGGTGGTGAAAATGACCTTTTTTGCGGGGTTCATCAGGCTGTTTTTTATCGAAGCGCACATCGATACACGATTACATGGATACAAAAGCGCTGTTTCAAAAGAGCGCGGGGGCGCGTCAAACGGATAGCGGGGGAGAAAGGCTAGGAACGCAGCGTTGAAGTGCGCATTTCCTTGGGGAGGTGCGACCAGTCATTATGGCATAACAAGGCCATGTCCCCGTCCGGTTGTATTAACACCTGTGTAATCCCGCAGTTGCATAAATCCATGCGCATCCAACTGTCCGGCGCCGCGTTTAAAATTCGGGTTACAAAATAGCGAATCAGGTTGCCGTGGCAGACAATCACGTCTTGGCGATCGTTGCGCTTGGCAATTTTGAAATACTTTCTGTAAGCCACTTCGGCCCGCTGCCGATCCTGGTCCACCTGGGTCAAGGTATAATTGGGCATTTCCACCTGTAATTTCGGCGTCATGGTCGGAATACATTCCCACAGCAAATCCGTAGGCTGTATGGTAACACCCGGTATTTCGTTGGCAATGATGCGCGCGGTTTCCTCAGAGCGGTTTAAGGAACTGCAATGAATGGAATTTACCGGTTTTTTTGCCAACATTTTAGCGGTAAGTTCGGATTGTTTGATTCCCAAGGGAGTGAGACTGCCGCCCAACTCGGAACCGGTTGGGTTTTCCGGATCATGCTGGCCGTGGCGTACAAGATAGATAACTCTTACAGCCATGAAAAGGACTCTCCCTCTTGTCGGCTTATGACAAAAACACAAGAACCATCTTTGGGGACGTGCACCCTCATAACGCTTCACTGAAACTAATTATAACATTATGGTTAATTTGAACGCTACTCAGGTTCATGAACCATTCTTGTATAAATGCGCATTTCCTCTGCGGTAAGCAAATCGCCGGCATGTGTCAAAGCGAGCCGGTACAGGAACAGCCCCCCGCCTGCCAGTATCAAAGCCAATGCGAGCGAAAAATATCCGGCATAGGGTCCGCCGATGACCGCACTGGAATAACGATCAAGAAGCATGCAAATAACAGCAGGTGCAACTAAAATAACGGAAACAAACATGGTAAGCACCGAGGTCGTCAACATACGCAGCCTGCGCTCGGGAATGCGCAACGCGTCGCGATGAAGCCGACGGGGAAATTTAATAGACAGAAGATTTCCGGCGGTGCAAAAGACCAAAAAAAGGTGTATGGCAAGCAGGAACGAAATAAACAAGGTTTTCCCTGAAGCATGCGTTAACAGGGCACTGACGGCGACGAACAAGACAACCAACCCGAGAACAACAGGAGCGATCGCCATGTTTTTGGCCAGCAGATATTTGTATCGGGGCAGGGGGGATAATTGAAGTACCTGGAACGATTGGGCATCGATACCAAAAATATTAAACATGAAGAAAGAGAAATTGACAAAGGGCCAAACCAGGGCCGCCATGGGTATCCAGTCCTGCTCCCGGCTTCCGACATTACCATATGCGCCGCTGCGTTGCATAAACAAAACAAACAAACCGAAGCAAAGCGGCATGATTATAAGCATCCGCACATGAGGGTGGCGGGTAAACGATTTGTAAAACGCATAGATAAGGGCAGCCGTATCCTCATCAACAAAGGGAAATCCCCGTCCCGTAACGGGCATTGAAATAGGGTTTCTGGCCGACGGCAAGGCTTTGCCGGAAGTTGTAGTGTACATGCCCATATAGTGACGCAGTGTGGTGACATAACCGAACCGCAGCCCAATTAGCGCAGCCAACCACAAACCAGCCGCGCAAAGAAAGAACATAGCGAACCCCGCTCCGGATATACCCGTCCATAGGCCATAGGCGGGCCACAAAAGCGGAACCACCTGATTGCCTCGAATAAGATACGGTTGCAGTGTTTCAAGAAGGCGGGCCGGCCCCAGGCCGGAACCTGTTTTGGCCGCAATGTGGGTAATCACTGCGGGAAGTTGGGCGAGCAGAATAAAGCCCATGGGCACCAGCATGAAGACAAAACGCCTTCTTCGGGGATTTTCCATCAGGATAGCCAGGCGCCCGCGAAGATAATAGGACCATGCACCCAGCAGCAGCACCAGAAGACCTGCCATGGGAATCCCTGCGAAAAATACCCTGGAACCGTAAAACGGATACAGGCCAGACAACAATCCCAGTAATGGGGGAATTGAAAAAAGCAGCAAGGGACCGAAAAGGGACACCAGAAAATTCATCAGATAGACGGCGGGCATGGATATGGGAAGCTGAAGCATCTTCTTAAAATCAAGAAGGTCTGTGCGCTGAATCTCCATCAGAATTCCCCAGGCATAGAAAAAACAATATAGAAGCACGATCCCATCCAGCAGCACCAACAGTGTTAATGGCGATGGATGCTGCCCGGTACGGCGTGCCAGCGCATAGAGGCCAAAGGTTGCGACAAGGGAGATGAACAGCCCCCCTAAAAAAAGAACCGCCAGGATCAGATAACTGAAAAAATGCTCTTTACCCAGGCCGCGCCGTATCATAGTCCACTTGAGGAGGAATAACGCCCAGCATTGTGCCGCCATCAGTTCTTGGCCTCCAGCCAGGACAAAGCGGTTTCCTTCGCTTTTCCGGAATCAACGAGCCGGAGAAACGCCTCATCCAGACGTCCCCCTTTCGCAAGATCCTCAAGGGTTCCCTGGCTCAGCAGTTTTCCTTCATGGATGATGCTTACATGGGAACAAAGGCGCTCCACGACCTCCAAAATATGGGAGGTCAGAAATACGGTGGCGCCCCGTTTCCTCGCCTGTTCAAGGACCTCCCGTATAATACGGGAAGCGATGGCATCCACCCCTTCAAAAGGCTCATCGAGAAACAAAATTTCCGGGTTGTGTATGATGGCGGCGCATAAGGATAACTTTTTGCGCATGCCGGTGGAAAATTCGAGAATCAATTTGCCGTTCGTCCCGTCAAGCCCCATAACCTCGAGCAATTCCTGCGTCCGGTGCAAGGCGACACGGCGAGGAAGGCCGTACATGCGTCCCATAAAGACCAGATATTCCGGCGCAGTAAGGTTTTCGAAAAGACACAGATCCTCAGGCACAACACCAATGCGCCGCTTTATGGACAGACTACTTCGTTTGAGGTCGAAATCCAGAATACGAGCAGTGCCGGAAGTCGGCGCGATAATACCGGTCAACATCTTAATGGTAGTGGATTTACCCGCGCCGTTCGGACCCAGAAAACCATAAAAAGCGCCCCGTTCCACACGCAGGCACAACTGGTCTACCACGGTCCGCCCATTATAGATCTTGGTAAGGGAATAACTTTGGATGCTATAGGTCATACTCCGCCTAATCTTTTAATTCATTCAGCAACTGCCGCACCACCGGGCTGTCCGGCGCCAAGGCCCGCGCCTGTTCCAAACACACCCGCGCAGGCCCGGAATTGCCGGCGCGAAGATGCACGCGGGCTTCATTCAACGTACATTCAAAGCGCTGAGAATCATTGTGTGCCCGTTTGACGGCCTCTTGCCATGCCCGGGCGGCACGCTCCCAGTCGGGCGGAACGCCAAACCTGTCCGCAAGGAAATGGTTCAAGGCATGGTCATACAACAATTGATAGTCGGACGGGCTGAGCGCCAGCGCCCGCTCTGACATTCGCATGGCTTCCTCATAGACTTTGGCACGGTCCCAGCCCCGTATTTTCATGATCTGCGTGAAGTTGGTCAGGTATACCTGTACCATGTTAAACCACCAGTCCGGATTCCCGGGCTCCGCCGCAAGAGCGGCATCCATGCACACGAGGCCCTCGTCATACCTGCCGACGTGAAGATAATACATACCCAAATTGTTTTGTGCCCTTCCATAGGCTTTATCCAGCCTGACCGCCTCTTCCCAGTGTTTAACCGCCTCATGCTCTTGCCCCAAATGATCATGCAGCAATTCCCCATAAAACGTGTGGAGCAAGGCGCTTTCACCGAAATGAGCCAGTCCTAAAACATAAGCTTCTTTTACCTCCGCCAGGTGACGGCCTGCCTCTCCCAGCGCAATCCTGACACCTTCCGCATCGCCACGCTCCTTCAGCGACCGGGCTTCCTCCATCTTCATGTGTGCTATGGTCGTATACAATTTGTCCAGGGCCCGCACCTTGCGTTCAAAGGTTTCCCGGTCGTACAGGTGTTCATTCAGACGTGCCAGGGGAGAGGGGGTGTCGTCCGCATGTGTTTCTTCTGCGACAGCGAAGCAACAGAACGCCCCTAGAGAAGTGAACAGCATTAATTTAAGCAAAGAGGAATACATAAAACCATCCCGAAAACCGGCCCATGCATTATGACCCTGTCATAACAAATATGATACCATAATGGCGTCGGCGGTTTCGGTAATGGATCGGTAATAATGTTCGGCTTTCTCTCATGGCTGCCATCGGGAAGTGAAAGATCGCCCTTACATGGCAAGCGGATTAATTCTATCCCCAAGAAAGGCAACCTACTTATGTGTTATTGGACTCAAGACGAAAGGGCGATTGTAGATGCGCTTCTGGAACGCCGCCCTGACTTATCAAACTGCCTTGAGGATATCCACAAATTCCATATAGCGCTAACTGAATGTTTTGACAAGAGACACTGTTTTTTCACCTGCGGCAACGGCGGTTCCCACGCCGATGCCCTTCATATTGTCGGGGAGTTATGCAAAAGTTTTGAGCGCAAAAGGCCCCTTGACTCCGCATTCCGGACAGCGCTTGCCGGTTTGCCCTGCGGCAGCGATTTGGCCGAACATTTGGAGGCGGGACTTCCCGCCATAACCCTTGGACTCAACGGCGCATTGAAAACCGCCATAGAAAACGACTGCCCGCTGCCCAATATCGCTTTTGCCCAGGAACTGAATGCTCTCATGGTACCGGGAGACATGCTTCTCGCCATCAGTACATCGGGAAATGCCCGCAATTGCATGATGGCGCTTTCCGTCGCCAAGGCGCGCGGCGGCGTTACCGCCGTACTTACCGGACCGAAGGGGGGAGAGATGGCGGGTTTTGCCGATATTGCCATCAAGGCACCCGGAAACTCCACCAAGGTTATCCAGGAGGCGCATGCTGCGATCTGGCATACGCTGTGTCTGCTGATTGAGGCCCGGTATTTTTCGGAAATGCGTTAGTTGTCCCCATTAAGAGGTTATATTAAAAACGCTCAGGCATATACTACCGGGACGAGCCTGCACCATATCATGGACAGAAAGAATCAATAGGATGCCAAAAAGAAATTATGGTTGGGTTTTCCTGCTTTCCCTTGTAGCATTCTCCGCCGCCCCGGGTCTTTGCGAACAGTGGTATAAAGGCGCGCTGCACGTACATTCCCTGCGAAGCGATGGCGATGCCGCACCGGAGGTGCCCGTGTCCTGGTACAAGGAGCATGGCTGGAATTTTGTTTGTGTAACGGAACACAACCAGATGCAGAACCGGGAAAGGTTTCGTGATATCACCGAAAACAGCGGGCCTACTCCGGAACATGTGGCGATGCTCAAGGATAAGTTTGGTGCAACCTGGGTGGAACAGGTTGAAGAGAAAGGGAAATCCCGTCTACGATTAAAAACATTCGCCGAACTGGAAACCCGGTTTAATGAGACGGGCAGTTTTCTACTCATTCATGGGGAAGAAATTACGTCCTTGATGTCGGGCCCTCACGTAAACGGTCTGAACATAGAAGAAGAAATTCCCGCCAAGGCAAAAGCGGAGGCGGTTCCCGCCGCTCGGGCGTATGCGGAGGCTGTAGCGGAGCAGGAGGCAAAGATGGGCCGTCCCATGCTCACAATTTTAAATCACCCGAACTTTGCGGAAGCCGTCACGCTTGAAGAAATGCTGCAACTTCCGGACTACCGTTTCTTTGAGGTGTTTAACGGTCACCCCAGTGTCAACAATTGGGGCCATGAACGCAAAGGGTATCCATCAACAGACCAATATTGGGATGCGGTACTGACCATGCGCCTGGTTAAGGGGCAAAACAATCCCCTCTATGGTGTGGCATCGGATGACGCGCACAATTACTTTAATTTTGGCACTGGTGAGGCCAACCCGGGCAGGGGGTGGGTGATGGTATCCGCCTCCACCCTGGATGCAGCCGTTTTAATGGACGCCATGAAGGCGGGCAACTTCTACGCTTCAACCGGTGTTATACTGGACAGTATCCTCCGCGAAGATACGGGTCTGTCTTTCAAGATTAAAGAGGAGCGCGGAGTCGCTTACACAACCAAGTTCATAGGGTCTAAAAACGGGTGCTCCACCGAATCACATGAATATAAAGATCCAAATGGCGAGATTCCCGAAAGAGCGTCCCGTGTCTATGGGGATGAGATAGGAGAAGTACTCGCGGAAAGCAAAAACACGGCCCCCGCATATCGTTTTTCCGGAAACGAACTATATGTCAGGGCTATCGTGATTTCAGACAAACCGCATCCCAACCCGTTCCGCGAGGGGGATTTGGAAATGGCCTGGGTACAACCTGTACCGGCGAACTAAAAAAGGAAGCACACAAAATGCATACACAAGGAGTACCGAAAATTGCCTGCATCGGTGCAGGGAATGTGGGCGCAACGGCTGCGCAGTATTGCCTGGAAATGGGATTGGGCAATGTCGTCTTGGTGGACATTGTGGAAGGCCTTCCCCAGGGCAAAGCCCTGGACATGACGGAAGCCGGCCCCATACGCAACTACAGCGTGACGTGTACGGGCACTAACGACTATGCCGATATCGCCGGAGCGGACCTGGTGATTGTCACGGCGGGCTTACCGCGTAAACCCGGTATGACGCGTCTGGACTTGCTTGAGAAAAATGGCCGTATCATCTCCGGCATTTGTGGACAAATCAAGCAACACGCACCGGATGCCATCGTCATTATTGTGACCAACCCGCTCGATGTGATGGTCTATCTCGCCTATAAGACCCTGGGCTTTCCGAACAACCGCGTGCTCGGCATGGCAGGCTGCCTGGACAGCGCCAGAATGCGCGCCTTTGTCGCCATGGAGCTCAGTGTCAGCATGACCAATGTGGACACCATGGTATTGGGTTCCCATGGCGACGCCATGGTCCCCCTGCCTCAGTATACGACTGTTTCGGGAATCCCGATAACCCAACTCATGGCGCAGGAGCGGATAGCTGCCATTATCGCCCGTACCCGAGACGGAGGCGGTGAAATCGTGCGTCTTTTAAAGACCGGGAGTGCATTCTATGCACCGGCGGCCGGTGCGGTCCGCATGGCGCAGTCCATACTGCGTGATGAGCGTCAAGTATTGCCGTGCGCGGCGTACCTGAACGGCGAATATGGCCTCAACGATATCTATATGGGTGTGCCTTGCCTTTTGGGCCGTTCCGGCGTTGAAAATGTGGTTGAATTAAAATTGACCGAGCAAGAAACCGCGGCTTTACACCACTCGGCTTGTGAAGTGCAAGAGGGTATGGAGGGATTGCGTCAACTCGGCTTGATATAGAGCGGCCTTTATCTTTCCGGACGCATACACCGGAGGTGTTTCTTTGCCTTTTCTGTGTTATGATAACGGGAGACCTTCGGTTCCACCTTATTAAAACGGAACGCCAACCACAGTACAAGGAATGCAGACATGCGTACATGGCGTTTTCATGAACCGGGTGATATCAGAAACCTGATTCTGGAAGAGACGGAAAAACCGGTTCCCGGTCCTGATGAAGCACTGGTTAATATACATTGCGCCGCCCTGAACCCGGCAGACCGCTACCTGGTACAGGGACAATATCCGCGAGCGGGAACTCCGCCGTTCACGCCAGGACGGGACGGTGCCGGCATTATTCTACAGCCCGCTGCCGGTGGTCGCTTCAAGGCCGGGGACAAGGTCTGCATTCTGGGCGGATTGACGGGAGTATCCAGGCCCGGCACCTTGGCCGAATACTGTCCGGTCCCCGAGGCATGGCTGGCGCCCGTTCCCGCGAATTGGACTTTTGAGCAGGCGGCAGCGGCGCCTCTTGTCCATCTCACCGCATGGCGCGCCTTGGTGATTTGCGGCGGCCTTACCGGGGCGGACACGGTTTTAATCACGGGGGCATCCGGGGGAGTGGGCACGGCGGCCATATTTTTAGCCAAGGCCCGGGGCGCCCGGGTCATAGCGCTTTCACGAAGCAAATCGAAACGGAAAACGCTGGAAGCCATGGGTGCCGATTATGCGCTCGACATCGGGTCGCCGTCCCTGGAACAGGAAGTACGTCAGGCTGCCGGCGAGAAACCCGTTTCACTAATATTAGACACGCTGGGCGGGCCCTTTCTTGAAAAATGCGCGCGTATTATCGCGGCGCATGGACGCATCCTCGTAGTGGGACTGCTGGCGGATTTGAAGTCGGAGATTACCCTCGGTCTGCTCATTCATAAGAATCTCAGGCTCCAGGGGCTCAGTGTAAGCGCCTTCACGCCAAACGAAATTCAGGACGCCTGGGATTCCATATTGGGATGTTATGGGAACAGCAGCAAACGCCCGTTAATCAGCCGCATCTTTCCCATGGAAGATGTTCAGGACGCATTTGAACACTTGCATGCGGGACCGCTTGGAAAAGTGGTCATCCGTATCACGGAACACCGTGTGGAAAGGTGAACGTCCTTCAAGACTCCGATAGTTGCTCAGGCGTCGCCGTAGCAAGCGTCTTGATGCCGATGTGCATCGCCGCCAGAATAATGGCCACCACGGGGGAGGCCAGATTGAAGAAACAAAAGGGCAGATAGGAAAGGGTGGATATCCCCAGCACACTGGCAGCAAAAGCCCCGCACGTATTCCAGGGCACCAGCACAGACGTCAGGGTGCCGCCATCTTCCAAAGCCCGCGAAAGGTTACGCGCATCCAGTCCGCGATTTTGATATTCAGTACGGTACATACGCCCCGTCAACACAATGGCCAGGTATTGTTCCGCGAGGAAAATATTGACCAGTATTGTGCTGCCCACGGTTGCACTAATCAAACTGCCCGCACCGCGGACATGGTGCAAAATAGCACCCGCAATTCGACGCATCAACCCGGTCGCCTCCATGGCACCGCCGAAGAACATAGCCGACAAAATTAATGCGACCGTATCATACATACCCGAAAGACCGCCCTGCGATAACAGTGAATCCAGAGAATCCCGGCCACTGTCCAATCTGAAACCGTTGTAAGCGGTCATTATGATCATGCCGTAGCGTTCAGGCCCCGTCATGATGACGCCCGTTTCTGACATAAACCGCAGGGGCTGCCATAATAATGCAACCCCTGCGCCCAGCAGTGCGCCCAATGTGAGCGCAGGCAAGGCGGGCATGCCCTTCGCGGCCAGAATGATTACAAGTAAGGGGACAAGAAGCAGTGACCAATGCACGAAAAAATTTAATTCTATACCGGTCAGTATTTCGTTTACTGAGGCATCATTATATTCTCCCGGCCGGTAGAACAAGCTGATAGCCGCAAAGAGTATCATAGCGATTGTATAACTGGGAATGGTGGTATAGAACATATGCCGAATGTGAACAAACAACTGGCTGCCCGCAATTCCAGATGCCAGGTTGGTCGTATCCGAAAGAGGCGACATCTTATCGCCGAAATAGGCTCCGGAAATGATGGCCCCTGCTACCAGCGGGTCAGGAAAACCCAGCACCCGGCCGATGCCTAAAAGTGCGATGCCTACCGTGCCCATGGTTGACCAGCTGCTGCCTACCGCCAGGGAAACAATTGAACATACCAGGCAGACCAACGGCAGGAAAACGACCGGGGTTAAAATCTGAATGCCGTAATAAATCATGGTGGGTACGATGCCGCTTAGAATCCACAGCCCGATGAGACATCCCACCACCATGAGAATCAGGATGGCCTCCATGGCCAGAACGATGGATTTGATGGCCCGTGTCTCTATTTCCCGGTAGCGCAGTCCCAGAAATACATGGCCCAGCAGAGCGACAAAAATACCCGAAAGAAGTAACGCAATCTGATTGGGGCCGGAACTGGCCGCATCCTTGAAAAGATATACATTGAGCACAATCCCGGCTATTAACAACACACAAGGGAATAGTGCCAGTCGCAGAGATGGGGTGGGTTGTTGCTGATGTTCCATATTTCCTGCCTCTCGAAAACTACTATACCGTACTATCGGTATTAAATAGAAATCGCGTTGCCTCAACAATTGCTTTCCGTCTTTGAAATCCGTATCGTAGAGCCTGAGTTCAGCTATCCTGGTCTCGTCGGAAATGCCTATGGCACTGGAAAACGAACAAAAAGACGGAGCAAAAAGGGACTGACGATGAAATAGCCGTCAATAACGAAACATGGATGCCCTTTACTGCTATTGGCTATTTCGGGGTCTGTCCTTTTCTTGCGGTCCTATACGAACATGGCTTCAAAATAGTACCGAACCGGATTCCGTGTAATCATTGAATAACCCCGACGAGGTCAGGAAGTCTGAAGTCAGAATGGTATTTACTATCTTGGGGATACACACCCATATTTGTGGTAACAGGCCGCAGCGAATGCAGCGTCTCACCTGCTATACTCGTATGATTCAAAGATGGAAGAAATTCATGTTTTCTTTTTTAATTCTGATTCCGGTCGCCCTGGTCCTGCTTTTGTTTTGCGCGTATCACCTTCAGGAATACGTGATATTCCCGGCGACGCGAAACATCTATCGCACTCCGTCGTCCGCCCCTTTCAACTGGCGCTTTGAGGAGATATTTCTCGACGTAAACGGCGAGCGGACCCACGCTTGGTTCATCCCCCTGGAAGGCGCGGCAACCACCGTACTGTTCAGCCACGGCAATGCCGGCAATATGGCCGATCGCCTCGAATCCATTCAACTCCTGCGCACGATGGGCTTTTCCGTGCTGGCTTATGATTACGGGGGATACGGCCGGAGCACGGGCAGGCCGTCGGAGCAGCGTATCTACGCGGACGCGGAAGCGGCCTGGAAGTATTTGACCGAAGACAGGGGCATCGCCCCCGAAAGAATCCTCCTCTTCGGACGGTCCCTCGGCGGGGCGGCCACAGCCTATCTGGCCTCCCGCGTGAAGCCGGCCGCCGTAGTGCTGGAAAGCACCTTCTGTTCGCTGCCCGCAGTGGTGCGGGACATGCCCTTCGGCAACTTCATGGCGAAGGGTATCCGGCATTCGTTTCCGACCCTTGAACGCGTGCCGTATTTTCAGGCCCCCCTCCTCGTCATTCACAGCCCCGAGGATACGCTGATACCGTATAAACACGGGAAAGCCATTTATGAAGCGGCGAAACCGCCCAAAATGTTTCTCGAAATCCGGGGAAACCACAACGACGGCTTCGTGCTCTCCATGGACGCGTACCTGGCGGGATGGAAACGCTTCTTAAGCGCATTTATCCCGGGATAGGAAGGAATTCAAGGATGTCCCCGGTTTTCGGAACGCCGGCATACGCGCCCGGCGGGCAGGAAGGCCGGGAAGACAGATAGTACTGGCGGGACAAATTATGTCCTACGTATCCTGCGAGTCCTACGCCCCTACACGATATCACCGTTGTGTCTTGTCCAAATCAATACTGCCTGAAGTTCGGCATTTGCCCCTTCTTTCTTCTTTCACAAGAAATTGACAAGAATGCCTCCCATGCTTTACCCTTTGTATAGACGAATTTAAAAGCATCGGGAGATTGTGGCGATGATAGCGTTGTTAGAAGAGAAACAAAAAGAGATTGTTGATTTATGCAATACTTTTCGGGTTCTGCGGCTGGACGTTTTTGGTTCCGTGACAAATCACACCTTTGATCCGACTCACAGCGATATTGATTTTGTCGTTGAGTTTTTACCTTGTGATACCAAAATGCATTACGAATGTTATTTCGGTCTGTTGGAAGGGTTAGAACAAGTGTTCGAGCGACAGGTTGACTTGGTGGAATATTCCTCTTTGCGCAACCCCTACTTTATTCAATCGCTGGAAGCATCTCGAGAAAACGTATATGCCGCCTGATCCGCGAAAATACCTCTTTGATATGCTCGATTCATGCCGTTTTGTGCAGGCTTTTATTGAGAAGCGCACCCATGAAGACCTTTGCCAGGACCGGGGATTCCGTTCAGCGGTGGAGCGTGAATTACAGATTATTGGCGAGGCGTGTTATGTGCTTGAACGCGTTAATCCGGATATATGCCGGCGCATCTCCGAATATCAGCGTATTATCCGTCTAAGGCATGTGCTGGTCCATGGCTATGATGTGGTTTCGACTGAAATTATTTGGGAAATTCTGCATAATAAACTCCCGTTATTGAACGAGGAACTTGAAGCGCTAATCGCAGCGTGCAAGTAACCCTGATGCGGAGGTAGCGGGTACGCCCTGCATCTTTAATTTCCATTTTATTTTTTCGAGTGCAAGGGATTAGGATGCTCTAGTCTTCATGTTTTTTTTCTTAAGCCTTTCGAAGAAAGATGGAATCTACATAAACCAAAATGAAGGGTTAGACCATGTACGCAAAGTGTGCAGGGCGACGTAATCGGGGGGGGTAGTGCTATTGCTGATGGCGGCCGTTTTTTTCGGCGCCAGTATGTCTCAGGGGGAGGCTTCCTATGACTTGAAGGGGAGCGAGTTTTTCGAGGGCCACCCGGCGGACGCGGATATGAACTGGCGGCTGGCCATAAACGAAGCCATGTCCTATCTCGCGGGCTGGCAGCAGGGCGATAATCCGATAGGGTATGCCATCCGCGTGGCGTATCTGTGGCAGAACGGGGAAGGATACGTCTATGATCCCTCACAAGCCCCGCCGATGTGCTGGATGTTGCCGTTTCCGGATGAAGGCGAAGGGGAGATAGAAGGAGAGATTATTGAGGGAGAGGAAGAGGGAGAGGGAGAAGGTGAAGGCGAGATTCCCGTGGAAGGTGAGCCGGTGGTGGTTCCGGGCGAATTGGTGGACGTACCCGCGTGTACCTTTGAGATGGGCGACCCCTGGAATGAAGGAGATAGCGATGAAGTGCCGGTGCATGATGTGTACCTGGATGCCTATCGTATCGGTAAGTATGAAGTAACGAACCAGGAGTACGCCGACGTGTTGAACTGGGCCAAAGGGCAGGGCTACCTGACCAATTCCAGCGGTGGCGCGTACACGTACGGGTTGATTTATGCCTACGGCCAGCCTATCGCGGACACAGCAGCCAGTTCGATTGACGCTCAAATCACTTATGGGTGGGGTGAGTTTGGTGTGTGCAGCCGCACGGGACATGGCGGGGTGGTGTATTCCATGGCGAACCATCCAATGATCTGTGTCAGTTGGTATGGCGCGGTGTGTTATTGCAATTGGCTGAGTGAAAAGCATGGGCTGCAACCCTTCTATAATACCGCGACCTGGACGCGCTATTGGCCCGTGCGCAACGGGTACCGCCTGCCCACAGAGGCGGAGTGGGAACGGGCGGCGGCGTGGGCGGCCTCCGGAGAAGGACGGCACTGGCGCTATGGTATGACCAGTGACGTCATTGATTTTACCCGGGCGAATTACTATAAGAGCGGTTGGGCAAACCCGCTGGGCTTGCCCGATTCCCCTTTCACCTCGCCTGTGGGCTGGTATAATGGGGTAAACCCGGCACGGGTGAGTGCGCCAGACACCCTGACGGTGAACGCGACAAGTCCGGTCGGTGTGTACGACATGAGCGGCAACGTGTGGGAGTGGTGCCATGACTGGTATGACGACACCTATTATCAGGGTGGTGCGATGACGAATCCGACGGGACCGTCCACCGGCACGTATCGTGTATTGCGGGGCGGTTCCGAGGGCGATGGCAGCAGGGCCCTCCGCTCGGCGGAACGCGGCGGGGTCACCCCCGACCTCAGGGAACTCAACTTCGGGTTCCGTGTGGTGGTTTTCCCTGTGTCACGCTAGTCGGATCTCTGGTGCTTGAAATAGTGGTCCTTGATCTTGAGGGGGGATGGGGAAAGGATAAAGTCTGAAGTTTGAAGGATGAAGGATGAAGGATCAAAGGGCGCAGGCGCAGTCAGGACATAGGGTACGATTACGCACTTTTCTTTACAGGTGGACTGTCTCTTTGGCTGTGGGATAAAGTCCGGGGGCTGAGCGGCACCGTCCGTGGACTGTGCGGCTGAGTCCGCGGGCTGTGTGGCTGAGTCCGCGGGCTGTGCGGCTGAATCCGCGGGCTGTGTGGCTGAGTCCGTGGGCTGTGCGGCTGAGTCCGCAGGCTGTGTGGCTGAGTCTGCGGACTGTGCGGCTCAGTCCGTGGGCTGTGTGGCTGAGTCCGTGGGCTGTGTGGCTGAGTCCATGGGCTGTGTGGCTGAGTCCGCGGGCTGTGCGGCTGAGTCCGTGGGCTAAGCGGCTCAGTCCGTGGGCTAAGCGGCTCGAGTCACGGTTTGACGGAGCCGTATGCTTCCAAATAAAGGAGGGCGGGAAAATGCGAAAAGGCGGGAAGCGCTTTCTCATGCGTCGGCGATGCTTTGAAGCGAATACAAGAAGCACAGTAATGTGCCGGTCTTTCTTGTATTGTATGTGCAGCGGTTTTAACGGCTTCCCAGGGGTCGGTTGATGGTCACCGGGGTTGCCATCAGTTGCTCCAAATCATGGCCCTCCGCAAGCCAGTCCAGGGTAAATTTTGCGACAGCGACGCTCTCATATAATTTTTCCACCCCCTTTTCAAAGAGGAGATAGACGGTCCCGCGTTTGTCCGCAGCCAGGGAGGAATAGGCGCTGGGACCCGCATAAATGAGCCGCTTAACCGGCCAGGTGCGGCCGCGGTCAAAACTGGCCCAGACGGTCATGCCGGTGCGGCCTTTGCCCGGGTTGTCGGGCGTGCTGAACAGGAGCACCTCCTTGCCGTTGGTGCACTCGAGGGGCAGGCGTACGAGCCCGGCGTTGCAGCCATAACTGGGTTCCGTGCCGTATTTGAAGTAGAAGGGTTCGCCTACCTCGCGCAGGCCATCGCACACGCGCCAGTCCACGTACATATTGCCTCCGTCATAGCTCCAGGCGATACGCCGACGGTGGTCTATGGACATGTGGGACCGCGAGTTATAATAGATATCGCCGTTGGACATTTCCGCGAGGGTACCCTCGCCGGTGCCGCTTTGCACGGGGTTGCTGACCTGCCAGGTCTTGCCGCCGTCATCACTGTAGATGGACGTGTTGTAATGGTAGGGCCACCATTCCTGATCGTTGCTGCCCTTGGGCGGCATGATGCGTGCCGGCATAAGCAGGCGTCCCGCGTGTTCGCCGTATTGCAGCGCTATTCCCGATTCCGAACAACTGACATCCGCGGGAATACCCTCGGGCGTCCCATGCCCGTAGGCGTTCGGCTGGATGACAATGGATTCTTTTCCCCACGTTTTCCCGTGATCGCCGCTCCGATAGAGCAGGCCTTTGCCGGGACTTACCATCAACACGTCGCCCGTGTTCCGGTCCACAACGACGTTCCCGCCGGCATCTTCTCCCAATTGCAGTACTTCACCCCATGATTTCCCGCCGTCCTCACTCCGACGAAGCAGTTTGCCGGAGTCGGCGAAGGCCAGGAGCGTCCCGTCCGCTGCTACATCCAGGGATGGAATACGCACTTTTTCGAAGAGTTCCATTATTTCGAGGCCCCCGTCACGTTCCACTACAGCGGCGGGATCGGCCTGACAAGGGGCCATACCCATGATGGCAAACAAAATAAGCATGCCGGACAAAAACCGTTTCGCGAAGCTTCTTGATTTCATAAGGGATTCCTCCTGGTTTTGTTATGCGCGGGAACGGTACTGCCCACACGCTATAAACAATACTATTGTTTTGGAATAGACGGTGCTTCATCGGCCTGGGGAGGTCCATAAACAAATACGGACGGATGCATGGTATACAACCGGTACCCCTTGCCATCCTGCACGAGAACCGGGCTGGATTTATCGCCCCGGACAATGGGATTGCCCGGATATTTTTCCCAGTGGACCAGGTCAGAAGAAACGGCAACGGCGGAGGTCCATTCATCCGGGTCCGTGTCGGGAACCAGTCCGTGATAGTAGGCATAATAGGCACCCTCATACTTCACGATCTGGTCCAGGGCAATCATGGCCTTATCATACGCGTCGGGCCCGCATTCAAGCACGGGGGTGTCCTGAACATTCGTCCATATCTTGAGGTCGGTCGATCGCGCCAGCCATATCGCCTCATCGTTACGTTCATAAAACAGGTTCCAGGTTCCGTTTTCAAAATAGGCGGCAGGCGTCCCGAAGGGTCCCGGGGTTAGGGGCTTCCCATTGGCTTTCCTGATGTCGAGCGTTCCGCGGTCTGTCCAATCCACCCGGTTTGTTGAAGTCAGTAGGCGCGCCCGGTCGCCATCGCCCTCCGCGAACATGTAATAGGTGTCTTCCACCTTCAACACCATCATGTCCTCGGTCCACTTCTCGTCATAAATGGGGTTGTCCGCGTGCCGTTCCCAATGCATACCGTCCTTGGAGACGGCGTAGCCCAATTTCTTTATTTCCTTGTTCCCTGACCGGTAACCAGTATACCAAAGGTGATAGGCGTTGTCTTCATACAGGATCCAGCCCCGTTCCCGTATATGTTCGTCCCAATGTCCGGGGCCGGCGCCTTCAAAAACAGGGGTGTCTGTCATCGGCGCAAATTCCACCAGCGCCGAAGGAAATGTTTGAAGCGCCGCCGCGGTCGCGCAAAGCAACAGGGTTAAAAGCATATATTGATTTCCCTATAGGAGTTGTTAGACACATCACCACCGTCCGCCTCATCCTATTTTAATAATACGTCCCGTGACTTCGAGATAGCGTGCCGCACCATAGCAGATACCAACCAGTATCGCAAACAGTGCCAAGGCAGGCACCACCGTCATTGAAGTATCCACGATCCCCCCCATCACAAGTACCAGCACGGCTTGCAACAAATAGATGACAAGGGGATTTTTACCCAGCGTAGTCAAAAAGGGGATAGGCACTTGAAATATTTCGGCACTCAGATAAAACAACAGTACGGTCAGAAAACATAAACCGGAGGCATATACGGGGTAGGGTGTTGTCATGGCATAAGCGGAAAAAGGCCAGATCAATTTCAGCCAGGGCCATTCCGCCCGCAGCAACACCCCGGCTATGGTGATGAAAAGCCCGATGGAAAAAAAACGAACAATCCTATGTTTATGGTCGGCGCCAGCAGATAGGTCATAAGCTGCGGTACCCATCAACAAGATGAAGACCCAGCTCAGCGGCCCCAGCGGACCGCCATTGATACTGTTTTCCACTACCCAGTCCCCGTAGCCGGTGCGGGAAAAAACCGCCTGGTAGCCCGCCAGAAAGGCGCAGGCCGCGCCCATGCGCGCTTTCGTGGAAAGATGCATGAACGGCAGGGCGAGCAACCCGGACAGCCCGATATCCAGAAGCGCATCCCAGACCGATACACGCAAATTGAATCCCCCATACAGCAGTCCCAATCCGGAGATGAGGGCATAGCGGCGTATGGACCGCGAGCGGGCAAAGGACAGTCCGTCCCGGGCGACGGCTTTCGTAAAGGACATGCGGTAGCCGAATCCGACGATGAAAATGAAGAGAGGGGCGATATGGTCCGCGTACGAAAATCCCTGGACATGATGCTTGAAGGTCCAGGGCATTACATCGAACATACCCAGGAAGTTAACCAGGATCATGCCGAAGATGGCGTAGCCGCGCACTTGATCCAGAAAGAGAAGCCTTTGACGATGCATACCGCCTCTATACGTGGTACCCCCGAAACGGAGGGTGGATGCGGGGGTGTATTTAAAAGAAAGAGACCTGAAGGACGTAAAGAACACTCTGAGAGGAAGACCGGGATGCCGGAAAGCGCTTATTCTTTGGAACCGATGCTCTCCAGAAGGGCGCCCGGTTTCTTGCCTGATATAGAATTCAGCTGTTCCCGCAACGCTGCGATCCAGATTGCATATCCCGCCGTATTGAGATGAACACCGTCGCCCACATGATAGCCTGGATTCAGATTGCCGGTATCATCGGTCAGGGCGGCGGTTGCATCCACTACGCTGCACCGTTCATCCGTGGCGCATAACGACGCCAGCCCGGCATTCAATTCACGGATACGAGGATTACGGTCTTCTTTGATATCCTTTGCCCTTTCGTCAAGGGGCAGCACGGCACTGAAGACCAGAGGGGTTCCGGCGGGCACGGTTTCCATGATCTTTTGGTAATTTTCCAAAATGGCGGCATTGTCTCTGCGCGCCAGGTCGTTGACCCCGATGGCAACAACGACCGCGCCGGCCCGCGCCATGGAAGCATAGTCGGCCAGGCGCTGCAACACACCCACGGTGGTATCACTGCCGATGCCGTAATTGACGGAGCACTCCCACACTGCGACCGTGCATAAACCCTGGGTGATACTGTCGCCTATAAACAGCACCGCGCCCTCAGGAATATTTCCGTCCATATATCGGTGATACGTCATCATCCGCTTGTAATGCTCGGTGATTTCCGTATCGGGGGTTTGGGCATGGACCTGGATGCAGAGCAACGCCAGAAGGGCACATGCCTGGGAAAAGAAAGGTAGAATCATTCTGTGCATACCAATACTCCCTTTTGGTTGGATGGAAAATAGTATACAGGAAATCTTTTTCATTACCATCCTTCCGTGTGAATTTCAGGGTACGTACCTATTTCCGCAGATACTATTTCCAGACCCCGCGTCACTGCGGCAACCATAACCATCGTCCATAAACGAAGGGTCAGTATATCAAGGCATTCCTATCATGGAATCCGATGTGCAAGCGATACCCTCATTCTTGTGGAACCGCTTTCCAGATGGTGGACACTCGTTTTTTATGGGCGTCTTGCGACCCTTCATAACCGGCTATCGTTTTTTGCAGGCCGTCAACGAGTCTGACGGCCGCCTCCAGGTAACTCCTGTCCGCGGCGCGTTGGGAGGCTTCCGGCAATAACGTAATCCTGCCCTCGGATTTCATCTTTGCCCGTTTCTGAATGGCCGTGAGGTATTCACAGATCAGCCTGGCATGGTGCGCCTCATAGGAAGAAGCGAGCCCCTCTCGAACAAGGGCATTGTAAAAAGTCCCGATTCGGGAAAAGGGCACTGTAGGGGTCAAGGACGCCGGTTCCTTACCGCCAAAACAGCCCGAGGCGGCCTTTTCCGTAACCTCATTGGCAAATGCCTCGATGTCCCATAACGGGTCCTCCGGGCCAGGAAACAGCACGGGGGATTCTTCGGTCATGGCAGGCTGTTCCTGAAGTGCCGCCCCGCCCAAGGCGACTTGAATCCCGGCCGATTCCGGCAGGCGCTCATATGACAGGGTAATGGAACCCGCATCAAAATCATTCCATGGAACGTTGTTTATCCATACGGCGGTAACCGGTCCCGTACCGGTCGTGGACAGATACAGTCGTTTTGTGCCGAAACGAATGGGGAAACGTTGTTCCAGGCGCGTAATCCCGGTCGGGATATGCGGAACAAGCGTCAGGGATTCCGCGCGGTAAAGATACTCAAAGAGCCCTCGTATGAGAGCCGCCGGAGCGCCCCAGGTGTCGTATACACAATTGATGGGTTCCTTGGGCTGGTATGGGGCCGCTCCGAAGTCCACCAGGGGATTATCGGTCCTGAACTGCCGGAAGAACCCGAGAAGGTGCTCCATAGACCTGCGGGCGTCCTCATATTCACCCAGCCGGTAATAGGCCAGGATCATGCGCGCCTCACAGGTAGTCCAATGGCCGCCGTTTACCCAGGTGCCAAAAGACCACAACCAGTCCGTTGCTTCCGTGTACATATCCTCCAGGCCGGGACAATTCGTAATGATGATGCCGTGCGGGCGCAACCCGGGGATGGACGCTATTTTGCCATAGATTTTTCGTGACTGGGCATCATCGGCCACACGGAAGGCAATGGCGTCGTGATTGCAGACCGCCTCGAAGTAACCGTGTTTATCCGCGCCGTAAACGCCGTGCTTCGTGCCGTCGGGGTCCATGGACTTGATGAAATACCCCTCGTCCGTCGTCATCAGGGCAAGTCCCTGCCGGGCAAGGTCCCGTCTATCGGCGTAAAGGGCAGCCTTGTCGCTGTTCCCGGTCATTTTCTCCAGTTCAATGAGACGGTCCAGAGCTGCGATATAAGTGACCGACAAACCCGTAAGATAGGCCTTGTCGTAGGTGTCATCCGGTTTATGCCAGCCGGCATAACTCGGCGCGAGGAGATTGCCCGCCGGCCCGGCCAGAAACAGGTTATTTGCTGGATCGCGACGCGTCTCAATAAAATTAGCGCTCCGTTCCAGCAGGGGGAGATACCGGGCAATGGCGTCCAAGTCGCGGCTGATGAGTAACAGTTCCGCCTGCATCACTATGCCAGCGGCCGTGAACTCCATGCCCCAATCATGAATATCAATATAGCCGTCGCCTTGCTTGTAATAAATCATGTCCGGCGCAGCGGCGTCGCACAGGCATCCGTCGGGCGCCACCCAGTCCTTCATGCCCTTGCGTTTTCCGTCCCCCATCAGGGCGAACCAGAGTTCCTGGGAATTCTGAATAAAGGTTGTATAGGGTTCTAAAAAAAACGGCAGGGAACAATAGGTGGGCCCGTAACTGTTCTGAATCCACCAGGCGCCCCAAGTCGGCCCTTCCACGAAACCGTTCCATACCGGCGTATAGAGCATGGAAATATTCTGGTATTCCGGGTCCGGATGAAACACCCGGCACGCCGTGTCCAGCAATTGCAGGTACGCTTCATTACCCTCTCCGGAATAGCACCGTCCATCAAAGGCAAATACATTCGCCGGGCTTAGCATCAGTACTGTTTCCAGTGACACAAGGATTAGAACAAAATAAGAAAGCCGCATGATAGGACTCCCGGATTGGAGAGAATCTGCTGCCCGGCATCCTCAAAAGCGGCAAACGTTCCACGAAACTTTTACGCAGATACCAACCGCAGCAAGGACCTTGCCTTTTAAAAGGATTATCATCAGGTACAATAAAACACATTATGTAACAGGCGTCTAAAACATGTCAATTGCCCGGGTGAGCGCAATGAAATTCCGGGGACAGCAGAATTCGATGCGATCCTTTCTTTGACAATACATTGCCACCAGCGTAAAATACAGACGAGGTGTAAGTAGTGTATCGGCTTATAAGGCCTATAAAAAACAAGAAGTTGAATCTGACCAGCCTGAAGGGCTTACCTATCAAAGCCTAGGGTTGCGGTACTCCGCTACTCTGGGCTTTGTTGTTCAATCCCTTCAGGATAAAGAACAAGCCTGAAGTATCAGGAAAACAACTTCAGCCGAAAACACACCAACTCAGTTGCGGGTATGGCCCGCATTAGAACATTAACAAGACAATGCAACCGGGGGAGGCAAACAACTCTGGAGACCATGGATATATGAACGACTCTTTTATTAGACGGCACAAAATACTCACCGCCTTTTGCATCCTCATTTTACTGGCAATACTCCTACCGGCGGCTTTCCTGTTTTACAGGATGATAGGACCGCATCGCGGTTATACGGTGGATTTTGTCAAGGTGGGAGAGGGCGCGCAGCCGGGCGTACTGGAAGTAGGCGTCTCGAAATGGGATATTACGCCGGACCTTTCTCTTTATGATACCTATAATGATACCAATAACGACAACACATATGACCCCGTTCCGGGCGAGCAGACCTTTTTAATGAAACTGGCCACCCGCCTCGGTCTTATCAACCCCGGCGAGGACACTTACAATGATCGGAACGGGAACGGCAGGTTCGACCCCGTCTGGATTGCGGGGTTTGGGAGCAACCGTCCGGCAAAAGGTGTACACGACCCATTATGGGCGCGGGCGATGGCATTTCGAAATAATGGCGTGACGGTGGCAATGGTGACTCTGGATGCCATCGGCCTGTTTCATGAAAAAATTATTGATATCCGGAAAATGATTGATCCTGGCCTGAATGTTGACCATGTTATCGTGTCCTGCCTGCACAATCATGAAACGCCCGATACCATGGGCAACTGGAGCGGTGTCGTGCCCACTCCGTCCAATTTTGATCACCGGCATATGGACTTCGTCAAGTTGGCATGTAAAAATGCGGTGGAGGAAGCCGTCCGGAACTTGTCCCCCGCGGATATGTATATATCCCAGAAAGAAATAAATCCGGAAGGGCTTGTAAATGACTCCCGAAAGCCTATTGTTATCGACACCAAACTCTGTTGCGCCCGGTTTACCAAGGCGGGAACGGACGAAACCATCGCCACCATGGTCTCCTGGGGAAACCACCCGGAAACCCTGGACGGCGATAATCCATATCTGACCTCGGATTTCTGCGGCTATTGGCGCGACGGCATCGAGAAAGGCGTTTCGGAGCCCAACGGCGCCCCGGGTATGGGAGGAATGTGCCTATATTTTCAAGGGATGGTCGGCGGCCTGATGACCCAGTTACATACTACGGTGTCTCATCGAAATGGCGTGGACAAATACAAAGAAGCTTCTTTTGAAAAAGCACAGGCACTGGGGGAAAATCTCGCGGTGTTGACGGTGAATACCCTTAGAGGAACGGATGTATTCAGATGCGAAAGCCCGCGCGTGGGTGTGGCAGCAAAAACCATTTACGCGCCCTTGGCCGGGTTGTTCAAATATGCTATATCCCTGGGGTTGGTGCATCCCGGTGTCTTCTGGAGGGAGGGCGGCATTGCCGCGCGCAGCGAAGTGGATGTCGTGCGCGTGGGCGACCTTGAGATAGCCACGGTACCGGGCGAACTTTATCCGGAGATAGCCGACGGGGGCGTCGAGGCCAAACCAGGGCGGGATTTCGATATACAAGCAGTGGAAGTGCCGCCGTTACGCAAAGAAATGCACGGAAAAGTCAATATGATTTTCGGGTTGGCCAATGATGAAATCGGTTACATTCTTCCCAAGAGCCAATGGGATGCGGAACCACCCTACATCTATGACAATGAGTCCCAATATGGCGAGGAAAATTCCGGCGGCCCGGAAGTGGCCCCGGTCATTCATCGTGAGGTACTTGCGCTTCTTCGTCGGCTGGAAGAGGCATGGCCCCAATAAGCCAAGGTGCTACAGGAGAAGGACCCATGATTTCAGGAAAAGAGTCCCGGCGGAATTTTATCGGAAAAATAGCGGGCTTGTCCCTATTGACGGGCGTGGCACTTTCGGCGGAGGAACAGTCCAGTGTTTCAAGCGGTTCAGTGCGGCTGGGGGCGCCTGTTTTTGAAAAAAGCGATGATCCCGAACTATTGGCGTTAGCCCATAAAAAGATGCGCTATCGGGCTGCCTATTGCCCGGACGTATCCATCTCAGATTCCAACAAAATTAAAGCCGTTTCAGAAACGTTTGCCCGACATAATATTGTGATCGCCGAAGTCGGCCGGTGGTGCAACATGATGGACGCGGATCCGGAAAAGCGCAAGAATAACTTGGAAAACGTCACCGAAGGCTTGGCCTTGGCGGAAGCCATCGGCGCGCACTGCTGCGTGAATATTGCCGGCTCCTTCAGTCCGGACAGTTGGTTCGGCCCCCATCCCAAAAATCTTTCTACTGAATTTTTCGATGCGGCGGTGGAGAATGCCCGCAAGGTGGTGGATGCCGTAAAGCCCATGCGCGCCAAATTTGCCTACGAGATGATGGGCTGGAGCCTGCCGGACAGTGCGGATTCGTACTTAAATCTTCTTAAGGCTATCGATCGCGTGGGATTCGGAGTGCATCTGGACCCGTGCAACATTATCAACAGTCCGGACCGGTTTTACCGCAACGGCGATATAATTAATGAATGTTTCGACAAACTTGGTCCCCATATCGTCAGTTGCCATGCAAAAGACCTCACATGGGATGTAGAGATGAATGTGCATTTTCGGGAGGTCTGTCCCGGAACGGGGGCGATGGATTACACGGTATTCCTGAAACGCCTGGCCGGAATGCCCCAACAACCGCCCCTTATGATAGAGCATTTATCCGGCGCCGAAGAATACGATCAGGCTCGAAACTATATTCTGGACCATGGTCAACAAATAGGCGTCCCGTTTACATAAACCACCCTGTTTTCCTGCTGCACTACCAACGATAACCGCCGAAAATACGCCTTTAGGACGGCAATAGCCGTTTTTGACGAAGAACGAATAAGCTTTTTCAGTTGCCCTGCCAACTGAAAAACTTTGTTGGACTAAACGCAAGTAAGAAGACTGAGCAAAAAGGGGACTGACTGCCAAATAGCACATGATTGCTGCATAGAGACTGCCAGTTCTTGCTGCTATTTGGTTGTCTGTCCCCTTTTTGCGGACACAGGAAAGAATATCCACGGCGAAGCCGTTTAGCCCAACGTTGGCGGAGGAGAAGCGGTGCGCGTATTCGCTGTCCCGGGCAAAGGACAGCCTCCGCTGATTGACTATCCCGTATCCCAGGATTTAGAATCAGCCGATTCAAGCGGAACCTTATGGGAGAATTCCATGACCAGCGAAACACGAAATGCCTTTGATGTAAATAAATATTTACAGGAGCAAACGGCGGCAATACTGGAACGCGTTGAACGTTTTGACAACAAACTGTACCTGGAATTCGGTGGTAAACTGATTTTTGATTATCACGCTGCCCGGGTGCTTCCCGGTTTCGATCCCAACGTAAAAATGCGCCTGCTCCAGCAATTCAAGGATAAAATAGACATTATTCTTTGTATCTATGCCGGAGACATTGCCCGGAAAAAAATACGCGCCGATTTCGGCATTACCTATGATATTGACGTTCTCAAATTCATAGACGATCTTCGCAAAGACTGGGGGTTGGAAATTACCGCAGTTGTCATTACCCGGTATGAAGAGCAGCCTTCTGCCCTTTTTTTTAAAAACAAACTCGAACGGCGCGGGATCACCGTATACACGCACCAGGCCACAAGAGGGTATCCGACGGATGTGGACCTGATTGTCAGCAAGGACGGCTATGGCCGTAATTCCTATATAGGGACCACCCATCCGCTGGTGGTGGTCACGGGACCCGGCCCCGGCAGCGGCAAACTGGGAACGTGCCTTTCCCAGCTCTATCACGAATACGAAAAGGGGATTCATGCGGGATATGCGAAGTTTGAGACCTTTCCGATTTGGAATCTTCCGCTGAAACATCCCGTAAATGTGGCTTACGAGGCGGCCACGGCTGACCTGCGGGATATCAACGTGATAGATCCTTTCCACCTGGAAGCCTGCGGGGAAACAACAATCAATTATAATCGGGACGTGGAGGCATTTCCCCTGTTAAGACGCATCCTTGAAAAAATAACCGGGGAAAAGTCCTTTTACCGGTCACCGACGGATATGGGGGTCAACCGGGTCGGTTTTGGCATTGCTGACGACCAGGCAGTGCGGTATGCTGCCGAACAGGAAGTTATACGCAGGGTGTTCCGGTATCGTTGTGAATATATGATGGGGCTTTCCGACCAGGAAACGGTGGAACGTGTCGAACTGATCATGAATGAACTGGGCATACAGGTTGAGGATCGACGTCCGGTTATCCCTGCGCGTGAGGCTGCCGCTCGTGCCCTGTCCAACAATAAGGGGAATGACGGCATCTATTGCGGCGCGGCCATTGAACTGAAAGACGGTACTATCATCACCGGCGGTAACTCACCCCTGATGCACGCGGCGACAAGCGCCGTGCTGAATGCCATCAAACATCTGGCCGGTATCCCGGACAAAATCCATTTGATTTCACCAAATATTATCACTGCCATCGGTGATTTGAAGAAAAACATACGGGACGGGAAAAGCATCAGCCTTGACCTTGAAGAGGCACTTATAGCGGTAGGCGCATCCATGCCTTCCAATCCCGCTACAAGCGTGGCCGTGGAGAAACTGAAGCATCTCAACGGGTGTGATATGCACATGACCCATATTCCGACCCCGGGCGATGAGGCCGGTTTGCGAAGACTCGGCATCAACCTCACCAGTGACCCTGAGTTTGCGAGCGAAAGTCTGTATATTACGTGAAGCTTTCTGTACATGCCTTCGGCACGTGAAAGAAACACAGAGGGAAAAGAACTCAAGTGTCGTGTAAAGGCTTCTAATGGCTGTCGGAATAAAGTCGATTTCTATGACCATTATTTTGCCCATAGCCCTTTATAGTTTACACAGCCTTTATCTCTATAATAACATCAGTGCAGTCTTGCGCCTCAATGCTAAAGCGGGACAGAGAAAGATATAGTCAAACGGCCAGAGCCATACTGGCACAAGGAGACCGGTAATGTTGCCATATCTACCCAAGGGCGTAACGATGTTGATGGCCATTCTTTTGGTGGGAAACAAAATTTCCGCGAATGACATAGTGCCGGATAGTCCAATACAACAAGCACATCATTCGCTTGCCGCCCAACAATTGAATCCTCAGATTATAGACTTGGGAGACTTTTACAGGGGCGTCGAACCGAAGGATTTCCGACAACGGACGGGGGCGGAATACAAACCGTCTTATAACGAGGAACCCTCCATCCCGGCACAGTGCTGGATCGAAACGGGCTATGGCACACAAAATGCCTGCCTGTACTGCCACACCAATTATCTTGCATCTATTAAACACGGCAATGCTTATCCGTTGGCAGAAGATCAAGTGCTATATAGTTTTCCATCGCCGGACCTGAACAAAGTGTTGTGGCGAAACACCATCTTTCCGGGGGAAGTTATGGAACGGCTTGAAAAGGCGGGGATTGCTTTGCCCGATATCAATGACATTGACTATGTACGGCAGGATAACTGGACGCCGCTTTACGACCGGGTACGGGCTAAAAGCCGCAGTGGCTGGATTAATCCGGACGCAGGGGAATTCGTCCTGTTTCCGTCTTTGAATCCCAGGCACCTGTTTCCGGAAATGCAACCCGACCCGACGACAGGAGGAACACATGGTTACGTGGACCAGGAAGGCTTTGTGCGGGATGAACACACCCGGTATACCGGGTGGCGCGCGGTAAATTTCTTCCCTTACGGCATATTCAGTCCGCTGAACGGTGGCGTGAGCGGCATTTACCTGCGATTACCCGCGGCCTTTATGCAAGAGGGAGGGGAGTTTAACCTTGAAATTTGCAAAAAGAATCTTGACCTCCTCGAACGCAACATAAAGAACCGCAGCTCCAGTGAGAAGCACTACTATGGCGATGCGGCCGCGGTACCTGTTGAGAAGGGCTTTTTCCCGGTAGGCGCCGAGTTTACCCATCCGCTGCATTATGTCGATCTTAACGCGGACGGTCAGGCTGGGGAAGCGGTGGATGGCGCGGCAGACCCGGGGACGCCTGCCTATGAGTTTCCCGGGACCCGCGCGAAGCGCATCAAGGAAATGCGCTATATGTACAAGTGGAAATCGGTTGGCATTGGGGACATTGATGATAACGCCCATTATGATGGGGTGGTGATAGGAAACGAAGGACAGGGATGGATAGACAACAATGTCGGGTGGGTACTGGCCGGGTATATCGAAGACCGCGAGGGGCAGCTCCGACCGCAGACCACAGAAGAAATGATGCAGTGCCTGGGGTGTCACGGCATGGTCGGGAATACGATTGATTCCGTCTGGTCGTTCCCACGCAAACTGCCGGGGAACCTGGGATGGCGCGAGATGGATTACGGCGGCTATGATTCCACCCGGCCCGACCGGACCAAATTAATGGATTATTGTCACAGAGGTTCCGATGCTGGTGAATTGGGTTTCTTTTATAGGGTGGTGGTAGGCGCCGACCTGTATGGCGTTATGCCCGATGAAATCGCCCAGGAGTTGAAACAGTATGCTTCTGAAAAGAGCATGTTACTTAATTTAAAATATGATATTGACGCCATTTTCGACAACAAAACACTTTCGAATATGCTTAAAGATGAACGAAAATCGCATTTATTGGAACGTCAGAAGGTAATGCGCGCTTTTGTGGAGGAACGGGCCTACTTGCGCGAGGACGAGGAATCCGGCAATCTTTATATCAAGGGGAGTCTATTCTATCCTTTAGAATCTACTATGAAGAAGAACATTCAGCTTTACCGCAAGATTGTTCTTGACCAAAGTTTCAACCTGGGAAAAGATGTTTTCGGTTCTGAAAATGATTATGTGCCCTTCACTTTTCGTTCAGACGGAAGCGTAAAGGATGCCAGCGGGCGGAACATTCCCGTAGGAGAAATCATTGTCAGTCGCCCTTATGATGAGGAGGGGGTGGGTATTACTCCCACAGGCATCGTTGCCGTGAATGAAGACGGGGAACCTGTGGACGCAGCAGGCAACCCTGTAGACCTGGAAGCGCATCCTGAAAAAGTCGTCGGTCACATTTCCACCGGCGGCACTTTTGAAGCCATCTACAATCCGATTTTAGGGGATAAACCGATAACTCGAACCCGAAACTAGCCCCTTTTAACGTGAGTTTCACGCTCGTTTCCAAGTTACACTTGGGAGCGTATTTGCCCGTGAAGCTCCATTTCGCAACCATGGCCGAGCGCCGGAATACAACGGATAGTATTTTTTATGCTCGTTCCCAAGTCGCACTCTTTTATGCTCGTTCCCAAGTCGCACTCTTGTCATTACCCACATCTTTCCGTTCAGGATAGGGTATTGAGATGCCGACGTAGGTATTCAGAATCCCAATGGGATTACATATCATAGCCCAGGGGGTTGCGGTACCCCGCTACCCTGGGTAAGCGACGTCTCTCCGTCTCTCTTTTCTACTCCAACGGAGTTACGTCGGTCCTCCCATACGGCATTTGTACCAATGTGACGCAACCCCCTTGGGGTAAACGGGAATTGGGGGCGATTTCCAACCCAGGGTAGCGGAGTACCGCAACCCTGGGCTTTGTTCTTAAATCCCGTTGGGATATTGTATTCAAACATTCGTTTTTTACCGCTACTATTCATTACCAAAAGATGTGGGTAATGACAAGAGTTGCACTTGGGAACGCAGCTGCCCGCGAAGTTCTACTTCGCAACCATGGTAGAGCGCAGGAATACACCGGCCGGACCGATGCGAAAAGGGAAATGGAATTTCAAGAGAGATTACGTTCCCAAATGGAATTTGGGAACGAGAGGAAAACCCGGGGTATATGCGGGTGCTATCGGCGACACCCGGTGCTTTGTCCTGAATGAAATCAATTTCAGGTCCGGACGACGGCTGAATCCCGATTGCTTCGGCATCCTTACCTGGGGCGATAGGCACGACAACACTTTTGCCATCTGTGACGATCCTTGGCAGGAAACTGTTAGCCGAGAAAACTACCGGGACTTTTGACAAGAGACTTGGACCCCTTCACCACTCTACGTCAAACATTTTTAATTGCGATTAAAATGAGAACTTATTTACCGTCATCGTCAGCCTGTGTGCCACTATGGCCGTCACCGAGAAGATTTACTATCACTTTACCCGGTTGTCAAAAAAGGTAAGATGGTAGAATTAAGGGCAGAATTAAGGGCAGAGTTGATAACGAGGTGACAGAGCCGTAACATGTTACGGCTTGATGGGAAAGTGTAATGCCAAAAGGTAGATTGCCTATGTGGGATAAGAGTATATATTGACATCTCAAACGACCTATGTTATCTTGAAGGTGCCGTGTGAAGCGGAGGCGGGCTCTGCTAGCGAGCATCTTGCCAAGGAATACCCCGGTAGGTTTCATCAAGACGATCTGCTTGGGACAGGGACCTAAACTTTCCTCATCCCTCCAAACGCATTGCATTGATAGACCGTATATGCCTCAAAAAACGCACCCCTGAGTCGGTACTTCCAGCCATGGGCAGTACCTTAAATTTTCGGGAAAAGTCCTATTCCCGCTGAGCTAAGACACCAAAAACTATCTTCTATACTCAAGGTTATTTGGAATGATAAATCATGAGCCGGTTTCAGAAAATGGTCAGTTACACGTATGACTGAAAACAAAAATGAGGACATCGGTCAGTCACGGGATTGCTATACTTGGCGGAAGTATTATTATTGGCCATCGTCCGGGGAAACGCACTATCAGGGCCTTGGGGTGTAAAGGGGTGACTCATGTTATCACGCTGATGTCCGAAGCAGAGGGCGCCAAGAGCATTGAACAAGCGGTCAGGGAAGCAAATATGGGGTGGATATGGTTCCCCATGAAAACCGGAGCTCCTCCGGGCAAGAAAAGAATCCCTGAATTACAAAGACTTTTTGTTGAACTCTCAACTGCCTTGAAGTCGGGCGGAATGGTATATGTGCATTGCTCGGCAGGTATTCACAGGACAGGTATGATTGTTTACGCGTTTCTCAGGTATAGTGGAATTCCGGTAGTCCAGGCACGTGACATGCTAAAGTCGTTACGACTGGTGACTGCAGAATCTGTAGGCGAAGAGCGGCTTGCGTGGGGCGACCATCTTACAGAGATAATGCCTAACCGGGCATACATGGTCGAATAACAAGAACTGTATATATTATGCGTCACATCACTACGTAGCGGACATTGTTCATCGCATCTTCTCAGTAAACTACACAGTTATGCGGCACGCGATAGCACCAGCCGATGATTCTGGATTCCGCATCAAATTCCTATCTTCATGCCGTGTTCTTCGGCCATTTTCAGGAACGATTGATGATTGAAGTCTTGCCTTGTTTTCTGTGGACTGAAACACAAAACAATCAAAGGAAATTTTTATGGATGAATATTTAACAGAACATGAGTTGTCAAAGAAATTACAGATGTCCCGCACGGTTCTTTACCAGTTGCGGAAAGAGGGGATGCCGTTTCGCCAGATTCACCGCACGGTTCGCTACAACCCGCAAGAAGTCGAAACCTGGCTGGCAGAAAATTGCCATGGGAATGCCGATGACGTTAGCCAAAACTTAAAAGGAGATTAATCTTATGAAAATTTGTAATGCTGAAATTCCTGATGGTCTTTATGTCTGCGATACGATAAACATTACCAGCGGAATAAATGATGAGGGGTTCAAAACTGTTCTCTGGAAACTTATTGTTAAGGAAGGCGAGTGCAAAGACCCCGCGATTAACAAATACTTCACGCTCCGCTCGGATGCCGCAAAGAATTTCCTGCTCAAAGAGCTGCGCATGGTGGGCTTGTCTGTGAGTAACGGTGCCGAGCTCGAAAAAACGCAAAACGGAACTCTTCGGTAAGCATATCATGATTGAGGCAAAGATAAATGATAGCGGCTTTCCAGCGCTTTACGTGAAGGGACTTACGAAACCGCCTGAGGAGAAGCCGAAGGAAAGGCCGGAGGTGGAGTGGTAATATTTCCCAGAACAAAAGCCGATGATGGCGTAATACTTGAGGATGCTCGGGTGGAAATCAGGCGCGTGAAACCGGTTTCACCCGGGCATCCGTTGTCTTTTATTGGAAGACTATTGTCGGAGGTGAAGGGAATGGTCGTGGGCGTATCATTTTCGAGAAGATAATACGACAGATTGGATGGGTCGGCGACAACGTGCGCTTATTCTGTGTTAAAAAAGAAAGGCGTCTACTTAGTGGCGGTTGCTAACTCCGCCGTTTTACCCGAAGGTAAAGCAGGAAGCAACCCTGCTGTGACCAGTATGACGCCCCAAAAACAGGATGTTCTGATAGGGAAAAGGTGTCCGGCGGAAATCGGGATCGTAACGTAAGAAGCGCCCGTCGCCCCAAACAGGCCGGACAAGATAAGTGTACCCGAAGGAAGCCAAAAAGTCAACGTCTTTTGCGTTTCGTTTTACGTTTCCAAGAGTTGTTGACGAAAACAGAAAATCAACATTGTAATGGTTCTTTTGGTATAAAAGTAGTATTAAAAATAGTGCAGTCCTAAAATGCCTCCAAGTCCAGGGCTGAAATTCAGCGTACTGGTGCGGCAAATTCTAGGCCTGTACAAATCAGTATATTACAGCATGTTTTTTCAATCAACTCGGCCCGGGCAAAGGTTGAATAATCGAGTATGAATACAAAGGACCATCGGACTTGAACGCTCAGCCCCGACCAATCCGGGGCAGGATCAAGTCACGACGGCCCAGTTCGCGCCGCTTGGCGTCAAGTCCAAGCTACCACCCGTTTATACTCGAGAGCGCAATAAAATTATACCACATCTCGAATTATTTGCCAAGAGAACGAAACGAAAAACCTTGTCCAGCATCTTATTGAATCGCTGGGGGTCCTTTAGATACACTTTTGCGCATACGAACAGGTTCCAATTCCGGGGGACACACCCGATAAACATTCAAGAGACGAATATGACTCCTCCTACAATTTTACTGACCAATGATGACGGTATCCGTGCACCCGGACTTACCCATCTCGCCGAAGCGCTTTCCGGCTTGGGCAATATTTTTGTCTATGCCCCTGATCGTCAGCGCAGTGCGGTGGGCCACGGGGTAAGCCTGCACCACCCGTTGCGGGTGACCGAAACCCAGTCGGGTTGGTATATGATAGACGGTACGCCCGCCGATTGCATGATTCTTGCGGTGAGAAAGCTGCTCGGATGCCGCCCCGACCTTGTCGTATCGGGCATTAACCCCGGGGCGAATCTCGGCGATGATGTGACCTATTCCGGCACGGTCGCGGGCGCTTTTGAAGGCATGCTGCTAGGTATTCCATCTTTTGCCATCTCTATTATCAGTTCTCATCCCAATAGTTATGAACCGACAAAACGGGTGGCTTCCTGTGTTGCCGAATATATCTTGAATACAGGGTTGCCCAAAGATGTCATGTTGAACGTTAATGTGCCCAACCAGCCTCTGGAATCTATTGCAGGCATGGCGCTAACTTCGATGGGAAGGCGCAATTACCAGGATGAAATTGTGGAACGGAAAGATCCGCGAAACGGCACCTATTACTGGATCGGCGGTGCGGAACCCGACCACTATATACATGAAGGTTCCGATTTTGAAGCGATACACAGGAATCAGGTCAGCATAACTCCACTACGACGGAACATAACCGACTATGATGCGTTGGAAGTGTTGAGATCGGCCTTTACCTGCCCTGATTCTTTATAATAGTGTGGCAGCCATCTTTGCCGTATTGGTTTCGCTGCACGCACCGAAAGCATTCGTTGTTAAACATTTCTTCGGTAGTGATTCACTGAAGAAAGACAAGCGCGTTTCCCTTGTAATCCCGAGCGTAGCGCAGCGATCTCAACGTAATTCAGGCTCAATACAAATGAGATGGGTTCACTTCGTTCGCAATGACGTACAGGCGGGTTACACGTAGTACCCGTATCGTTTTAAATCCTTAGGGGATGTGGAGAAATCTCGATGCGATTATCAGAAAATGTAACCACCATATTTGCTGTAGGCGAAAGCGGCGCGCGCGTCACGGTACAGACTATCGTTGACCGGGTCAGCGTCAAAAGTTTCGGTATTTTGCTGGTTATTTTTTCCATACCGTCCGCCATGCCCTTGCCGGCGCCCGGTTATTCCACTCCCTTTGGCATTATCCTGGTAATATTAGGGTTGCAACTTTTCAACCGACGCGACTTCCCGTGGCTTCCTAAACGCATCCTTGAAAAGGAAGTCAACGTGGGGGAGCGGCCCCGGCTAATCAAGACCATGGTCTTCTTTCTGCGTATTATTGAGTTCTTTATACGGCCCCGACTGGGATTCGTCTTTGAAAATGCAATTACGTTTCGGTTACTGGCGCTTATTGTGTTGATTTGCGGTACCTCCATGATTATTCCCGTTCCGTTGACCAACACCGCACCCGCATTCGGCGTTTTCCTGATCGGACTGGGTATGCTGGAGGAAGACGGTCTGTTATCCATTGCCGGGGTACTCGCCTCTTTGGCCGGCGTCGCGCTGACCCTTACCGTGTTGTCCGCACTGATTTATTTCGGATGGGAAGGGATTGACATTGTTCGGGAATTTCTGAAGGGTCTTTTTTAAAAAAAGAAACGAAAACCACCGTCACGCTGCGCGAAGAGAATTCCATGGCTCCCTGTGACCAATCGACAGAAACAGACGGCCCTTATCCCAAAAACGGGCAAGATATCCACCCTAAAAAGAGGGTTCGTCTCCTCGCCCTCCTGCTTTATTTTGGTTTTGCGCCACTGACGTGGACTCGCCGTAACAACACCGCCTCTTTATACTGGAAAAGCCATAGAAAACAAGCGTTAATCCTATGGGCCCTTTTGGGCCTCATAACGTTTTTGCTTCTGATATCCGTGGCAGTGCTGTCGATGCTCATGGTGTATTTCAGGAACGAGGTGGATACACAGCGCGTCGAACTCTGGATACTCAGTTTGACACGCAAAAGTCTACTGGTGTGGGGGATATTCTGGCTGTACGGCATTTGGCGTTGTCTGCGAGGTTCAACAGCCCCTGTCCCTATTATCGGCTGGCTTTTCAAGTGCACTATGTTTCAGAAGACGGGTATGATTTTCCTCAATCTTTTTTTTATCACCTGCTTCCTGGCGACATCCTTAACCATACGTGGGGAACGGCTGTTAACACAAGAGGCTTCCCGTGCCAGAACTTTTTTACTTTACGATGATTTGGGCTTTGTACCACGCCCCCTTTTTTCCCTGGCCATGTATCGCATGGCAAGCACTTCTGTCCGACGATGGGGCCCCGGCAGCGCCCTGCTGCGGCCGCTCACCCGGGAGTCTTTGGATGATGCCGTCCTCAAAGGTACGTTTGTTTTTGTGGGGTCTCATGGCACTGCCGCCGGCCTGCTCCTTGACGGTAAGTATTATCAGCCGGAAGACGTTCCGCGTCCCGATAACAATACCGCTTTACGGTATGTGTATCTGGCAAGCTGCGACAGCGGCGCACAGCGGAATGCCTGGGAACACGCCTTAGCCCCGGCAACGGTCAGAACCTATGACCGATTGACGCCCACGTTGGAACACTTATGGTGGCTTTGGACCGAAGGTCCGGCTTTATTACGCAATCTGCCCGAGCCGGCACGTCCAACACAGGAAGATTAAACAAATCAGGAATTCACAAGAAAACTGGGAGAGAGGGGCTGTAGGATTACCTTAATCCCAACACGTCCTGCATATCATACAGTCCGGGAGAGGCCGAGGCCGCAAAATGAGCGGCCCGCAACGCTCCCCGAGCGAAATTGTCGCGGCTGTGTGCCTTATGTGTAAGTTCGATACGTTCTCCGGCTCCAATGAACGCCACAGTATGTTCGCCGACAACATCCCCGCCGCGCAGGGCATGTATCCCGATTTGGCGTTCAGGACGCGCGCCCACGAGGCCTTCCCGTCCGAAAACGGCTTCAGCGGGATACTCCAACCCTAATCCGTGTGCCGCCTGTTCCGCCAGTCGAACCGCCGTACCACTGGGACTGTCTTTTTTCTGATTATGGTGGATTTCCGTGATCTCCACGTTGTAGGCGAGGCCCAGCAAGCGTGCCACTTCTTCCGTGAGTTTAAAAAGCAGGTTGACGCCCAGGCTCATGTTGGGCGCGTAGACAATGGCCGTGTCCCGGGACCTGTCCTGCAGTTCTTCCACCTGTGACTCGGATAATCCGGTAACCCCTACTACTGCTGACCGCCTCGCCTGCGATGCGGCGCGTACGTTGTCAATGCAGGAGTCGGCGTTTGTAAAGTCTATTAAAACGTCCGCTTGTGCAATCTCTGAGGCGACATCGGCCCCAATCGTAATTGTCTGTGGCATACCTTCCCGGTTAATCACCTGTAATTCTCTTCCGGCGAATTGGGGCATGTCAAAGGCACCGCCTATGGTGGTGTTTTCTGTTTCCGCCGCGAGTTCCAGAATTCGATGCCCCATACGACCGAGTGCGCCGGCTACACATATCGAAACCATAACCTGATTCTCCCGAGGTTTTACTTCAGCACACTTACTGTAAAATTGATATCATATCCCGTATCAGAAGCAGTCAACAGGATATCCTGCATGTTTTCATAACATTCGATAAACTTTTCGTTATCCGCCTTCTTTTTCGTGTCCAGCATGATGAGATTTACCAAAAGGAGCATTAGCAGCGAACGTTCCAGTTGCTCCTTGTTGATATATCGGCGTCCAGCATGCCAATGTGTCATAAGCACCTGGCGCATTTCATCACTTTCGAACAGGTCATAAAGTACGGGGCCCCATATTTCCGTTTCCAGGGAGAGCATGTCCACGCGGTGGGCCAGGCAAACGCTCACGAGTCGACCATCCCGCCATGCCTGCCAGGTATTGCCGTCCAGTGCTTC
Source organism: Candidatus Hydrogenedentota bacterium (assembly GCA_022706235.1). Classification (GTDB taxonomy): domain Bacteria; phylum Hydrogenedentota; class Hydrogenedentia; order Hydrogenedentales; family CAITNO01; genus JAAYBJ01. Next base: position 25,912 of record JAKJCY010000001.1, on the reverse strand, counting down.
AAAAGCCTTCGCCACTTGCTTTATCAGAAGCCATTCCCGCATTAACCGGCCGCTTGTCTTTTCCTCGGCGGGAGAAGTATACAGTTCCTTGCGGTTCCGTTGCGGCTTTTTCGCAGCGCTGTCAGCATCATTCTTCGCATGAAGCACCCCAATAGCCCTTAGCAGGCAAAACGCCAGCGGCACCCGCCAGAAAGCAAGTCCCGCGTCGGACAGGTTGGTGTCGTCCGGCAGGTTTTTTCGCAGGTACTGAAGCACGGGCTTCGGCAATTTGAGACCGGCACGGGTTCGCATTATTTTGCGCAGGACGGCTAATTTTCTTTCTATGTGGTTTACCACAGAGGCCACATCGTTTTTGCTGCCTAAAAAGGTATTTATAGCCTTCAAGAAATCCATCAATAACGCATGGTGCGGACCCAACCCACCGGGCTCTTCATTATCGAGAAGGACATGTCGAATCATATCGGGGGTCATAAAATTACGGAAGGGTTCCAGGATACCGGCGAGGTGCATCTCAAGGTATGCTTCCTGAATACTAGGCACGCCCATGCCCTTAAGCTGACCATGAAGGCGTCCCCAACTGTTGTCCGTGTCATACAACCGGCGTATAAAGAAGAAAGCCTTGTATTCGTAGGCGTGTAACTCCAAATGAATGCCGTTCTTGGTCAGGCTGTTGCAGTGGTGCAGATATTCGAGTCCGGTCCGCATGTCTCGCCAAATGACATATGCACGCGGATCCTTATCCAGATCAAGCGCTTCTAACAAAGAACGGCGTTCTAGTATCCGTTCTTCTCCTTTACCCACGTTGGTGGCCGTGGAGGTATGCAGAACGCCGCGTGTTGTTGTATAGGCGTTGTTGTAAACCATCAGGGCGTGCTCCCCGTCGCAACGGTTGGAATAGGCAAAGACATTTTCGTCCACCCACCCCTCAACGGTGGTAAAATCAAAGAGGGCAAAATTACGTGCATCGCTGAACAGGTAACGCTTGCGCATCAGCGGAAATATCTCCCGCTCGTGTCGTTCCATGAAAGCCTCGTCGCACGGTTCGTCTCGATAGGCACGACGGTATTCCATGCCGTATTTTTCCGTAAACCCCTCCACCTGTCCATGTCCAAACATGGGGAGGCCCGGCATGGTTACCAGCATCGCCGCCACGCCGAAATATTTGTCGCCCTTTCCAAATTGAGCCTCCGCCGTATCTTCATCGGGGTTATTCATGAAGTTTACAAAGCGCTGGAGTACTTCCGGAGTGAATTCAAGAACATTTTTAATCGTCTGACGATATTTGCTGTTGTCCTCCATCTTTAACATGTTCATAAAAGCGCTGTTGTAGACGCGATGCATGCCCAACGTCCGCACAAAGTAGCCTTCCATTAACCAGAAGGCTTCCGCAAGCAACAAGGTATCGGGGGCCTCCGCCGCAATCCGGTCAACAACCTCCCGCCAGAATTCCATGGGGAATACCTGGTCAAAGTCTTGTTTGGACACGCCGAAGGCGGCTCTTGAAGGGATGGCGCCGCCGTCGCCGGGCTTGGGAAACCAGAGTCGCTGGTAATGCCGCTTTGCCAGGGTCATAGCGGCGTCGAATCGAATAATGGGGAAACGACGCGCCACCTGAATAATAGTCTGAATAACGGCTTCTCGTGTGTCTTGCCGCAAAAAATTCAGTTGGGCCGTATCGTTCCATGGCATACTCGTCCCGTCGTTACCATGGTAAATATAGACGCTTCCCCCGGTCCATTTGTCCGTGCGTTTGAAAACCACTGCGGCGTCGCGATTAGTCCAATACCCTTCTTCGATAAACAGGCCGACCCGTTCATCTTTGGACAGGTCCGGCCCTGAAAAGGAGTAGGCGGGAAATGGGGGAATATCGACCTGTAAAAACCGTTCAGGATGCTCGATAACCCACTTTGAATACAAGCCCATATGATTGGGCACCATATCTCCAGCCAGACGAATGCCGCGCTGCCGTGCCCGGCGGGCCAGGTCCTGCAAGGCGGCTTCGCCACCCAGATCCTGTGCGATTGTGTAGTCGTAGAGGCTATAGGCGGAAGCGGCGGCTTCCGGGTTGCCCATGCGCTGCTTTATTTCCTGGGAGGCAGGCGACCGCTCCCACACGCCGATGAGCCATAATCCATTAAACCCCCACCGCGCCAGAAGGTCGAGTTCCGCATCCGGTATGTCGCTCAGATAGGAGAGCCGCCTGCCGTATTTTCTTGAAAGTTGGTCCAGCCAGACATAGGCCAGTTTGGCCAGGAGGACGACCTTCGGCATCCAGTCTTCATCCGGAGTAAACGCCTCCGGCTCGGCATACTCCTCTCCGGTAAACGAGGGAGCATAGGCCGGGCCCCCGCCGTGTCCTCTGTACAAAGTCTCTTCCCGCATAATCCCCCGGGCGATCAGCCACTGCTCAAAAAGAAGGGGGGGCAGCACGGACCGCCACCGATCCATAATGTATTCGATTTGCCCTTCCAGGGAGCCAGGGCACGCACGGGCAGGTTCCCGCAGCGTTTCAAGCAACGTTAAATTAGTATCGGGCGAAGGAGGTTGACGTTGCAGCCAAAGGTCAAATTGATGCATGAATTCACGCAGGGGCGCATGGGCACATACGGCGGCATCGTCAAAAAGTTCCCGGTATTTCTGCAATGCGGGATTTTCGTGGTCGACCTGAAGAATCATTATTTCCCATAAAATACGTTCGATATTCGGCATTCTTCCATCAGACCCGGCAAGATATTCCGTGGACGACATTCCTGACCCCGACATTGGTCGTAAAGGATAGTAGTACATGAGAGCGGTAAACACGTTTTCAGTCTGTTCTTGACCAAGGGTTTCGCGGACATGGGTCAACCCGTCGGCAAGCATACGTGGGTATCGCAAAAGCGAATGCAGTGCAATCAAATGCCGATAAACTTCATGAAGCAACATCAACGCCAATACTTCGCCGGAACGGGCTGCGGGAAAATCGGCAGAAGCGTGACTTCGATATCCATTAAAAGCGTCCGCAAGCAGGCTGGCGAATTGTGTCTGGCGTGACGTGATTCCGGCGTTCGCCCGCACTATAAGGTCCTCTACCAAGAAACGATTCCGGGCCTCGACATTCACGGCGAGGCCGAAGTGGAATAAGGCTTCGTTTTCTTCTTTACTTAGAATAAAATCCATACCTATCCTTTATCTGAGCGGCACAAACCACGAGAAATAGATTTCTCGAGGTTGCACCCTCCCGAATATTTTGTCTTAACGATAGCGTAAAGCATACCGTATTCTTCGGGATAAATACCATGACACACATCCCACCTAAATCCGCACGTAAGGAATGGCGAGAACGCAGAAGCGGCATCCTGAAGCTTCCATCGTGACTGCGGCCCGCATGTCCGTCTTGATGCAAAGCGGCAGGATGCCACTTCTACCCTACTTGTCCTTATTGGCTTTACCCCGACGACTCGGTTTCTTACATGCGGATTCTGGTCCCATCGTGAACGAAAATACTCCATCTGCACGTTTTTGTGGATGCAGAAGCGGTGGTATATACTTAAGCGAACATACTCGGCACTAAAGAGTGAGACCAATGAATTAATTATCATAAACCGGCATGGGATTACGAGCATGGCATACAGTATGACAGGGTTTGCACGATATGAGACTGAAATCTGCGGAGAGAGCGCCGTTATTGAGATCAGCAGTGTGAATCATCGGTTTCTGGACGTTTCGTTTCGCCTGCCAAACCAATGGACGGTATTGGAGCCGTCTTTGCGCGATACCGTAAAGGACCTTTTATCCAGGGGAAAGGTATCCATCAATATCCGTCATGGCCGCAGTCTCGGGGTCGCGCCGAAAATTCGATTGGACACCGAGCGGGCGCGCTTTTATATCGAGGCTGCGCGGGGACTGATGCACTTGATGTCTTCAACCGATGCTTTGTCTCTCGATAGCCTTATCGCCCTGGAGGGTGTCATTGTGCCCGAGGATGAAGAATTGAATATTGAAGAAATCGCCTCCCAACTCGTAGAAGCCTTGAAAATAGCGGTCTCCCGCCTTAATGAAGTGCGTGCGAAGGAAGGCCTTGCGCTGGGCTCGGCGATATCGGAACATCTGGGAACACTCGACATACTCGTGGACAACGTGGGAAAACGCGCACCAGAGCTGCTTTCACTGTACGATGAAAAACTGCGCCGCCGCATTTTAGAAGTTAACGCAGAGGTGGGCGTGAAAGAAGAGCGTCTTGCCATGGAAGTAGCCCTTATGGCGGACCGCATGGATGTTACGGAAGAACTGGTACGATTCAGGGCACATATGGTTCATGCGCGCGATATAATGGCCTCCGCCGGGCCCGTAGGCCGGGATATGAATTTTCTCGTGCAGGAAATGCTTCGTGAAGCCAATACCCTGGGCTCCAAGTTGCGTGATGTTGAAGCAAGCAGGGACATTATAGAAATCAAAACGGAAATAGAAAAGATTCGCGAACAAATCCAAAATCTCGAATAGTGGTTGAAAAAATGACGGAAACCGGCCGTATTATTGTAGTGTCCGCTCCCTCCGGTGCGGGAAAGAGTACCCTGCTGGGCATGGTCCGCCGTGAATTGCTGCATTTGAGCGTGACGGTCTCCGCGACCACCCGTCCTCCTCGTCCCGGCGAAGTGGAAGCTAAAGACTACTACTTCACCTCCCGCGAACAATTTTTAGAAGACATCACAGCGGGCAGGTTCGCGGAATGGGCGGAGGTGCATGGACATCTTTATGGCACGCATAAATCTGAAATAGAACGCCGACTCCTTGCCGGAGGAACGGTAGTGCTTGAATTAGATGTGCAGGGCATGCGCAGCATAAAAAGGCTTTACCCGCAGATGTGCTCGATATTTATTGTACCCCCCGACCTGGAAACCCTGAAAAAACGTCTAGTCCTTCGGGGCGTGAACACCCCCACGGATATGGAAGTTCGACTGAAAAACGCCCGCAACGAGATGGCGGCCATTGCTGAATTCGATCATTGTGTCGTAAATGATGACCTGGACGTAGCGGCGAAAGCCCTGGTTAAGATTATTGAGGGAAGTGCGTTCTCAGAAGACGCCTGCGGCATAAAATTAAAGTAAAACAACCTTTATATGCTATACTGTTAGGGGAGTAGCCGGTGTTTTGCTTCGCAACCCCCGACATCGTAAAGCAGACAGGAGTATTCTTATGCCATCCCCCTATTGTGTAGATGATTTCAAGGAAAAATTTGACAGTCTGTACCGTCTTGTGATTGTGGCGTCAGCCCGTGCGATTCATCTGGCCAAGAATGAACCACGCAGCTTCGGCTCTTCCCTCCGGTCACAAAAACCTACGATAAAAGCCTTGGAGGAGGTCTTGGCCGGGAAACTGTCTTATGTCACCTCCGGAGAAGAGGAGACATTGGAAACAGAAGAATAGTCAGCCATGCTGCCCTTCGCCGAAAAAAACGTGCTATTGGGGATATGCGGTTCCATTGCGGCGTATAAAGCGTGTGAGTTGGCTTCCAGACTCCGGGAACAGGGTGCACGGGTAGATTGTGCCTTGACCGCCTCGGCCCGGCACCTGGTACAACCTGCGGCCTTGGAAGCCCTTACGGGAACGCCCGTCATTACAGACATGTTTCCACTTGTTACATGTCCGGAACAGGGGCACATTGCCGTCGCGCAGCGCGCGCACCTGTGTCTTGTCGCGCCGGCCACGGCCAACATCCTGGCGAAGGCGGCATGCGGTATCGCGGATGACTGGCTCAGTACGACATTACTGGCCACGCGCGCCCCGATCTTGTACGCACCCGCCATGAACACCAACATGTACACCCATCCGGCGACACAGGCAAATATCGAGATATTACGCAAGCGCGGCGCCGCTTTTATAGGCCCGGCCTCGGGCAGGCTGGCTTGTGGCACGGAAGGTCTCGGGCGCTTGGCCGATATCCCGGATATCCTCGATGCGGCGTTCTGTGCCGTACATCAGGATAAAGACTTTTCCGGAAAACGGGTCTTAATAACCAGCGGGCCGAACCACGAACCCATAGACCCTGTCCGTTTCATCGGCAACCGTTCTTCCGGGAAAATGGGGCGAGCCTTGGCTCTTGAAGCCTTATGCCGGGGTGCGGAAGTGGGCATGATTACAGGTCCTGCACAGGTAAATCCCCCTTCTGGAGTGAAAACGACTCAAGTAAACACAGCGGATGAAATGTATGACGCGGTGCTGTCGTGCATGAATGAATATGACATCATTATCGGCGCTGCCGCCGTGGCGGATTTTAAGATCGAAAGGCCTGAAACGGGCAAAATAAAACGGGGGGAGGACCGTATCGTCCTGCATTTGAAGCCCAATCGCGATATCATAGCTGCAGTCGCCGGCGCCAAACGGCCCGGACAGCGTGTGGTAGGTTTTGCGGCGGAGACTGACGACCTGCTGTTAAGAGCGGAACATAAACTCAGGCAAAAACGGTTGGATATGATAATTGCCAATCGGGTCGGTGGAGAAGCGTGTGCAATTGGCGCTGACCATGCAGACGCCTATGTTTTGATTCCAGGGCAAGATCCGGAAAAACTGGAATATGCCACAAAAAGCCACCTTGCCAGAACAATTTTCGATCGATTGCTTGCCTTGGATTAGTTTTACGGATCGTAGTGTCTGCGCTGTGAACCTCAAGCAGGCCCAGTAAAAAGCCCAGTCTGCCGATACCAAATTTACAACTCAGGAGTATCCCTCATGCGTATTTTTTTCCTCGTTTTACTCTGCACTTTTTTCTCTATACGGACAGTTGCCGCGGAAGACAGTCCTGAAACCAAGGAACTCTCCCTGGTTGAACGCCTTGGATTTTCCCCCACAACCCGCGTGTTAATTATAAACGCCGATGACTTCGGTATGAATCATGCCACGAACGAGGGAACGTTTAAGGTATTGAAAACAGGAGCGGTAACTTCGTCAACCATCATGTTTTGTTGTCCCTGGGTTGAGGAAGCGGTTAAGTTCGGCCTGAACAACCCGCAGGCAAATCTGGGGGTCCACACAACCCTTACCAGCGAATGGGGCAACTATAAATGGGGGCCCGTTCTGGGGCGCACTGCCGTTCCGACCTTATGCACGGAAAAAGGTTATTTTCACGGGGAAGTATTCGACATCTACACGCTGGGGGTTCTGGACGAAGCGGAAAGGGAAGTGCGCGCCCAAATTGACAAGGCATTGGCTGCGGGGATTGACATAACCCATATCGATTCCCATATGGGGGCGATGCAATATGACCCCGCTTATCATGAACGTTTCATTCGTATTGCGGCTTCCTACAATCTGCCGTGCCGCTTGCCGGGCCGCGATATGCTGTCAGCATTCGGACAGGAAGGGTTGCTGGACTTGGCGAAAGAACTTAATGTGCTGGGGCCCGAAGTGCTCTACATGGGCGATCCGCCTTCGCTGGAGGAAACAGAAGCCTGGTTCAAAGACCGCATGAGCAATATATCTGCGGGTAAAGTCAGCGAAATATATATACATTGCGCCGTGGATACCCCGGAGATGCAAGCGACAACCGGTTCCACTAAACGAAGGGTGGCAGATACTGATTTCTTCAGTGCTCCGGAAACACTCGGCTGGATCAAACAACAGGGAATAGAACTCATCAGTTACCGTGAACTACGGCACCTGCA
>JAKJCY010000001.1:0-18176 GCA_022706235.1 Candidatus Hydrogenedentota bacterium | reverse complement strand
GCAACGCACTGGCACTCCGATGCCGCGGGTATCCGATTACGGGTGGTAACGAAGTTTCCCCAACGCTGAAAACAGCGGGGCGGTGCACATGCTGCGATTCCATTGATGTGCGCCGCCCTGTTTTTTTTCGTAAAAGTAAATCCCAGATTCCCCCGAATATCAACGGGAATGGATTCAGGAACGTATTGTTTTTGTTAACTTATCTATCGTCTGTCTCACGGTCCTGTCCTTTTCCGCGTCCTGCGATACTTTATCACATGCATAAATTACCGTGGTGTGGTCCCGGCCCCCAAAGTGTTCTCCAATATCGCTCAGGGAAAGATTCGGCATCAACGTTCTGCATAAAAACATCCCCACCTGTCGGGGGAAAACAACTTGCCGTTGGCGGCTTTTCCCGCGCAGGTCGGCAATGCGCACATCAAAATGTTCCGCGACAGCCCGTTGAACCTGCTCTACTGAGATAGGTTTTATCTTCTCATTTCCAATCAAATCGAGTAGCACATTTTCAATCGCGGACAAGGTAATTTTTTGCTCTGTAAGCTTGCTATAGGCATGCACAGTAGTCAGCGCGCCCTCCAACTCCCGGATATTTGAGGTGATATAGGTGGCAATATAACGCAACACTTCAGAGGGAACATTAATGTGTTCCACCTTGGCCTTGTTCTGCAGGATGGCCATGCGTGTTTCAAGGTCCGGCGGCTGTATATCAGTAACCAGTCCCCATTCAAACCTGGAAACGAGACGCTGTTCCACGCCTTCAATACCTTTGGGGGAGCAATCGCTGGAAATCACAATCTGCTTATGATCATCGAAAAGTGTATTAAAGGTATGAAAGAACTCTTCCTGCGTGGCCTCTTTGCCGGCAATAAAATGAATATCGTCTATAAGCAATATATCCGCTCGCCTGTACTTCATACGAAAGCGGTGAGTATTCTTTTCCGCAATACTTTGAATCAATTCATTGGTAAACGCCTCCGACGAGATAAAGGCGACCCGGGAGCAGCGCCCGGACGCCAGCAGAGACTGACCGACCGCCTGCATTAAATGCGTCTTCCCCAGTCCTGTATCTCCGTACAAGAATAGGGGATTATAGGCGCGTCCCGGAGATTGAATGACCGCTTTCGCCGCGGCATGGGCAAAACGATTACCTCCACCGATAACAAAACGGTCTAACGTATACTTTGGATTAAAACCAGTAAAAGACCGTTTTGGACCCGCAGTAACCGGACGCTGCGGCGATACGTGCTCTGCCTGGCTCTTAACCACGGAATCGGTTGGAAATTCCGTTTCGCTGCTTACTACATATTTTAAAGCCGTAAGGTCGGGTACAACCTGTTTGAGTACCTCCAACACGGTATCATGATAATGTTCTTCGAGCCAGTTGGCAAAAAATGAATTTGGAACCCGCACCCGCAACACGCCTTCTTCATAAGCGTCAAACGCGGTCTTTACAAACCAGTTTTTATAACTGTATTCATCCAGTGCATCACGCAAAACGGTTTGTGCCTGATTCCAAGGATTAGATTTTGTGGTTAATTCTCCCGTGTTTTTCTCCTGAATAATTTCATTCATAAAAAACTTCCGCCCTCCGCTTGTTGCAACCGCATCATTAAAGGATTAAGACGCCGAAAAGTATACGGCCCTGTATGGATTACAAGAGGTTGTGATATTGGAAATGCCCGGATGCTCAGCACCCATCCGGCATTGGAAATGCTTGTTTACAGCAAAAAATCAAAAGAAAAGGGACTCAAGCAGCATGTCAATCTTATTCAGCCCGCCCCTACTTAAATCCAAGTAATCACAAACCGTTCACAAGGTGAGTTTGCACCAAGCAAAGCCCCGATGTCAAGACATTTCACAAGTTATTGCGCCATAAGCTTTTTCACCCGTTCCCAATAAGCATCGAGAGACTCTGCGGAGCAACTTTCAAGAGCCCTTCCTTCGCCGACCACCATTTTCACCATACATTCAAAACGCTGCTCAAAGCGTTGTGTGGCGTTACAAAGGCACTCCAGAGGGTCCGCATCCAAAAACCGCGCCACGTTAAACGCCGCAAACAACAGATCGCCCAGTTCATTTCGGGCATGGTCCATATCACCTTCCCGCACAGCCTCGCTAATTTCCGCGACTTCTTCTTTCACCTTGTCCAGCACCCCCTCAATATCCGCCCAATCAAACTTCATTCCGGCGGCATGGCGCTGGACATGCATGGCCGCTTCAACGGGACAGCTATTCTTTTTACTGCACCCATAGCATTCTTGTTCTGACATCGGTAACTCCTCCTACACTCAACACATGTCTATACATATTTGGCTTGAATCAGTCCGATAGGGTTCCGTCCTTGTTCCGGTATCGGTATCGTGTGGGAAACGAGCCCGCTCTCCGCTCTGAAATGTGGGTCTATCATACCATGAATTCGGAAGCAATTAAATACAGAATCCGGACCGTCCGTCCATTGCTCCAATGGACATATCGATACCCGCCCCGGTTACAAAGTCAAGACACATCCAAAACCAACGGCAATCTGGTGGAGCGGAGGCTCTTATTTTGAAAAGGAAAGGTTCACATTCCCGATTCAATACCTTGATCACAGGTAAATCCCTCTGCTAAGATTTAAATCCTGACAAAACAACATAGTTAACCAAAGGAGATTTTTCTGCATGAAACCGATATCAAGAAGGTCTTTCATTAAAAATGCCGCTACCGGCGCAGGCGCTGCGGCGGCAGTGCTGGTCGGAACCTCAAAGACAACGTGGGCGGGCGCCAATGACCGGGTCCGCGTCGCCGTGATGGGCATCAACGGCCGCGGCCGAAGCCACCTGGGTGCCTACACCAAAATGGATAATGTGGATGTGGTTACCCTGTGCGACGTAGACTCACGCCTTTTTAACGCGCGGGCGAAAGAATTCTTCACCCGGGCCGGCAAGCCGGAACCAAAGATGGAGCAGGACATCCGCAAGGTGCTGGAAGACAAGGACGTGGATGCCATCTCCATCGCCACGCCGAATCACTGGCACTCCCTGGCGACCGTTTGGGCCTGCCAGGCGGGCAAGGATGTCTACGTCGAAAAGCCGATGACCCATAATATTTTTGAAGGGCGCAAGGTGGTCGAGGCGGCCGAGAAGTACGGACGCATTGTTCAGCACGGCACACAACTGCGCAGCAATCCGGGGTTCCAGGAAGGGATCCGGGAACTAAAGAACGGTATCATCGGGGATGATGTGTATATGGCCCGGTGCGTATGCTACAAATGGCGTCCCAGCATCGGCAAGGGCCAGCCCGGACAACCGCCGGAAGGTCTGGATTGGAATTTGTGGCAGGGACCGGCCCAGGAAACGCCCTTCATGGTCAACGAAAAAGGCGAAGGCATTTATGTACATTACTTCTGGCACTGGGTATGGGCCTACGGCAACGGCGACATCGGCAACCAGGGCGTGCACCAGCTCGACGCCGCCCGCTGGGGTCTTGGCGTCAACGTACCCTACCGTGTAACGTCCATGGGCGGCATGTTCCTTTGGGACGATGCGAAGGAAATCTACAATGTCTCTTCCACCTCCTTCATGTTCAAGGGCGAAGACGGCAAGGACAAAATGATGACCCTCGAAGTGCGGCCCTGGTGCACCAACGACGAAGCCGGCGGCACCTCCTTCGGCGTGATCTTCTACGGGTCTGAAGGATGGATGACCTTTCCCGGCTACGGCAGTTACAAGGCCTATAAAGGCAAGGGCAATGAGCTCATTAAGGAAGGGGATGATGGTGATGACATGTATCATTACCAGAATTTCATCGACTGTATCCGCAGCCGCGACGCGGGCAAACTCAACGCGCCGCCTATCGAAGGCCACTATTCCTCCGCCCTCTCCCATTACGCGCTCACCGGCGCCCGCGTCAACCGTGTCCTGGAAATTGACACCGAGAAAGAAGCGGTCAAGAACGACGATGAGGCCAACAGCATGCTGACCCGGGTCTACCGCGAACCCTTTGTGGTACCTGAAACCGTCTAGCCCTGAGTACAAACAAACATCCAAAGCCCGTGAGGTTTTATCGTCTCACGGGCTTTTTGTTTTTAAGGAGAAGGTTGAAGTCACATCGTATCCCCTACGGGAAGCGGCTGAATTCTGAGGTATAAATCAGCGGGACTGCATAAATTGCGTGTTGAAAGCCCGCCGTGTAATTTCAGATATCCTGACCTCGTCGGAAATGCCCATGGCACTGGAAAACAAACAAAAAGGCGGAGCAAAAAGGGACTGACGACGAAATAGCCGTCAGTAGCGAAGCATAGATGCCCTTTATTTTTATTGGCTATTTCGTGGTCTGTCCCTTTCTTGCGGTCCTATACGAACATGGCATCAAAAAAGTGCCAAACCGGATTCCGAGTAATTATTGAATAACCCCGACGAGGTCAGGAAGTCTGAATTTTAAAGACCGACATTGATATCTTTGACCATTCGTGTTCCTTCCGCGGTACCATCGGTGACCCATAATTCCACGCCATGTTTCTCATCGTTATAGACAAAATAGGCCCGCTCTCCCGAAGAAGTTATGGCATCGGGCCAACGCCCGGGGTCTGCCGGCAGTGTAAGCAAAGGCCTGCAATAGGTTTTGCCGCGAAGTTCATAGATGTAAAGCAAATAGGGTCCTGACATAACGGCCCGCGAAGGCAAAATGCTGGTACATAACAATCCTGAATTAAAAATAGCGCAGGTTTGCGCGCCGAATGGCGGCCAGTCGAAATCGTGCTGACTGACAACCAGGGGGATGGCCGATGCTGTTGCACTGTCGTAAACAAATAATATGCGCCCGTCGCCGGGGTCTTCCGCGATGAAATAAAGACGGTCATCAAGAACCGTCAATTGGTCCGGACTGGAACTGGCCGGCCCCGGGAACAAGTCGCCCACCAGGCAGGTCCCCGCAGGGGTACCGTCCGATTTCCATAGTTCCGAGCCATGCACTTCGGTGTGTGCGGGGAAAAACAAGGTTGATTCACCAGTGGAATCTCTCGCAGCCATGGGTAGGCGTGGTGAAGCGGTATAAAGTGTCTGCGCCAGGGCGTCTCTGAAAAGCACCGTTGATGCCTCGGACGGCCAATTCTTCACCAAGGAGTGGATCGTGTCGAACCCGGTTCGTATCCTTTTCATACCGGCGCGGCCTTGAGCGGTACTTTCAACGCGATATATATAAATTTCTTGCGATGAATTCCGGAAACGTGCGTACAACGTATTCCATAGTGCGAAAAGTCCGGTGGGGGGCATTTCAGCGTTATACGGTCTGAAATCCAACAGTTTTTCCGGAGAAGTATCGGAACCGCTTATGCGCCAGAGTCCGGGTTCGGAGTCCCTGTCTTCCGCGACAAAATAAAGGGCATCTTCCAGGGTGGTCAACATATTGGGAGAGGCATCTGCCTGCCCCGGCGCGATATCCAGTACCAGACGGGTAGTTTCAACGTCGCCTTTACTACACCAGAGTTCACGACCATATTCCGGCGTGGTGGCAGCAAAAAAGAACAAGCCGCCTCGCTGCACAAAGGGACCGGGGAGTGATCCGGTTTTTCCCGGATAAATATCCAGGAGCAGCTGCGTTCCCGTTTCCGAACCGTCACTTATCCAAGGCTCTCTCCCGTGCGCGGCATCATCAGCATTAAAAAGGAGAAGGCCGCTATAAGAGACAAGCCCATCCGGACCGGAGGAGGGCTGCCGGGTGGGGAAAGCGATATCGGTTGCCAGCCGGGTACCGTTCTCCGTACCGTCGCTAATCCAAGGTTCTTCCCCATGGACACCATCGTCGCAGGTGAAGAAAATCATGTCGCCGAAGGGCGTAATGTTGTGGGGACCCGAACCGCCCGGTCCGGGGACAATATCCCTGAGAACGCCTGTCGTTTCGGGACTGCCTCCGGTGTAAAACACCTCCTCACCGGTTTGCGAGGTCTCGGTGCAGAAGTAAAGTTTATCCTGGAACGAGGCAAGCGACCAGAGCGGTGGAGAAGTTCCCCCGGGGCTCAGATCGCATACGAGCAGGGTGCCTTCGCCTGTTCCGTCGGTGCGCCATAATTCGGCGCCGCGAAGCCCGTCGTTCGCGACAAAATACAGGTATGCTCCGACAGAACATAGTTTGTATGCAGAGGAAGAGGCTTTTCCGGACGCAACGTCAGCCACCATCCATGTGCCTTCGGGCGTCCCGTCGGTGCGCCACACCTCCCTGCCGTGGACGTCGTCATCGGCCGTAAAATAAAGCAGGCCTCGATGAAGGCAACTTTGATCGACATTGCTTGAGACCGGTCCCGGAAAAATGTCTTTCAGCAGGGTCACCCTTCCTGAAGGTACGTCCAGACAGATCGGTTCAACCCCACACTCAGCATGGTCGCCTAGGGCGACAAGTAATACACCCGGAACGATACTGTCGAGAATCTGGTATGGGGTCAATGTCTCCGGAAAAATGGCGGACTGCGTCAACAATACTTCCTCGTTGAAAAAGTCAATCTGATTGGAAGACATACACGACATCAAATTGCCTGTGCGCTGGAGCACGAACTGCTCCTGTGTACGGTATAGTAGTCCAGAGGTGTTAACGGGTTCACAGGTAGTGGAGCCGCACGCTGTAGTCCAGAGACCGACGTTGTTTTTATTCTTCGTTACCAGGAAGAATATCCGTTTGTCTGTCGCATGTACCGCCACTATTGTTTTATCGGCCAGAACATCCATGGATCGCGTTATAGGCACGACGACATGCTCTTTGGTGTCATAAAAGCAAAGGTCCGCACCAGAGGAAACCGTGGAAGTGCTGAAATAAAGTTTATCCTGTACCGGCAGTAAATGCATCAGGGCGGAGCCTTTGGGGCCCGGCAGTATATCGGCTGCCAGGCTGCATATGCCGTTAGCATCGCACTGCCATAGTTCCCGTCCGTGCACACCGTCATCCGCGGAGAAATAAACCTGGTCGCCGACAACGCGACAGTGCATGGGCGAGGAACCGGGGCTTGTCAGCGCGTTTCCATTCGTGAAAACGGCCAGGCACAGGAAGACGCCCCACAACACGAACGATGCAGGCGGGCTATGGCGATACAGGGCAGCCATGGTTGTCCTTTACTGCCTGAACAGCAGCGCGAGACCGCAAAGGGTGTTTTCAACGGTGTTGTCTCCCCACTGCGCGGCAGTTTGCATGCCGTCCGGAAGGGGGCGGCCAATCTGGCAGTTGAGCAGCCAGCAGGTTTCCGCCGGGGGCGCTTCCGTCATTTCCAGACCCGCAAAGGGGATTTTGATTTCCATTTCCAGGGCATCGTGCGAGAGATAGTGGGCTATTTTCCAGTCACAAACCCAGGGAATGGCGATTCCGGCACGAATATGTTTTGTGCTCACCACTTCGCCCTTATCCGACTGCACGATCCATCGCCCGGCCCGGGAAGCGGGAATGGGATGCGAGGTCTGCAGCGCCAGGAAAAGACGGGGTTCTTCCAGGGCGGTCGCGAGGTGTACGCCGATATACAGGGCTTCGCTGTCATGCCATGCCCGCAGCGAAGTGCCCATCGGGCCGGAGACTGGTTTCATAAGAATGGAGGTGTCTTCGTAACCCTCCAGGGAAACGCGCCAGACGGACTCCTCGAGCCTGCCGTCCAACGTGTGGGGATTGTCATGCGTGTTGTGAAACGGCACCATCAGCCGGGAAAAACCCACGTCATGAAAAAAAAGGTACAGCGGGGACACCCAAGACAGGTTCCGGGGCAATAACTCGTTGTACACCAGGGAGGGTACCGCTTCGGAAGAGGCAAGGGTACAGGAAAAAGAGGTTTCAGAAAGGGAGGGTGCCGCCCGTTTGAAAAGGATGGACTTGTTGTCCTTGACGATGGTATCCGCGCTCACAAGGGAAAAGGTAACCGCCAACTCTTCGTTTAAGCGAATCCATCGGCCCCTGCCGGTAATGGTGCCGTGCCGGAATACCATTGCCGAGGAGCGATCGTATTCGGCGTAATGCCCCTGCAGATCCACGAGCTCACCCGGCTGGGGATGCAGTTCCAGGAACCACAGGTGGGCGGGTCCGGTCGCGACTATCCTCCAGGCGCTTCCTTCGCCGCCGCGAAGACTCAGGCAATTCCCCGAAACCACCTCATGGGTTTCCATGTCAAGGGTATCAAATAAAATCCGGTCGGAAACAACAGCCGCTTCAGTTTGGGATATCGTCTCTGGCGCGCGGTAGGCAACGGGGGAGGGCGCAGTGTGCCGGCGCAGGAACAGAAATCCCGCGCCGGCAAGGAGCATCACAACGAGAACCGCCGCTATTGCGGTAAGAAGCATCCGTCCCTTGAAGGCCGGGGAAGGCCGGGTCTTACGGACTGTTCGGCGTCCGGCAGGGGCATGCCCGGCCGGCTTTACCAATACCGGCGGCGAGGTGCTGTCGCCGGAGAGTTCGGGTAGCAACCAGAATCGTTGCAGCACTTCATCTGCATACTGGGGACGGTCCCCGGGTTCACGGGCCAGCAGGTGGGTCACAAGGCCGTTTAGTTCATCGGAAATATGCGGGGCCGCCTCCTTCAGGGGCGGAATGGGGCGTTCCAGCATTTGCTTCATCAGGCTCAACGGGGTCTGCGCGTCGTAGGGTGTGTTGCCTGCGACCGCTTCATACAACACCATGCCCATGGAATAGATGTCCCACGCCGGGGTGGGTTCTTGTTCCTCCCAGGATTCGGGCGGCGCATAACGCGGTGTGCCGATAAACAGGCTGGCGGAGCAATTGGAATCGAGCGAGTCCCGCTGCCGGAGCGATAATAACTTGGCCAGTCCGAAGTCGGACAGCATGCCCCGGCACTGATTGTCCAATAGGATATTGCTGGGCTTCACATCCCGGTGAACGATGCCCGCCTCATGACACACAGCCAGTGCCAGCAGCACATCACGCACACACTTCAACATCTGGCGCAGGTCCAGCGTACCCCGTGCTTCCGCGTCCATAAGCGACCCGCCCTCGATATAGGGCATTTCCAGTATCCATTCCCCGTTTATCTGCTCAAGGGCGTGAATTGGCACAATATTCGGATGATTCAACGAGGCTACCAGGCGCGCTTCCTGGAGAAACCGGCTTTCAAAGTGGGGGGTTGAGGTGATGGATTGGTCCAGTACCTTCAGCGCTATCTGACGCCGGAGGGTCGTGTCTTCCGCCAGGTAAACAACACCCATTCCACCCCGGCCCAGTTGCGTCAAGATATGATATTTTCCCAGTATCGAACCTGTTTCCATGCGGTCTGCCTGTTAGGATGAATAATAAACCAGTATCGTACCATATTGGCATTACAAAAATCCTCTGAATGAACACAAATCCGAGTTTTAGTGTCATTCATGCTCTTGTATCTACAGGAGTAGGGAGGAAACACAGGGCGGACGCCACAGGTCGGAAACATAACCAGGGAAAGGGACCCGCCAATACCTTATCAGTTCTTCCCACCGCTTCCGGTCATTCGATATCATATTCCGAAATTTTTTTGTACAACGTGCTGCGCGCAATACCCAGCGATTCCGCAGCCGCTCTCAGGTTTCCTTGATGCGCATCGATTACCGCCTTGATATGGCGCTTTTCCATCTCCGCAAGATCTAAGGTTGTCGTGCCTTCCGCCCCAAGACCCACATCGGTCTGATGCAAAAAGTCCCGCTCCTGCAGTACCGGGCCCCGGGATACTGCCATGGCGCGCTGCACGCAGTTGCGCAACTCCCGAACGTTTCCCGGCCACCCCCGGCGGCGCAAGGCTTCCAGCGCTTCCGGGGCGATCCCCTCGATGGGGCGTTTGCCCTGGCGCTGCAATTGTTCAATAAAATGCAGGACCAGCGCCGGAATGTCTTCCTTGTGCTCGCATAGCGGCGGCATCACCACGTGATACGCGGCCAGGCGGTGATATAGATCAGCCCGGAAACTGCCGGCGTCCACGCACCGCAAGAGGTCCTTGTTGGTGGCGGCAATGATGCGCAGCGACAGGGAAATTTCCTCTTTGCCGCCAACCGGACGGAAGGTACCCTGCTCGACCACGCGCAGGATGCGCGCCTGGTTCTCGGGACTCAGGTCGCCAACTTCATCCAGAAACAGGGTGCCCCCGTGGGCCGAAGCCAGCAGGCCCGGTTTGTCTCCCGTTGCGCCCGTGAACGCTCCCTTCCGGTAGCCGAACAGTTCGCTCTCGAACAGTTCGCGCGGAATGGCCGCGCAGTTGACCACCACAAAGGGCTTGCCGTGCCGCGCCGAAAGGGCGTGGACCATGCGCGCCGCAACCTCCTTGCCCGTGCCCGTCTCCCCGGTAAGCAGCACGTTCAGCGACGCCTTTGCTGCAGTACGTAATTGCTTGCGCACGGTGCCCATTTTCCGGCTCGGTCCGATCAGAGTGTTGCTTTCGCCCGCAAGGGCGCGCAGACGGGTGTTGTCCGACTCCAACAAATCCTTGTCTTCGAGAATGTACAGGATGGGCGCCGCCGAACCCGCCAGCAACACCAGCAGTTTCAGGTCGTCCTCATCGTACACGCCGACAGGCGTATGGGTTTGTACTACCACGACGCCCAGGCGCATGTCGCCCGCAAGCAACGGCGCGGCCATGGTGAACAGCCGCTGTTTGTGCCCGTCCAGCACCACCATGCCCGGCCGTAACAGGCCCGGTGTGTCGGTCAAGCATTCCCGGGCAATTGCCTGCATGGCCTGGACCAAGGAATTGGAACCCGTCTCGTCCTGTTTTGGAAAATAAAAGTCGTTTTCGCCTTGTGGAAATGCCACGCCATAGCGCAGGGGGCGAAAACGCTCCCGAACGTGGCGTTCCAGCACTGCAAGAAAAGACTCCCGGGAAGGCTGACTGCTCAGTTCGCGGGTCACGTCATAGAGTAATACCAGATCGGCCAGGCTGTTCGGACGCAGGTCCACCTGCTGGCGGGCCTCTTCTAAACGCAATAGTATCGGCGAATCCTTGTCCCAGGCCGCCGTAGCATCCAAAGGGATATCCATGTCGGACGGCGCCACGGACGCCTGCAGGTCCGACACCAGGAACGTGTTGCGTCCCAACGCCAGTGTGTCGCCGACATGCAACAGCCCGTTCTTGACTGGAACCCCGTTCACCAAAATCGGGTTGCGGCTGCCAGTATCTTCAAGAAATACCGCCTCATCCCGCAACATTATCCGGCACTGCCGACGCGATACCACCGGGTCCGTCAAACGGATGTCGCACGATGCCTCCCGACCCGCCGACACCCCGACGTCCGTTATCGGCCACATGCGGCCTTTATACATACCGCTCACCGCTGTCAAATGATACCGCACGCCCATCGTTTTACCACCTTCCTGCCCTTCGCGCCTCCGCGTGAGAACCGCATCAAGTAAACGTTGCCCGTATCGGCTTGTAGCCGCCACTTAAACAAATTTTTCACCATGAAGAAAACTTATCGCAGAGGCGCAGAGATCCGCAGAGGACCGCAGAGAAGAATAACACTGGATTTCTCTGCGTATCTCCGCGTACTTTGCGTCTCTGCGTTGCATACGGCTTTTGTTTTCATTCCTCATCTTTGCGTCTCTGCGTCTCTGCGTGCATACGGCCTCTCTTTCTTTGTGCCTCTGTGACTCCGTGAGAGGCGCCCTTATCACCCCCTCACTTTACGCGGAAGCAACCCCCAAAAACAACCCCATTCTCCCTTAAAACCCCCGCCCGCCGCGACCGTGTCCGATTATCGGACAAATAGCGTGTCCGATTTTTAGAAAATCATACACTTTGCAAAAGGCTCCTTTTGGGCACCTAAAAGCCTAACACCATATTTTACACCCTCTTAAAAGATTTTTTTTCAAAATAGACATCCTTGGCACGATAGTTGCACTTATACACTTAAAAGGCCCGTAAGTGCGGCTACATGTCTTGTTGTCGGAATGCCACGTGAATTGTTTGCTCAAAGAAAAAGGTACAAGAAAGGATTATAAAAATGAACAATGTAAGGGAAGTATTGTGGCTTTATTGTTTCTATTGTGATTGACACCCTGTTTTGACCGTATCAGCCAAGAGATGAGTCGTGGTGTCAAATAATGTAATCCTTAATGCCAAACACTGAATAAAAAGGATACTAATGATGAATACAGAAAAAAGATTTGGGTTTTATATGTTTGCTGTCCTTGTTTTTGTTGAATCTATATTTTCGCCATCAGAGGCACTGGCATCAGGGACGGAAGGTGCTTTGATTTCATCAGCGCCAGATTCGACGGAGGAAAAGATCGTTCTTCCTTCAGAGTGCGATGATGACAACCCATGTACAACAGATTCTGTTGACCCCTTGACAGGTGATTGTGTCTCTGAACCCAAGAACTGTGAAGACGGTAACCCTTGCACCGGGGATTCATGTGATCCTGTATCGGGCGAATGTGTAAATCAACCTTTAGATGATCTTTACACTTCAGAAATGTGGATTAACGGGGCGACGCTACCTAATGCGGATATTCTAGACCTTGCTCAGGGCACCGAGGTCCCATTATATGCCGTTGGGGGAGAGGAAATAGCCACAGAATGGCAGCGGGTAACGATTGTAGATACGCGAAAGCGTGTGTTGAAATATCAATATACTCTTACAGGAACATCAAAAAATAGTATACTTTATATCAATACCCCTGATGGGCAATGGCATGAGTTTACACCGTCGTCTTTAGGATATTCTGACGTGCTATTTACTAGTGTTCAATCTTACGGACAGAATTTATTTGTCGGTACAAACAAAGGCCTTCTATGGATGATAGTTAAATGGTTGTATATCCCAGATTTAATAACACGTCCAATCTTGATGACGCGCATGTTATTTAATTCAACTAATGGACTTCCTGGTGACTGGATTGCATCGCTGGATCTGGATGAGACAGACGCTGTCCTGTGGGTAGGTGTTAGAGGCACCCAATATTATCAGTATGCACAAGCGACAAAACGCCGTCACTGGACTTGTGGTGGAGGTGTAGCTGTTGCCCATCTTTCGATGGCATTGGAATCCCTTGATTGGCAGGTTTTTGCGGGTAATTCGGATATGATGGCCCAGCAAGGTGTCAGGGGAATGGAGATACGTCAAGTTATCGGCACGAAAACGAGCCAATTCTGGACCCTTACAGAAAATGGTTTAAGTGGATACGATGCTGGAACTTGGTTTTACACGTCACTCATCCCCGGTTTATCAACGTGGGATGAGGTATCAGAGATATCGATGGGCGATAATAGCAAAACGCTGTGGACAGCAACAAGCAAGGGACTAGGATGTTGGCAGGATGAATGGAAAATTTATACTCCGGATAATTCCGACATTCCAAGTATTGACGTCAACCATGTTTTTGTAAGTGGTTTGGGAAAGATAGTTATCATAACCGGGGGTGGCATTGCTTCCTTAAACCCATGTTCAGGAAAATGGACCTATTATGACCAACAAAATCTGAAAGCATGTAAGCATCTTTTAGGAGGGAACAACGGAGAAGTATGGACAGCTGCCAAGGTGGAGGAAAAACAGCAGATTATGAGGCTTATTCCTAAGTCAATGGTATCACTGATCAAACCGGAAGACGGAAGCATTGTGGCAACAGAGGGTGGCGAGGGTAATATGATAACTTTATCATGGGCGGGCATCCCTCAGGCCGAAGCTTATGATGTTTTATTGGATGGAACAAGTATAGGCCGTACAACATCCACCTCCATGGATGTTGAATTGGCACCGAAATCGTATTCCTGGACCGTAAGTGCCATTTTTCCTACCGATATTTCAGGCCCAAGTCCTATTCCATTTTCTTTTACCCTCTTACACACGCCAAAACTAGAAGGTGTGGATTTCTTATTAACCATTCCTTATGTGCATAATTAATTATGTTATATAGATATCGTTTCTATTCATCAAAACAGTCTATGTATTTCTTTTTGTAATATTGTAGATATTTGCTTATTGGAAATAGAAAATGTAACTTGTGTCGTGACGATAAAATCCAAGGAGATTATTAACAATGTTTACGGAAAAACTAAATAATATCTATTCAAATATTTATATTTTTATTTGCCGAAATAACTTAAAAAGATCTAAGTTTAATTTTATTGCTTTCATTATTTTTCTATTGTTTTTTAGTGGAATAATGAATTTCGCAAATTCAAAATCAATGTATGACGATGTTTCAAGTTCGGCAATTCGAACGATTGGATCAGGATATCCTGTACATGTCGAAATACAAATAAATCCTGTTATAGGTACTACTGTTTGGGGCGCTGAAGAGTACATCCCGGAATGTCTTTATGTTGAGAATATAACAGGACCAAGTGGTGTATGGGACCTAACTAATAGAAAAATATCTTGGCTCAAAATGGACGATGTACCCGTTACTCTAAGTTACGATATTTTGGGGGAGACCGGGGGATGTTTTGGTTTGAGCTTTTCTCTTAGTGGTAAAGCTAATTTTGCTGGAATTGACGTCCCTATAACGGGTGACGATGTTTTTTCACTGCCTATGGAAGGTGAAGACGAATATCCACCGCAGGAAGGTGAAGGAATGCCAATAGAAGGCGAACCAGAACCGGAACCAGAAATAGAAGGCGAAATAGTAGTCGAGCCAGAACCTATAGCAATTACAATTCCTGATCCGATTTTAGAAAATTTGATCCGTAATACATTACAGTTATTTGAGGGACCAATCTTATCAACAGATTTGGCTATGATAACTGTATTAGATGGCGATGTGGACGAGATAACCGGAATCGCATCTCTTACTGGTTTAGAATATTGCATCAATATTATAGAAATTCGTATAAGTAATGGAACAATAATAGATTTAACTCCTCTGTCTAATTTATCTAGTCTTGAGCAAATAACTTTGGACAATCACCAGATTCTTGATATTAATCCACTTAAAAATCTTTTTAATTTAGAATGGCTTTCTTTGATTGGCAATCAGGTTAGCGTGTTGAGTCCACTTGAGGGATTACAGCGACTTTCTACACTATACCTTGACTCAAATCAACTCGATGACACTAACATTCAAATATTAGCATCGTTAACAGACTTAGAGATACTCGGGCTTGAACATAATTTAATTACGAATCTCTCTCCTTTATCAAATCTATCTAAATTAATGGCCTTATATCTTTCATCTAATAATATCACGGATATTAAATCATTAGGGGCACTCACGAATTTAATGATATTGCATCTTGCTGAAAACAATATATCTAACGCAGATATTTTAGCAAATATGACGGAATTAACAGAACTAAATTTAAATGATAATTTAATTGAAAATATAGAATTTATAAAAAATAATAAAATATTAGTCAATCTATATTTAGCTGGAAATAATATTAACGCACTAAAATCCGAAGATGGGGCCAGCTACTTCTCAGATATTGAGGCCTTGGAGGTATTGAATCTGTCGGAAAATCAAATAATAGATATAGATCCACTAAACGAATTGAAGGAATTAAATGGTCTATATTTGAACCATAATACAATAATAAGCATTATGGCTCTTAACGAAATGAATAATCTATATAACTTAGAACTTAGCAATAACAGCATAACTGATATAAATTCATTGACTGAACTTAATAACCTGCAAGAATTACATTTAAGTAACAATCAAATTGCGGATATATCGGTCTTTTCGACATCTATGGAAAATCTTGCGTATTTGGATTTGAGTTCAAATCAAATAACGGATTTGGCACCACTTGGGGAACGGGGATGGTTCGATACCCTAATTTTATGCAACAACCCTGCGACTGATTTTAGGCCATTGTCTTCTATCGCAGAACTTGGAAGTTTATATTTACTAGCACATGATTGTAGTATAGATGTTATGCAACTGCCGTTTTTCCGCTATGACCTTAACGAAAACGGGATATGGGAATCACTAGATGACTCTACCGGAAATGGCGTCAGCGACGCTTTTGAAGATTTTAATGGTAATGGGCTTCCGGACGGTTTCGAAGATTTTAATAAGAACGGTACTCCTGATGCTTTTGAAGATTTCGACGGTGACCAAAGTCCAGACGCTTTCTGGCTGGATTTTAACCAAAATGGGATTTCCGATGTTTTTGAGTTTGGTCGGCTTCAAGACGTATTTACGGATTTTGGCGGCAATCCATTGCCGGACGCTTTAGAAAATTATAATGGCAACGGTATTCCCGATGCCTTTGAGGACTTCAACGGTAATGCCATTCCTGATGCCTTCGAGGATTTTAACGGGGATAGTATTTCAGATGCCTTTCAAGATTATAATGGCAGCGGTATTCCCGACGCTTTTGAGCGATTTACTGAATCTACGATTCCAGATGCCTTTTTAATGAACTATAATGACAATACTAAACCCGATGTTTTTGAATATGGAGAGTTTCAATTTCTCTTTACGGATTTCGATGGAAACGGCATGCCCGATGCGCTTCAATTCAGGGATACAGAGGGTATACCTTTTGTATTTCGGGACTATGATGGGGACGAGAAACCAGACGCTTACATAGATGCTAGTGGTAATGGAAAACCGGACGCCTTTGAAGACTTAAATGGAAACGGCACGCCGGAGGGTTATGATGACTATGATGACAATGGAATACCTAATCTGGGCGAAAATACTGTCTTGCAGGTCGGCAGGTTTACGCAGTATAACGAGACATCGGTCGCTTTAAGTGCTACGGCGGTTCCGGGATTCGCCCTGAGTGGACCTTGGTCTGGTCTGGGCCAGTTAGATCTTGCCTCGCAGTCTGACGGCACTGCCGCCTCGGCAAATTATCGGTATGGCGTTTCAGTGGGGCAAAAGATTTCGGGAGCGTTGTCAGAAGAGCCTGGAGTCCCGGAAAAGATTGCTCTAGGAATGGGACAATCTCATCCGCCGCAGGTGGATGTAACCGGAGAACCTGGAGGATTTGTCGTCGCGTTTGAAGACGGTTCCTATCAATTTTACAATAATAAACAAGCGATATCACCTCTGGGCTTCGGCAAACTACCGGCGCAGTATACAACCATTCTTGATGTAGCAGGTATCGGACAGGGTTGTGTGGCCTTTTTGGTCACAAACGAATCAGACGTACAAGAGGTGGTAATAATAAAGCGCGTATTTGATGAATTAGGGTTCTATGGTCCTCCGCTTGAAGAACCTGTGGCAGTCCATTCTTTGCCTGACATAGGACTTATAAAAGCGATGGCGGGGCTGAAACAGGACGCTCTCCTATTACTTACAGACACCGAGTTGCTTATACTGGATTTTCCTCAAAAGGAAGATTCCCCCTTGCGTCATTTCCCTCTTGAAGAAGCCGGTGGGGGGATACTGCGTTCCCTTGACGTCGCCGTAGACAATGAACAACATATTCTGTCTCTCGTGGAGATGGAGGGCCAGTCTGAGCCAAAGGTACTTTGCTTTCAGGACTTTGTGCTTATGCATCGTTGGACGGTGCTTGATCTACAGGATTCTCAGTGGAATGAAACCATAATCAATAATAAAGACATGTTAGCTTTGGCAACATCTTTTGCGCCTGATGCGGGCGCTAACGAAATACCGATTAGACGTTATGAACCGATTGTCGATCCCCCGAAGCCAGGAGACTCCCGCAGTGAAATTGGAAAATCAGGGGTAACAGTAGATACCCCCGGTACACAACAGACCAGTGACGGGTATACCTGGTCTCTTAAAGGGTGGGGTTCCATTTTTAACTTTTTACGGATAGAGGTGGACGGTCCAAGTCTTGAGGGAAGATATCTACGTTGTGTTCCGCCTCAGTAGAAATAGGACTTCTCAACCAGCCAAAATGTGTAGGCTAGAAAGGAGAAGTCATGAACAAAAACCGCAGACATTTTACCGCCGAGGAGAAGGTGGCCTTATTGCGTCGCCACCTGGTCGAGAAGGTTGCCGTATCGGAAATATGCCAGGCACAGAATCTGCAACCGACGGTTTTCTATCGTTGGCAACAGGAATTCTTTGAGAATGGCGCTGCTGCGTTTCAACGGGATACTGGCACGCAGCAACGCCGCGCCCAAGAGCGCATCACCTTCCTCGAAGCCAAGATTAAACGCAAAGACGAGGTTCTGGCTGAATTGATGGAGGAACATGTCACATTAAAAAAAAGTCTTGGGGAGCCCTGAATGGCAGCTGGGTACCCCCGGATACGCGTGATGCCGTCATGGACTTTGTCAATGATTGGTCTGAGAAAACCGAGTTGCCCTTGAAGACCTTTATCGCTTGGCTGG
>JAKJCY010000019.1:36908-37269 GCA_022706235.1 Candidatus Hydrogenedentota bacterium | reverse complement strand
GGACGGGCATGGCCGCGGTGCGCATGGCAGTGGATATGGCCGAGTCCAAGATGATTGATAAGAACACGGCCATCATGCGCGTGAAGCCGGAGCAGCTGGATGAACTGCTGCACCCGATGATTGACCCGGCGGCGGAAAAGGCCGCCACACCCATCGCCAAGGGGTTGCCCGCGGGCCCCGGCGGCGGTGTCGGCCAGGCCGTGTTCACCAGCGAAGCGGCGAACGAATGGGCCGCCAAAGGCTTGAAGGTCATTTTGGTCCGCAACGAGACCTCGCCGGAAGACGTGGAAGGCATGCGTTCGGCCGTGGCCATCCTGACCGCCATGGGCGGCATGACCTCCCACGCGGCGCTGGTCGCGCG
>JAKJCY010000019.1:23332-36898 GCA_022706235.1 Candidatus Hydrogenedentota bacterium | reverse complement strand
CTGGGGCAAGTGCTGTATCGTCGGCTGCGGCGCCGTGCGCATTGATGCCAAGGCGAAACGGTTCACCGTGGGCGAGACGGTGGTAAAGGAAGGTGACTGGATCAGCCTGAACGGCACGACGGGTAAGGTGTACACGGGCAAACTGCCCGTGCTGCCCGCGGATCCGGACAAGAACAAATGGTACAGCACGCTGATGAAGTGGGCTGACGCGACACGGCAAATCAATGTGCGCACCAACGCCGAAAGCCCGGCGGATGCCGCGCAGGCGGTCAAGTTCGGCGCGGAAGGCATCGGCCTTGCCCGCACCGAGCACATGTTCTTCGACAGTACCCGCATTATTTTTGTGCGCGAGATGATTGTGGCGGACAACGAAGCCGATCGTCGTAAAGCCGTCATGAAACTGCTGGACTTCCAGAAGAAGGACTTCATTGGTATTTTCAAGGCCATGGCCGGCAAACCGGTAACGGTGCGCCTGCTTGATCCGCCACTCCACGAATTCGTCGGCAGCCTGTTGGAAGACCGCAAGGAACTTGAAGCCCTCGCGGCCCACTGCGGCCAACCTGCGGCGAAGATTGAAGACCGCATCAAGTCGCTCCATGAATTCAATCCCATGCTTGGGCACCGCGGCTGCCGTCTCGGCATCGCCTATCCCGAGATTACCGAAATGCAGGTGCGCGCCATCATGAGCGCCGCCGCCGAACTGACCAAGAAAAAAGTCAAAGTGTTCCCGGAAATCATGGTTCCCCTCGTCGGCACCAAGGCGGAGCTGGCGCACCAGCGCGCTATTATTGACCGTGTGGCAGCCGAAGTCCAGAAGGAATACAAGACCAAGGTCAAGTACATGGTCGGCACCATGATCGAAGTGCCCCGCGCGGCGTTGACCGCGGACGAGATTGCGGAAGTCGCCGAGTTCTTCTCTTTTGGCACCAACGACCTGACCCAGATGACTTTCGGGTATTCCCGTGACGATGTGGGTTCTTTCCTGCCCACGTATCTCGCGCAGAATATCCTGCCCAAGGATCCCTTCGAAGTGCTCGACCAGGGCGGCGTCGGCCAACTGGTGGACATGGCGGTGCGCAAGGGCCGCTCTACACGTCCTGAACTGAAGTGCGGCATTTGCGGTGAACACGGCGGGGAACCTTCCTCCGTGAAGTTCTGCCATCGCGTCGGCCTCAACTACGTGAGCTGCAGCCCGTTCCGCGTGCCGATTGCGCGTTTTGCCGCGGCCCAGGCCGCCATCGAAACGCCGCGCAAGGAAGCCAAAGGCAAGGGCAAAGCCAAGAACGCCAAGAAAAAATAACGATAACGGAAACTGTACAAGCCGCCCCGGCACAAGTGTCGCGGGCGGCTTTTTTTCATGATCCGAATGATCGGACCGATCGGACTGATCGGTCCGATTCCCAGAGGCTTGTTCCGCTTATTTGTCGGTCCACTGTTCCAAAGGAGGCATCAGAACCTCCCCCACGCTACTGTTTTCCCGGCTGCCCGGCGTGAGCAGGACCGCCAGTGTTTCCGATTCACCCTTGGAGAGTTTTACCTGGAACCCCACCTGCTTTATCTCAGGGTCATTCAGGTCCCATGCGTTGCCGGTTACCGTGGAAAAAGATTCCACGACAGCGCCCGCAGGGGCATGAAGCTCGAACAGCAACCGCTTGCCCTGCTCCGTCAGGACGGCATGGCCCGGGCCAGTGATGGTGACGTCCGCGCGGGTGGTCATGGCCCATCGCACATCGGCGGCATGGTTCCCGCATACAAGCTCGTCCTGTATCCATAGCCGCCCATCCGGCAGCAGGAAAAACCCGCGGCGGGCCTCCGCCAATTCTCCTTCATATACCGGAGCCATGTCGATAATAGTAAAAGCATCATCGGGTTCGCCGCCGAAGGCGGTTATGGAGGCGCGACCGCTTACGTCCTGTGCCTGATCGTTGACAGTCAGCGTGTTGTGACTACGATTATGATACCGGTAAATGCGCCAGCGGTCGGAGTCCTGGGACTTGTTCCAAATCCCCATACCGCGTGCTTCCAGATCGCCGTAGCCCCTGCCCATGATGTCCAGCACCCAGCGCACCCCGTCCGCTTCGAGGATAAAGGAACCGATATCCATGTGCCCATGATTCGCCGAGGGCGTACCACCCTTGACCGCAAAAAACACGGCATTCGGGTCGGTCCAGGAAGTCCGATGCACAGCAACGGGGTTCAACCCTTCTCCTTTCCAATGCAGAGGTTGCCGGGGCGTTCCCGGTACACTGCCATCCCACCAGAGCAGCACCAGGGGAAGAAACCGATCATTGGAGGAAGCCTCTCCCAGGAGTGTCTTTTGCAGCCAACTGTGTTCGAAAAGAAGCAAGCCCGGGTCGTTGAGCCGTCGGGCAAACCAGTACATGGCCGGAAAACACCCGCTGCGAGAACCGCAATC
The DNA here is from genome assembly GCA_022706235.1 of Candidatus Hydrogenedentota bacterium. Lineage (GTDB taxonomy): Bacteria > Hydrogenedentota > Hydrogenedentia > Hydrogenedentales > CAITNO01 > JAAYBJ01. The sequence goes on along the minus strand of JAKJCY010000019.1, from coordinate 34,482 downwards.
GCTAAAGCTGAAATGATTGCCTGTGGGTCCAGTCATATATAAGGGGAAGGCACCCGTTTCCAGGAATCCGGGAAACTCAGTCAGCCCGAAGTCCATATTCAAAGCCGATTCCAAGGCGGCAATGCAGAGAATGTTGTAAGTCGTTCCGTAGGCCCAATAACTCGGGCCTTCCACATAAACGCCATCAGGTTGATATTCCTTCATGGCACAGGGCAAACCCTCCAGTGCGCGAGCAATAACCCGCACCGCCCGTTCGGGCTCCCTCTCCAGAAGCGCCAGAGCCCCCAGGACCAGGCCGCCATGACAGACCTGGTTCCAGTTGTTGTCGCCGCTCACCCACCCGTGCTTGCCGGTAAAGGAAGGATCCAAGCCCTTTTCGATGATTGCCCGCCGTATTTGGGCCTCTTGTTCCGGTGTCAGCAATGGGAACAACCAGTCATACCCGAGGGCTAAGGCGGTTGTCATCTCCGCCACATCCAGAAAGTGGGATGGATTCCAGTCAGAAAAGGCGGCCGCCGCCACCATCTCCCCTATGGCCCGTTCCGCATAGACGGCCTCGCCGGTGATGCGGGATACAAAGGCAAGGCACAGGATGCGCCGCAGCGCCTCCCGTGAAACGGATAACAGGCGTTTGCCTTCTTGTTTGCGGACAACGGGTGGCTGTACGAGGATTTCATTCGCATTCTTTCGAATTAATGCAAACAAGGCGTCTTTGGTCTCCTGTACCGCGATTTCCTCGCGAACCCGGACTTCATCCGAAGCCGTCATCAGCAGCCTGGGATGAGGCGCGATATCGCCTATTGCGGCAGTAACCCGGTCGTCCAGTTCCGCTGACCACGCCGAAGCCGCGACCAGAACCACCGTCAGAAAAGATCTACTAAAACGATCACTTTGAGGCAAACGCATGTAACAAGACTCCCTCTGATTACTGACGAAAACAAGGATGAATTCCTTTTGCTCGTAACACGGGATAGCCCCGCACTTTTGCACCGGGCTGACGCCCCGGGCTCGCACGATTTTCCACAACTCAGTGTACCATGCCCCAACGCGGCAATGTCCAGCCTGAATATGGAATGATCATTCAGGACTTATTCAAAAGCCCCCTAAGCTCTGCTCCCCCATCCCGGACAGGTTTCAAAACAAATTCTGTTTCTATGTGTTTCCCCCGTCAGCGGCCCTTTTATTGTTTAAAGAAAGGAGTTGATGGAATGCATTGGAATAGGATGTAACTTGACATAGCATAGTAAGGTGTTTATAATTTGAACATGGTGTGTTTTAAGTACAACAACATAAATGATAAAAGGAGGTGAATGCTATGGACGATGCGGAAGTATTGGTAAAGTTGCTTCTGAGTATCTTTTTGTTTCCGTGGGGCTTACTTTCCTGGCTTTTTAACATGGCCGTATGGAAGCACCCTGTTGGCCTGCGCCCACAGGGTGCTTTCTCTTTCTCAGAGGATTGTCATTTTAAATCCATGGAATACCTTCCGTCTCCGATTGCTGGGGCGCGATATCTCGGTTGCCTGGTCATCTTGTTTTCTTTGAACCCGACCGTGTGACTTCTTTCTGCGGATGACACCGTCTTAGGAATAAAATTCACAAGGATAAAGGGCTAAGAACGCCGCCAATCAGTTTTTTTCTTGGTTCAGTCGAAGAGACCAAGTCAACACCTGTAGCCCCAGCGGAAATACTCCTTCCGGATACATCGGGGCGAAGGGTGTACGCGGTGGCGCCGGCGTGTAAAAATTGATTGGGGCCAGCCGTAAACGGTACACTGTGTCCAGCCTGCATGCAATTATTATATGGCAGTTGCAGGGTGTAACCTCCAACCAATCAGGAAGACTTCCCATTATGAACGATAAAGCAAACGACAAATCCAGGCCGTCTTCAAGCGCACCAAATCAGCCGATGAAACCCTCCGCCGCCGCCAGCCCGCGGACACCGGAGCCCGTCCAGGATTCCGGCCTGCTCTCCAAGTTGAGCGGGCGGTTCAATACCGCCTTGCAGACAAACCGGGGCGGCAGCGGCATGCCTGTAACAAGCGCTCCGTCCGCCCCCCGCCCGACAGAAGATATCTCCATTGCCCGCATTCGCGGCAACAAGGCCCAAAAGATGTACATTCCCGAGGGCGTGGTCATCGAGGGTTCCATAACCGGCGGTTCGGAAACAGAAATACATGGTCGCGTTGAAGGCAACGTTTCGGTGGACAGCACCTTGCTGCTGGGGAAAAGTTCGTTGGTTAACGGTAATGTTCGCGCCGGTTCCTGCCAGGTGGAAGGTACCGTGAAAGGCGGCATCCAATGCACGGACGATCTCATTGTAACCACAACCGGGCGCCTGGCTTCGGATGCGGCCGCCGGAAAACAGGTCCGCGTGGCGGGCAATGTGGACGGCAATGTGAACACCCCCGGCACCTTGCGCATTGAAGCGGGCGGCGTTGTCAACGGTGACGTGCAGGCGCGCGTTTTTTCAATGAGTGAGGGCGCGGAATTGAACGGGCGCTGTTCGATGCGCACACAGGAGCGCCAGGATACGTTGTTTACGCCCTCTAACAAAGGTGAAAAGTAAACCATGCCATTTTTCTTTCATCCGGCGGATTTGCTGATGATTCCGGCAATGATAATCGCCGTTTGGGCGCAAATCCGGGTGAAGTCCGCCTATCAAAAATATGCCGCCATTCAGACACGCAGCGGAATGACCGGTGCGCAGGTTGCACAGCACATCCTGCAAAACGCTAATGTGAGCAATGTGCCCATCGAAGTGACGCCCGGCGAGATGACGGATCATTACGACCCGGTCAAGAAGGTGCTTCGCCTGTCCGGTTCGGTCTACGGGGGCACCTCGATCGCCGCGCTGGGCATTGCCGCCCATGAAGTCGGTCACGCCATTCAGGACGCTTCCGGTTATGCGCCGATGAAAGTCCGCCACTTGGTATATCCCATATCCCGCCTGGGCTCCATGCTCGCGTTTCCCCTTATTTTTGCGGGGTTTATTCTTAATTTTTCCTTCAGCAGCGTGTTAATCAATCTGGGCATCTGGCTGTTTACCGCCGCAGTGGCCTTTACCATTGTGACTTTGCCCGTCGAATTCAATGCCAGCAGCCGGGCCGTTCAGGCCTTGACCGCCGGCGGCTACATGAGCCAGGATGAGTTGCGTGGAGTCCAAAAGGTTTTGGGCGCGGCCGCCATGACCTATGTGGCGGCGGCAGCCGCGGCGGTGCTGCAGCTGATACGCTTTCTTCTCATTGTACGCGGCCGCGACTGAAGATATGTTTCGTTCCAAAGCGACATCGCCGCCCGTTCCGTCCGGGCGTATTGTGTTGTTGTCTCTCTGCATAATCATTGCGGGGCTTGACGCTGCGCAGGGGGAAGAGGATCTTCTGCTGACGGTAAGAATGAGGGGCATCGCCGACGGCGTTGGATTGACTTCAAGAAAAGTCGCCATTGAACAGGCGCAACAGCGGATCATGGAAGAGGTGTTGCAGTCCATGACCCATGCAACGGACATGACGCTTTTCAAGCCCATCCTGCGCCAGACTTCCCGTTATATTCCCCGGTATGACCTGCTGCGCACGGATATTACCGGAGAGACCACAGAAGTGGAAATTGACGCGCACGTCCTGGAGAAGCCGCTCCGCCGCGATATCGCGGCGATTATGCTCCCGCGCCTGCCGCGCAAACCTTCCGTGCAACTGTTGATCGCCGATTATATCGGTCCCGCCGCGGCATCGGGCGGCCCCACCTTCGATATTGCTGAAACGGTCTTGCGAAAGGCACTTGAAGAGTTTGAGTTTACCGTGAGGGGTATTCAGGATATTCTCGACCACTATGACATGGCTCAGTTGCTCGAAATCATTCAAGGGGAAATGGATGCAACAGCGTCATTTGCCCGGGCTAATGGAGAAGATGTCGTGATCGTCGGCGCGGTGACCACCATCCACGAATCTCTGGCCGCCGATTCCAATATGCTCACGAACAGGGCGCGCATAACCCTGAGGATTTTATCCGGAACGGACGGAAAGGCTCGTGATACCTTGGTTGCGGAAGCGGCTGTACAGAGCGTAGACCCGGTGGAGGGCGGCACCCAGGCCGCCCAGGATGCCTGCGGCAAATTGACCACCGACTGCATCGTGGGCGTGGTAATCGCGATGCTGGGCCTTGAAGATGAAAGCCGCGTCATCTTCCGCGTGGAGGGACCAAATTCCCCGGAAACCATGACGGAACTCGAAGGCATGCTTCGCGCCATTCCAGGCGTTTCGGAAATAGAGTCCTTGTTCTACTCCCCCACGCTGGCTCGGTTGGCGGTAGACTATGGCGGTACCATGGCTTATCTGTCGGATTTGCTTGCAGGCCGTCCTGTCAACGGACGTAAGATAGAAATCGCTCGTTGTGTTCAACGGGAAATAACCATCCGATTCAAATAAGCGTATTTCGACAGGACAAGGGAAGTCCTGTCCTCCCCCCACCCGCCTCTCTTCACTCCGCACCTACCGGGACGATAAAAGGCCGTCCGGCTATACGGAGCCTGCGTCATTCCAGGAAATTTCGCGACAGAACCGACACGCCCAGGCATACAAATGCTTCGGCCTTCACTTCGCCGTGAACGCTTATGAAACCGACGGAGACCTGCCAAAAGAAAGGGTAGAAAATGATAAGCACCCCGGCGGAGACCTGCTCTTGCCGGGGCGCGTATACTGTCAATAAACTACGTACCGTCTATTTTTTTTCCGTAAGTTTTGTTTCCGGATGTTCATAATCATTCTTCGCATAGTCACGATACTTGGGCGGGACATCTGTAATAGCGTCCTTGGCCAGCCATTGCAGTTTTCCATCCATCAACAGGTTGGCAACCTTTACATACTTCTTGTTGTGATGATGATTCACAGCCTTAAAATTAGCCTCGATACGGCGCCTGGCTTCGCTGCAGAACAGGTCCACCAATTCCTGCGGCGTCTGGTCACCGGGGTTGACCGACAACAGATGTTCCGCATAGGCAAGCGCGGCCGCCATGACGAACAGATCCGTGCCGATGTCCACGAAATTACCCAGCAATACCTGCTCATTCTCCAGTTTTTGCTGGTAACGGCCCATGGTATGGAAGATGCGCCGGGCCAGTTTTTTACAGGATTTTGAGACGTAGCCCAGGTGCGCCCTGTTGGCCCCGCTGAGTTTATTGACATTGAAATTTGTCGAGGCCGGCATATAGGTGCTCGGGTACCATTTGGAATAAAACTTGAAAGCCTTCCAAGCGAGGGCGATTCTGCTTTCTTTCTGGCCGGGCTTGGGCTTCATGATGGGCATAACGAGGCTGAAATGGGTGTCCACGGCCTCGCGGGCCATGATCAGGTGCATCACTTCCGAAGAGCCCTCAAAGATGCGGCCGATGCGCATGTCGCGCATGGCGATTTCCGCTGCGGAAGGTTTCTCGCCACGCCCATAGAGGGACAGGGGATTCTCATAGCCACGGCCGCCACGAATCTGCATGTAGTCATCCAGGCATTTCCAGACATATTCCGAGCAGAAATATTTGGCCGCCGAAGCCTCCAGCCGAATGTCCGCATTCTTCTGGTCGGCAAAAGCGCAGGTCAGGGAAACCATCGCCTGCATGGCAAAAAGATGCGAGGCATAGATGGCTATTTTCTTCGAAATGGACTGGTGTTTGCCTACGGATTTTCCCCACTGAACCCGGCTGTTGGACCATTGTTCCAGCTCCTTGATAAACATCTTCAACGTGCCGATACCGGCAGCGGGCAGCCCCAGGCGCCCCGTATTCAACGTGGTCAAGGCAATCTTAAGCCCCATGCCGGGTTTGCCAATCATGTTTTCAACCGGGACTTTGACGTCCTTGAAGGTCAAGGCGCCATTCATGATGCCACGCAAGCCCATAAACATGCACCGGCGTGCGCGCTCAACACCGGGACTGTCCATTTCAACGACAAACGCGGAAATTTGCGGGATTGGCTTGCCGCTCTTGGATATTTTGTCTGGCGTGCGTGCCATCACTACGATGAGCGACGTCTTGGGGTCCATGCCGTTCGTGCACCACAGTTTGTCGCCGTTCAGAATGTAATACGAACCATCTTCGGAAGGTTCCGCCCAGGTGATCATTTTCGCCGGGTCGGACCCTACGTCCGGTTCGGTCAGGGCAAAAGCGGAAATTTCACCTTTTGCGAGGCGGGGCAGAAACTTTTTCTTCTGTTCTTCGGTACCAAAGCTTTTCAACGGCTCGGGTACGCCGATACTCTGATGGGCGGACAGGTAGGTGACCGTGCTGCCGCAGTAACTGCCCACCATCCCCAGCACGCGCGCATAGTTCTGAACGGAAAGTCCAAGACCGCCATACTCCTTCGGAATCTTCATGCCGAAAAGCCCGAGTTCCGCCAGTTTGTCAAGTGCCTCCCGGCTATACTCCCCGGACCTGTCGATCTCATAGGGGTCGACATAGGTTTCGAGAACTTCCTTGACCTTTTCAAGCAATGCATCCCCGATGGCTTTGTCTTCTGCAGACTGGGCCGGGAAAGGATGCATCAAGTCCCATCCAAAATTGCCCCTGAACATTTCGGCGGTGAAACTGCGGTATTCCCATTTGGACTCACGCGCATCTTCCGCCAATTCCATTGCGACATCTTGAGCTTTTTTGTCTTCAGCCATGACCTTAAATCCTCATTTTTTGCTAACCTTGGTTTATTTACCTACCGACAAGTAAACAGCAGTGTATCATGTTCCAACACAAAATTCCAGTAAGAGTGTATTCTATCCCATGTGCGCAACTGTTGTCAATAATCACATTTACTAAAATACCCAGACCGCCGTAAGCGTGAAGCGGGCTTTTGGGCTATACCGGAAGGGTATAAATGCACTCGTTACCGGCATATGGATCAAAAAGGGTAATACCCTTTTCATTAAAAAGCGCGGTAACCGGAGCACCTTTCCCTTCGGCGAGATAGGCATGATTTCGCTGTGCGACCTGCCGGGCGGCATGCACAATAAGTACGGATAGACGGGCTTCGCGCGCGTCAGGATAGGTGCCGGCGATGTTATCGAGCGTTGCGCCCATAAATTTCATCTGCGCGATCTTTGTGATACAGACGACAATACTGTCGACCCCGTATCCGCAATACGCATAGGATCCATCCTCGCGCCTGACGTCCCGGGTCATATGTACGTTGGCGGTGCGCATGCCGGCATTTTCCGCGACATACCGCAGCCCGCGGTACTGCGTGTCAGATTCGACGAGGCCTTTGGTGCCGAAAAGGCGACTTTCCTGATTCACAGGCCCCTCGAAACCGTCCGGGAGAATCCAGTTATTGTGGAAGTCAATGCTCATCCCGTTATCAAACTGCACTTTGACTTGCACGGCGTCAAAGGCGTCCATTCCGTACTCTACCTTTAGTTTTTTCTTCTGACCCACGGCATGAAGTGACACCGGTTTAACCTTGAAATTGGCAATGAACAAATCCGTCCAATGACACCCAACGTAACTGAAAGGATCACTCTTTTCCGCCCAGGCACGAAAAACCTGGGTCGACACGGAAAGGGGTTCTTCCAGAACAGCGGTGCCATAGAGCGGCACGCCGATCTGTTTCGAAATATCATCGCGAATGCGCAGATGGTCGGGGTCGTAGCGCTTGTGCATGTCCACCCCCACCAGGCGGCAGCTGCGCTCTGAAGCCTCGATGATAGCATCGGCTTCGCGCCCGTCAAGCGCCATGGGTTTCTCTGTAATCACATGGACACCCGCCCGCAACGCAGCAAGAATAGGCGGGGTATGCAGGTGATCGGGGGTGGCAACCGCCAGGATGTCCAAGTCGGGATAATCCCTTACAATATTTTGCCAGGGAGTCTCTCCGTGATAAACGGCGAAATCCATTCCCAGCTTCCCAAATTCATCACGGCGTGCCCGGCAGGTAGTCTCGCTGCGCGTGCCCAAAGCGACAAACCGAATGCTTATGCCTTCCAACGCTTCGGCCAGAAAATCCAGCCCGAGGCGGCCCAACCAGGGAATCAATCCATACTTTTCCAACTGGCAGTAGGCGCGCAAATGGACGTCCCCGCCGAACATACCCGCACCGACCAGTGCTATTTTCAGTTCTTTTTTCATATGCCCGCCTTCTCTAGTGCCAAAGAGGAACAACATTGATTTTAGGCTTCATTGAAGCCAATGATTAAGAATATCACAGCGTCGCCGCTGCCGTAAAATGCATCCGAAATGGTGTCTGAACCGCTGCAATCCTTTTCACAGACAAACCATCACGCACCGTCTTGGACGGTACGTCAAGCCATCTTCCGCCTGAAAGGCCGTTGACGCCGGGACCGTAAAACAGGTATGATTTTGACAGTGAAGCAAAAATTTCCCGAAACAGACACAGGGGCATGCGCCATGATAGACAGTAAACTCGTAAAAGCGCTCCGATTGGAGTATCACCCGGTTGCTACGGTTTGGACGGATATCAAGCCCGTCCCGGCCATTGAATTCGGCACCCATAAATTCGGATGCGTTATGTTTCATTTGGTGGCGGCGGCCAAGGGCCGCACGGCAGTTATCAGCCGGGACACCTATGGCTGCCCGGGCGCCGGTGTCGGCCTTGGGTTTGGCAACCGCTACCTGGACTTTCCGGGCGGTTGCGAATCCTTTTACCGCTTCCTGTCCTCGGGTTGCGGGGAGGACCCGGTGGGCAGACAAATCGCCGAAGGAATCGCCGCGTCAGGCAACCGGGATATGGCGGATGAATTTTTATATGGGGAACGCTATGTCAAAAACGCGGATGCCACCAAACGTTTTGTGGATGCACTTCCAATTCAAGATATTCCGGCAAAATACGTGGTACTGCGTCCCATGATGGAACACGACCTGAACAGCGATGAGGTGCGAGTGATCACCTTGCTGGTCACCCCGGACCAGCTGTCAGCCCTGGTTGTAATGGCCAACCACGAACATCCGGAACGGGAGAATGTGGGTATTCCCTATGCTGCGGGATGTCAGGTCATGGGCATACTCATGTACCGTGAGCAGGAAAAGGACCACCCTCGCGCCCTGATAGGTTTGACCGATCTCTCCGCCAGAAAAAATGTGCAACGCAGTCTGGGCAAAAACATGATGACCTTTTCCATGACGCCAGCCATGTTCCAGTCAATGGAGGCAAATGTGGAGGGCAGTTTCTTTCATCGCCACACGTGGGCATCGTTATAAAACGATCCCAGCCATCCCAATCATTAAGGCTTTGGACGACAGCTAGGCATGGGACCCATAATGCCTTCATAAAACGCCCGGATCCGGTCGAAATCGGCATGCATATCTCCTGTGGTGAAGATGGGTTCTCCGCAGCCGAAGAATTTTTTGCTGTAGTCAATGAACCAAGGCCAAACCGGCACGCCCGCGGCATGGGCGATCGCATAAAACCCCGTTTTCCAATAAGCCACCTCCTTGCGCGTTCCTTCGGGCGGTATAACCAAGTACAGTCTATCCCTGCTTGAAAAGGCATCAACCATTTGCCCCACCATGCCGCCGGGTTTGGTCCGGTCAACCGGTACGCCCCCCAGCGCCTTCCAGAGGATCCCCGCCGGAAACCAAAAATGGCTTTTTTTCATCATGAACCAGATAGGGATCCGCAACGCCCACGCCCCCAGCAAGGTGTAAAACAGGTCCCAATTGGTCGTATGGGGGACGGCGGTAAGCACGGCCTTGGGGCAGGAGAATTGGCGTCCTACGACTGTCCAGCCGAGCCGGCGCAATAGCCATGCGGCGAATGGACCGCTGATTTTCTGCAGAAAGGAGGAATGTTCGACAAAATCCGACATGATACAAGCCTATTTCTTTAGGAGTAGATGTTGTCCCCTTTCACAAGAAATACCACACCGCAATCCAGTAAGCCCCCCCCTACTTGCAGCCGTACGATGAGATGGAATCCTTTATGTTCTTGAAAAATCATCCGCATGATGGGACATAAATTTCCGCATGCGTTTCATGGCATTCCGTTCAATCTGGCGAATACGCTCTCGGGTAAGGTCAAAATGTTTTCCTGTCTCTTCAAGCGTATGAGGACAACCGTCATCCAGTCCATAACGGAACCGCATAATGGCGGTTTCCCGTTCGTTCAGGAGACTCATCAGCGCCTCCACTTCCTGGTCTCGCTCGAACTGCTTCATCCCCGGGTCAACACTGGGGACCTCGGGCGAATCCGCACCTTCCGTAAAGTCCATGATGTCTGTAGACTGCAAGTTTTCCAGGGGAGACACCGTCTCCGCAAAGAGCTCTATACGCTTTAAATCAGCGACTTTAATCTGCATGGCCCTGGCCATTTCCGCGTTGGTGGGTTTTCTTCCATTCTTGATATAGAGTTCTTCCGAAATGCGTTTATATTTTGCCAAATTGTCCGTAATATATACCGGAATTCGAACCGTCCGGCCCTGGTTGGAAAGCGAACGGGTGACCGCCTGACGCACCCACCACGTCGCATAGGTGGAGAATTTACAGCCGCGATTCGGGTCGAAACGCTCCACGGCTTTCATAATACCCAGATTGCCTTCTTCTATCAGGTCGAGCAGGGGGAGCCCATAGTAGAGGTACTTCTTGGCTATACTCACCACCAGACGCAAATTGGAAACAATTAGAATGCGGCGTGCCGCCAAGTCGCCTTTCTTGGCAAGTCTTGCCAGACGCAATTCTTCCGAGGCCGACAGCAGCGGTATTTTGGATATTTCACTAAGATAAATACTTAGGCTTTTGTCTTTGACATCATACATAGCATGGTTATTTCATGGTGACTGCCACACAACATACCCTGTGCAAGTATAATAAATCATCTTCACAGGTTCTTACAAACGGGAGACAAAGAAAGGTCAACCCTCTGGATTGTTTGTCGTCTTGTTGGATGTCTTTGCATGAGGAAGTTAAAAAGAATATACTAGCCTTCTGCTTGGATATGGGCTTTCTGAGAGCCGGTTACATCGAACAACGACTGCCGAACCGAGGAATACCCCCAATCTGGATAAGTACCGTCTATACCCGTTTGTTATCAGGCATGTCCTTACAACTACAAACGAACAGGAACACATATGAATACCCAAAATCTTGCAAAGATTGCCTGCTGTCTAGTTGTGCTCTTGTCGGTATTCACCGTAAGTACGTCACCCGCAAGCGCGAACAGACTGG
>JAKJCY010000019.1:0-23233 GCA_022706235.1 Candidatus Hydrogenedentota bacterium | reverse complement strand
GCTCTTTGATGCACTATGCCCAGTCCAAAACGGTATACGAAGGGGAAGGGGTGGATGATTGCCATCCGGACCTCACCCCCCCTGTTCTGGAGTATGGTGAAATGACTATCGTGCTTAATCAGTCCGGCACCAATAATTCATTGTGCCTGGCAGGTGGCGACCAGCAGTTATCACTTTTTGAAATGCTTTATAACTATGGTGCCATTCTCAATTTATACGACAATTGTGATGCGTATTCTCTGCTGGATATTGAAATCGATCAATGCAGTTTTGATTGTGATGATTTAGACGGCGCCTCACTAGGAATAACGATAACAGATACAGCAAAAAATAGCAGTCTCTGGATTGTTGATGTAGACGTAAGAGATAGTTTCGAGGTATGCCTTATAGGTGAAGGCGAAGGCGAAGGCGGGAATGAAGGCGAAGGTGAGGGTGAAGGCGAGGGTGAAGGTGAAGGGGAAGGTGAGGGTGAAGGTGAAACCGAGGGCGAAAGTGAAGGCGAAATCAATATCGAGGGAGAAAATACCGGAGAGGGAGAAAATACCGAGGAAGGTGAGACCTGTTTCATCTGTTCCCTGGACTGGGACCAATATTCGGCGTTGCTCGGGATTATCGGCCTCGCCTATGGCATACTGTGGCTGGCCGAGGACCCGCCCAGCCCGTGCATGGTGGCATCCGCCGCCTATGGTACTCCCCTGGCGGGGGAAATCGCACTGCTACGGCAATTCAGGGATACCTGGCTTCTGAATTCTTCTTTGGGAACAGCATTTGTGGATGTATATTATCGGGGTGGAGGCGTAGTGGCATCTTATGTGTCCGGGCATCCCTGGGCGGCGACATCGGTCAGGTTGCTACTCTATCCCATTCTACTACTGGTAATCTTCGCGCTGTTCGCGCCCGAAGTCTTTTACCTGCTGCTCTTCCTTCTTTTCGGTATTCTTGCAGGCGGTGCCGTATTGCTATTTACCAGACGCGCCTCTCGCAGCAAAGTTCCCAGCCAAGGTCAAACTCTAGGCGCTTGATTTACAGCCTGAGTTCGGTTTATTCATCAAACGGTGGTGTACGTGCCTCCAGTGCGACACACCAAAGACGCCGACAGCCTGCTTATGAATTATTTTCGCAAAACAGGTTGTTATATCCATCGTAACCCTGTAGTTTTCGGTGGCAAACTTTAAGGAGATGGGAAATGCATAATCAAAACGTTCAAAAACTGACGCTTTCTCTAATTTGTTTGGCGCTTTTTTCGGTGTACGCCGGCGCATGGGAACATCATACCCTGATAACGGGCCCATTGATTTCCTCCTGGCCGGAAATAGCGGACCGGGACCCCGTCAAGGTGACGTCCCTCGAAGAATTCTTGTCGGCAACGGAACACTCCCTTGAAATTACGCTGGCAAATGAAGAGCGCTGGGCATGTTTGATGCTGGAGGCCTACGCCCCGCTCCCCGTTGAACTGGCCTTCAAGGCGACCGGTACTATTTCGGACATACGGAAGCGTTTCTTCGAGGCCATACGCATTAATCCCAACCACAAAGCAGCCCTCTATCTAAGCAGTCTTGTGGAGGACCCGGAAGCACCTCGAACGGGCCTCGCCCCGTCTGAAGTATCCGTGGTTGAAGGCGGCGCCGAGATGAAGCAATTCCGCTTCGAAGCCTTGAATCCCGGCGACCTGGTACATCCGTCAACTATACTGACCACGGCCAGCCACGAACCTGATTACGGCCTGGATATCGGCCTGTTTACGGACAACAAGACGGACTATGGCTCCCGGTACGGTTTCGGAGAGCAACCCTTTGGCGATCCGGATCTTGTCTATGGTTCCCAAGCACCTTTTCACATGGGGTTCTACCATGAATCCTGGCTGGTGTTTTTATTTGCCGGTTACCTGAAGGGCACCTACCCCGAATACCGCATCCATTTGTACAAAACACTTTCCCAAATGGCCTTTGACCATGGACAGGAGTACTGGGGCTGGCGTTTCATGGGTTGGGGATTGCATTATCTAATGGATTTATCGATGCCCTATCACTCCACCGTGTTGCCGGGTTACAGCACCGTCCGAATGCTGCTGATCAACCTGCTTTCCATGTTGGGGTATCCCAAGTATGTGGACAATGCGCTCCAACTGGTATCCAACCGTCACATGGCGTTTGAGCGTTACCAAGGCATTCAATTAGAACGGTTAACCCGTGCGGAGGCATGGACGAATCCGCTTTTTGAAGCATTGCACCCATCGGGAACCGTCCCCGCCTATAACGACACCATTCCACGGGATGAAATCGCACGAAAATCACACGATATGTCACGTAAAGTAAATAAAGCGCTTACCACCTATATGCCTGACCGCTTTGTCAACGACCCCAGCTTTGAATTGGCGGAGGCGCCCGATCTCAACGCTATCGTAGATTTGGTCAAAACCGAACACGGTCAGGCTGCCATAGACGAACTGAACGCCTTGCTGGCGGAAGCCTTCTCCATATTTAGCATGCACGGCCGCGGCTATATCAAATCGATATTACCGGGATGAAGTTCTTCCCACGTATCGCGTCAGATACCAGCCTTGTTCAGTTCCATGAATTCTCCGGGGGTGCGCGTAATGACGGGCGTGTAACCCGGGAGTGGTTGTATCTGCTGATGGTATACGTCCAGAAAACTGAAGGGTTGCGGGAAATAGGCGTCTTCCATTTCGGCAGGTGGAACAATCCAATTCGCCGCTCCCAGGACACACACCGGCGCATCCAATAAATCAAAGGCGATCTGACTGAGCTGCCCCGCGATAGTGTGAATATAACTTCCCCGTTCACAGGCGTCACTGGCGACAATAATACGGCCGGTTTTCTCAAGAGAAGCGACGATGGGCGCATAGTTGAACGGCACAAGGGTCTGCCCGTCTATCACCTCCACGGATATGCCGAACTCTTTTTCAAATCGCTGCGCCGCCGCCATAGCGCGATACAGCGTGGCGCCAAAGGTAAGGATAGTCAGATCATCGCCCTTCTTAATGACCGAGGGTTCACCCAGTGGAAGCCGGTAGTAGTTTTCGGGAACCCCGCCGGGTTGAAAAATCTCCACCTGGTTGTACAGGCGCTGGCTCTCGAAGAATACCACCGGATCATTACCACTGAGCGCAGAGGCGAGCAACCCTTTGGCGCTGTAGGGCGTGGCGGGAAACACCACTTTCAGGCCCGGCACGTGCGCGCACAGGGCCGTCCAGTCCTGGGAATGCTGAGCGCCGTACTTGGCGCCGACCGAAACACGCAGAACGATGGGCAGTTTTAATAAACCCGCGGACATGGCCTGCCACTTGGGCATCTGGTTGAAAACTTCATCGCCGGCACGCCCCATAAAATCGCAGTACATCAGTTCCACCATCGGGCGGCCGCCCTCCATGGCGCATCCCACGGCCGTACCCACAATGGCCGCCTCGGAAATCGGCGAGTTGAACAGCCGGTAATAAGGAAGCGACTCGGTCAGCCCCTGGTACACGGCGAAAGCGCCGCCCCAATCCCGGTTCTCTTCTCCATATGCAACCAGCCGGTGGTCGTTGTAAAAATGATGGAGGATGGTTTCAAACAAGGCTTCGCCGAAAGTGACCGCCTTGGTCGCCTTGAGGGTGGACCCGTCATCGGCGATACCAGAGCGTGATTTTTTCGCGATGGCCTGTACCCGGGGATTTTCGGCAACCGGCATCAACACATCTTCAGAACGCCGCAGTCCGGGCAGTGTTTCTTCCACTTCATTATTGAATATAAGCTGCGAGACTCCCTGATGAGGTGTAAGCACCATCCTGGGAGATCTCTTTTCGCACACAGCCAGTTGGCAGGCTTTGGCCACCTTGCGGCGGGCATAGGCATGTATTTCGTCGATCTGGGATTGGCTTGCCAGGCTGGCGGCAATGAGTTTTTGTCCATACTCGACGAGGGGGTCCACGGAGCGCCACATCTCGATTTCTTCCCGCTCACGATAAGCGGACTGGTCGCTGGGTGAATGACCGGCCTGGCGGTAGCACAACACGTCCAGGAGCACGGGACCACCGCCGTTTTGCAGCACTTCCAGTTTGCGCTTGTACGCATCGGCCAGGGCGAGGGGGTTGTTGCCATCGACGACCTCTGCGTGCATCTTTTCCGGATTTACGGCCGCTGCCACCCGGGCGAGATAATCGAAGCCCATGGTTTCGCCGATGGGCTGGCCGCCCATGCCGTAAAAGTTGTCCATAAAATTGAACAGCATCGGAAGGCCGCCCCGGATAAATTCAGGCCAAAGGGTTTTAAACTGGGCCATGGATGAGAACCCAAGCGCTTCCCAAACTGGCCCGCAGCCGATGGAGGCGTCCCCGATGTTGGCGATGCAAATGCCGGACAGTTCTCCAACCTTTTTGTATAGCGCGGCGCCTACCGTGATATCGGCGCTGCCGCCCACAATCGCATTGGCCGGATAAACGCCGAAGGGCAGGAAAAATGCGTGCATGGATCCCCCCATGCCCTTGTTGAATCCGGTTTCACGCCCGAAAATTTCGGCAAGCAATCCGTAAAGCAGGAAGTCCACACCCAGTTCCTCTTCCTCAGGGGTGGCCAACACGGGATTCTTCTTGCCTTTGGGCGTCAAGGTGAGGCCGGTCCAATCCGGACTGTTGGACTGGACAATGCGAAGGGCAGCGCCGTCAAAATAATTCTCCATGACCGTCAGCAACCCGTTACCGGCCAGGTCCTCTACGGCGCGCAGCCCTTTGGCGATAATCTCCCCATGACTGCGATGGCTGCCGAACATGTGGTCGACGACCCCCAAATGCACGCTCTGACCGACGGCAGCGCCTTCCTGGCCAATCGAAAGGTGGGCCGGACCGGCGTGGGTATAGGAAATGGACTGATAGGCACCCAGTTTCTTGATGGAATCAAGCATCGTTTCAAACTCGCGGATAACCGCCATGTCACGATATATACGCAACAGACGTTCCATGGACAAACCGCTCTTGCCCGAGAGTTCTTCCTGTATGCTTTTCTGATAGGTATTTACGGGAATGGCGCCAAGGTCAATCGTGGCGCTCTTCCGGACTTTTTCCGGAACAACAATCAGTTTCTTTGTCATGAAGTAAGACCCTTATCTCTTGGCGTCTGAGCAGCCACCTTACGGGAGCTCCGGTCACACAGGTACCTACACGTCCGTTCCCGGACAAAAAGGGGTTGTGTGGTCCCTGTTGGCTCGAGTCTTGAAATAACACAGGAAATGAAGAACTCAACTCCCGAACGGGAAACCACCCGCGCTTTCCTCTCGTGCAGGACCACACAAGGAACAAGAACGTGGTTATTCTATCATAACCGTTAAATAACCTTCGAATGGGCTCGAGAAACTCATAAGCGGCCTGCAGCACCGCGCACTTTGGTTACCTGGTAATGCCAGATTCTTCCAGTGCCGCGTTTAATTCCGTATAGTGGCTATGGCTCAGCGGCACAAGGGGCAGACGCAACTTGTTCTTAATGAGCCCCATGAGCGCCATAGCCGCCTTAACAGGCATGGGGTTGGTTTCCAGAAACATGGCTTTAAAGAGGGGGGCCAGTTTGTAATGAATTTCCCGCGCGCCAACGTAATCTCCCGCTGCGGCGCGTATACATAGTTGCGACACATCGGCGGGCGCGATATTCGCCGCGACCGAGACGACGCCGGCAGCGCCGACGGCCATCATGGGAAGGGTGAGACTGTCATCTCCTGACAATACGACAATGTCGCATAGGCCAAGGATCTGTGTGACCTGGTCCACGCTGCCGCAGGCTTCTTTAATCGAAACGACCTGAGGCAGTTCTGACAAGGCCGCGATTGTCTTCGGTTCCATTTTAATACCCGTACGCCCGGGAACGTTGTAAAGCATGAGAGGGATATCCACCTCTCGGGCGATAGCGGTATAATGGGCGATTTGACCGGCTGCCGTCGGCTTATTGTAGTAAGGGGTTATCAACAAGGCGCCGTCACAGTGCACTTCGGCGGCAAAACGGGTCAAGGCCATCGCTTCCCGCGTATTATTCGACCCCGTTCCGGCTACCACTTTCACCCGGCCCGCCGCGCGTTCCACCGTGAAACGTATGCACGCTTTCTGCTCATCATGGGACAAGGTGGCCGCTTCACCGGTACATCCGCAAGGCACCAGTCCCTGCGTTCCGTTTTCGATTTGAAAGTCAATTATCCGGCCGAAAGCGTCATAATCGATCTCCAAATCGTCCTTGAACGGAGTCACCAACGCCACGTAAGAACCGTAAAACATACTGAGCTCCTTCACCTTGCCTGCAACGCCGAACAGGCGTTCCTTGTATACCATAAAATGCCCGGCCTGCCCCGTGAGACTGACCTGGCACATATCATACCTGACCCGGATATTGCCCGCAACCCAGGCATAATCCCCGGGCTCCGGAAGCATCATATCGAGTCATTTTAAGAAGCGTACCACCATTGCACCGGGGCATCGACCCGGAGCTGCACCAAGGCACAACTTAAACGCAGTTCTTCAAACAGCAGGACTAACCGTTGGCCATGAAAAGGGGTATGGGGGACCAGGCTTTTCGGACGTGATCCAGGCGCTTTCACCATATCCCTTCCCCGCGTTACCTGTGAGTCCGAGAAAAATGACTTATCTGTAAGGGATTTCGTCTTCGTCTTCTTCCAACGGTTCCTCATGTTCTTCAAACGGGGCCATCATTACGGGAGAAACATCCGTCAAGGGCGGTTCCGAACTGAATGTTGCCTCGGGAGGAATACTATCCAAATGCCTTCCGGAATCCTTGGACTCAAAGCGTTGTATATTATTCAAAAACAACAGTTCAAAAAATCCCGTCGGGCCATTGCGCTGCTTGGCAATATTAACGATAATGACGTTTTTCCGTTCTTCTTGTTCGGCCTTGGGCGGCCGGGCCAGAATGATCACCACGTCCGCGTCCTGCTCAATAGCGCCTGATTCGCGCAAATGCGAAAGTTTCGGCATCCCCATGTCATCCTTTTCCGCTTCCCGGCTTAATTGGGAGAGCGTAATGATGGGGATGGAGAGTTCCCGGGCGAGCCCTTTGATTTCCCGGGATATCCTGGCTATTTCTTTTTCACGGGACTCATAGCGGCCGGTGACACTCATCAATTGCATATAGTCGATGATGATAAGGTCCAGCGGATACTGGGAGGCATGTCTTCGCGCCTTCGAACGAAGGTCGAAAGGGGTCAATCCGGCGGACTCATCAATGAAAATTTTATTTTCGGTCAGAATCGCCGCAGCTTCCTGAATCTTCGGGAATTCCTCTCTCGCCAGATAGCCTTTACGCAGGCGGTCAGAATCCACCCTGCCCACCATGCAAAGCAACCGTTGCACCAGTTGTTCTTTGGCCATTTCCAGGCTGAAAACCAATACCGCCAGCCCCTTTCTGGCCACATTGGCGGCTATATTCAGGGCGAAGGCCGTTTTGCCCACTGAAGGCCGCGCGGCGATGACTATCATGTCGGAACGCTGCAATCCGGATAATTTAGCGTCCAATTGCTCGAAGCCGGTGGGAATCCCCGTAATACCACCACCGGACTGAATTTGCTCCCAGATGCGGTCGACATTATCCTTCACAATATCGCGCAACGAGTAGATGCGACTGGTTTGCTGCTGCTCGTTAAGCGCAAAGACCCCTTTTTCAGCGGAATCCAACAAATCCACAACGCCGACATCTTCATCATAGGCATCTTGAGTGAGACCGGCGCACACATCAATCAACTTACGGCGCAGCGATTTTTCAAGAACAATACGAGAATAATATTCGATATTCGCGGAAGTAGGCACCGCCCCCACAAGTTCGGTGATGTACGCTTCGTTATGGACCGCGTCCATCTCCTTGCTCTGCCCGATCTCACTCATCAATGTAACGCGGTCGATAGCCCGCTTGGTGTTGAAAAGTTCGACCATTGCCCCGTAGATCACTTGATGGGCCGGGTCAAAGAAGAGGTCGCGCGGTTCGCCGTTTAAGATATCGATAGCGTCACTCATGACGCGCGGGTTCATGATAATCGCGCCAAGCACGGCACGCTCAGCGTCAATATCCCGCGGGGGCATACGGTAGAGGCCAGAGGAGGACGCACCCGCGGCCGTCTCGGACCGGGTGGGCATGTTACTCCGATTCCGTGGTTTCTGCCGGTGTTCCCGCTACCGCTTCCGTCGCCGTGGTGACTTCCTCCTGCAACCCGACCACCCAGACGTTTACGGAAGCGTCGATGCCGGGGAACAACTTTACAGCGACCGAATAGATACCCAGGGCCTTAATCGGTTCCTCCAGCACAATCTGCTTTCGGGTGACCTCAAAGCCCATTTCATTGAGTTTTTCCGCGATCATGGCGTTGGTCACCGAACCGAATATCTTGTCCTCTTCACCGGCGCGCATTTTGAATTCCAAAGTAAGCGAGCGCAATTTGCCTGCGACGGCATTGAATTCCGCGCGCTTCTTTTCCTCGCGCCGTTTGATGATATGCAATTCATGTTCTATCTGCTTTGCGGTTGCCGAGTCGGCCTGAACCGCCAGTTTTCGCGGGATAAGATAGTTGCGCGCATAACCATCGGCCACTTTTACCTGCTGGCCCATAACTCCCAGGTTATCAACGTTTTCACAAAGTATCACGTTCATGTTTAAAGGCTCCATAAATAGTAGTTACACGAGCGACATTCGAATTTGGACAACACGAATACCACGCTTGCACGAAATGCTATTCCTGCTTGATACGCTCAGCGGCGATCCGGGCGATTTTCACTCGAAAATCAAACCACGTGTCAAAAAAGCCTGCTACCGCGAACAACTGATGAAAGTTAAAAACAAACGCAGCCACGAGCAACAGTAAGATAAAAACCGGCCGTGGCTGAAGCACCTTAATCCAAAAAAAGACTATGGACAGACCGTTCAACCAGTACACGAATGCCATGGCGATGGCGCCGTTCCACGCCACGAACCTGACAATCTCATTAGGCTGCCACTTGTCCAGAAACCATAAACCGGCCAGGGCAATGGCCACCCATACAAGATGTTCGGGAACCCGCATCCGGCTGAAGTGGCTGTTCAACGGCGCAATCAGGCCCTGTGCCGTGAGGCTTCTATAAAGCAGGTACTGAATTACCGTCACACCCAGCAAGATACCGCCGAAAGCGATTCCAAAACTGGTATATAACCAATTATCGCCCATCCACGTCAGCAAAGTCATCAAATGGTCCGCGTTTTCATCCCCGGCTTTCACTCGCTCGCCATAGGCCGCGATCGCATCCATGTAATCCGTTTTCGATGACGGCCAAGTCAACCAGGTATATCCCGCATCCAAAATGAAAACGATGCCGGTTATCAGTGCGATGCACGTTCCCAATGACAAACGGACACGCATCAACGCCCCCAGCATAACGCCGGAGAACGCCGCTGCCAGCAACAACATACCTATAAGATATGCGTGCGCCGCCACGGGCAATGCGGCGGCGGTGCCGGCAATTACAAGACACAAGGTATAGCGGCCACGCACCGTAAAATATGCCGTCAAAGCAGGCAACATCAGCATCAGCGGCACGGAATATCCCGCACCCAGACTGATTGCCGCGAACACGGCCAAACCGAATACAACTATTCCTTGATAACGCATGCTATCACTTCCGGCCATAACCTGTTAAGGCGAAGATCACCATGGCCGGCCACGGGATTGATTAGTCCGCCAGATACGGCAATAACGCGGCCTGACGCGCCAGTTTTATGGCGCGGTTGAGCATGCGTTGATGCTTGGCCGTGGCACCGGTAATCCTGCGAGGGATAATTTTCCCGCGCTCCGTGATGTAATGCTTCAAGAGATTCACGTCTTTATAGTCGATATAGACAACACGGTCGATCGTAAGACGGCATACCTTGGCCCGCAAGGTTTTTTTCTTCTTGCGCCGCCTCATTTTCTTCTCGCGCACTTTTAATTTAGTTTTCGCGGATATTCTTGCCATTTCATAAATTCCTTACTGGAAACGGAATTAAAAAGGGATATCATCTTCCGGGATGGGCTCTTCGATCTCGCGGGGCCCCTCGTGAGCGGGGCCTTCGGACTCGGTCCTCGCCGCCGGACGGGCGTTGCCGCCGCTGAAATCCTCCCAGTCCAACGGAGTAACCCTGGTGGCGGTAACGGAGGTTTTAGACTTTTTTTGACCCGTCGCCTGATCTTCCCATTCATTGGTAGTAAGACTGCCCTCAATCAGTACGGGCCGCCCCTTCCGCAACCGCGAACCGACGAATTCCGCCTGTGCGCGCCATACGGTCACATCAATAAAGGTAGTATCTTCGCGCCGGTCGCCGGTTGTTTTGTCTTTGTAATACCTCGTATTGGCCAGGCCCATACGGCAGAAGGGAATATTGTTCGCCCCGACGTATTTCAGCTCTGGGTCACGGGTAAGACGTCCGGCAATCAAGACACGGTTCAAATCAGGCACACGTAAATCGCTCATCCCAGTACCCTTTTTTGGTTATAGGACACACATGGTTTCACAAGGCACGCGGTATTCGGCCACGCACCTGAAGTCTATCTGGTTTCGTCATCCTTGTCATTGTCATCATCTGAATCAGGACGATTGGAGCGGGAGTTATCATCGCGCCCGCGCGGCCCACGGTCATCCCGGCCGCGCCTGCGTGAATATCGCATGTCTTCTCCATCGAAATCGTCGTAATCATCATCATCGTCATCGTCACCATCGTCATCGCCCCGGCTGCGCCGTTCAGCACTCAGTCGCATCTCCTCTTCGTAGAGGCGTTGCTGCTCAGCTTCCAGCTTCAGCGTCTTTTCATCCAGATAAAGCACCATGTATCGGATAATGGATTCTGTCAATTTCAGCTGTTGTTCAAGCCGTTTGATGGAATCGGGATTGGCAAGAAACCGCAATACAACATACACACCATCAGTGTGTTTCTGGATTGTATAGGCAAGTTTGCGCTTACCCCATACATCGGAGCGCACGATGGAACCGTTGTTGTTTACAATCATCTTCTCCACGTCGGCAACCACCGTCTGGATGGCACTATCATCCAACTCAGGATTGATAATGTACAGCGCTTCGTATGTTCTCAAGTTAATTCACCTCCTTTTAAAGTATAAAATTGACTCACAGAAATGGGGATTCTTAAGGGATAGTTAGTATAGCAAATAACGCGGGTAGTCCTCAAATCGGAGTTATTCAGGCACAAACCGAGGGAAAAATGCAGCACCGGCACGAAGAACCGACACCTGCCCGTCCAACCTGGATTACCCGAGCGCCGACAACAATTGCGCCCGCAGGATGTTATTTTAATCATACCAGGAAGTTACACCTGTACAATACCCTGTTCAATATCGTTTATCAAACCCTTCAGCAATTCGATACTGGAGGGCGGAAAGTGCCATTGGTTGATTTCCCGTTCGGACAACAGGTTTTGCAGTTGAGGTAAAACCAGCATGTCCCGCGCGATTTCACTGGTCAGAGAACGCGCAATGAACCCCTCTTCGTCGAAGGTATCGAAGAAACTGTGCAATCCGCGTTCAGCATCTCCGCCCACGGCGCCAAAATCCTGCCCGTAGATATGCAAGGAGGAACTATAATCGGCATAACTGCCCGCCCGGGGGCAGCGTCCGGACTTCGCTCCAATTTTTGCGGCCACGTACTGTTGCATAAATGTGAGCGCGATGACGTTATCGCCCCAGGCTTTATACAGGTCACGGGACCGCCACATGGTGTTCATGTTCAGGACAAGGTTGCCCTGGCCATCCTCGGGGCAGCGCAGTTGCACTTCACGCAGACAGGGGATATCCTCCTTGAGATAAGGATCGAGATTAGGTACGGCCGTAGTCGCCACAGCCCGCCGGGAATAGGACGTTTCGACGATCCTGTTGATGGCCAATTCCATCTGGTCCACCACCGAACCATCCGCATCGGGATGCGCGAAGAGGCGCTGGTGATAGGTATAGGGCCATTCCTGTGCGGAAAGATCGTCATGAACCGCGTTGCGGAGCTGGTCAAAGGGAACCACGCGAAAATCCTTTACCCCCATGATCTCGGCGATATAGGCACCGATTTCGCAGAACGAAATGGGAGGAAAGCGGGGCTGTGCGAAGGGGTCCTTGACTTCTATAAGCACGCGGGCATCGCGGCTGGGCGGATCGATATAATCGCCCGCGCTGTTCTTGCGGTCATACTCCGTCCGTATGGCGTAGCCGTTTTCCCAGACGGCCTTGATAGCCCTGAAGTAGGCCTGGGGAATGGAATCACCCGTCACATGCAACGTGGGGAGCCGTCCATCTTTACTGGTATCCATGAGTTACCCTCCTCCTTGGTTGTAGAATTCCTGCGGCTTACCGTGCCGCACAGGGTCAGAAAACCTCCAGGCAGTCCACGGGAATAATGCCGCCGTCCAGCGGTTTAATCACCAGCCACTGGTACACTTTTTCGGGACAATTGCGCGTAAACACCACTTTTGACTTTGCCTCTTCAGAGGCATGAAAATCAAGTATGGCCTCCTGGGAGCCGTTCAGAAAAACAGCCGCCTTGCCGAACTCCGGCCCGGATGGCGCCCACAGGGAACACCCCTTCCCCTTGAAGTTCCACTTTACAAAGGGCGACGGAGCGCCGGGATTTGAACGCGCCCCCTCACCGTATCGGAACGTGGCGGATTTAGCAGGCTCCCAATGCACCCAACCCTGGGCGGCACCCAGCAAGGCCTCTGTATAAAGAAGCGTTACCGGCACTTCCTGAAGGGAGCCGTGGACACTAAAGGCCCTCACTTCGGCATGGCTGAAAGGTTCCAGGTACAAGCCGAGGGCGCCTTTCCCCCGGACAAGCGGCCCCTGCCACAGTGTGTTTTCACCCAACCGGAAGGCGCATTCCTCCCCGGTCCAGCGCAGTTCCACATCAGAGGAACCCGATGGTCCTTCCAGGGCCCCCGAGGCAACGGCGGACTCGGTGCCGGCATCATCCGAATATGCGATGCGCCAGGCGTTTCCGGACAATTCGAGAAAACGGCGCCCGGCGCGCACTGAAGGATGGAGCGAGGCGTCCGAACGCGGTGCATCCGCTCCCATCGGACCGCGCACATCCCACATCACCGCGACCGTCCCGGTCCGTGAGGCGGAAAGTCGAAGGGCTTCCACGACGCCACCAAGTGCGGTACGAACCAGGGTCGGCCCATTATGGGCGCTCACGGTAAAACCCTGTTCACGGAACGGACAGTCCCACCGTCTCCTTGCAAGATTAATGGCCCCCTTACCCTCGACATCCCGCGTTGGGAAAAGGACATGGAGAAAACCTTCCCTGTCGACAGAACCTGAAAAGGCCTGGCCCCACAGCCCGTATGCTTCATGCTCGACGGATTGGGCATGCCACATGGAGCCATGTTGTTCCAGGCGCCACGCCTCTGGACGATGGGCCTCTTCAACAGGCGCGCTAAACAGGCACACAAAGTTGCGGTTCATTGCAACGGAGGTGGCCGGCATATAGACCTTCTCCCCGTGAACAAAAGCGGGGAAAAATTCGAGCAATGGAGGATGATAGGTGTCGGATTCCGGATACAGCAGCAGCACAGGTTCCGTGTAGGGGCCCGGAGCCTCCGGGGAAGTCATGCCCGCCAGAGCCCATCCGAAATAAGGTCCCGAATCGGTCAAGGTCAACACGAGCCAGTCCCCGGCGCGCCGAATCAACGAGGAAGCGTACAACCTGCGGTATTTTCCCAGGAGGGGTTTCTGCGCGCGAGTGGTGGCAATGGGCCTTCCCGTAGGCCGGAACGGGCCTTGCGGCCGGTCCGCCACGGCGTATCCTACGCCGCTGTTACAATGCTCATCGGGATTGGCGGCGTTCTCCCAGGTCGTATTTTCAGAAGACCAGTCAAAACACATGTGGTAGAGACCTTGGTCATAAACAACGGAGACGTCGGGAGCGCCGGAGACAGGCGAGGATTCCCCCTCGTAGATATGGCCCTGATGCGCCAGCACAGGCCCCAAACCCTCCCAGTGCCCGCCCCGGTCTGTAGAACGAAAAGCGGTGCACATGCTGCGGTGTTCCGTTTCGATGCGGTATCCCTCCAGGTAATTGCCCACGTAAAGATACCAGTCACCCGAAGGAGGGTCTTCGAAGAAAAAACCGTTTACCGGCCACAGGTAGGGTGCGCTCCCGCGATGCACGGGATTGCCGGGCAGGCGTTCAAAAGCGTCAAAGGACGGTTCACCCCATACGGGATGCCGAATCCACAGTTCCCGGCTTTCGACTGCGGCAAAGTCGTACTCTGCCCCCCCGCCGGCTTGAACCTGCCCCAGCGCAAAGCCAACAATCAACAGGAATGAGACCATGTGTTACTCCGGATGGTGGTTGCCAAAACGGTTCGGGTGACGGGGTTATTCGTTCAACAATCCCCGCTTCCGCATCCAATGAATGCAGAGGTCCGGCCAGGTGGAAAGGGCAGGATCGCCTTTGCCCATGCCGTAGCCGTGCTCACCCTGCTCGTAGATATGCATTTCCGCGGGCACCCCCGCTTTTACCAGCGCCCGGTAGTAGGCGATGCTGTTTTCAGCGGGCACCCCGGAATCTCCGGTGGAATGGACCAGGAAGGCCGGCGGCGTATCCGCGGTAACCTGGCGGTTATTGCTCAAGGATGCCGCCACTTGTTCGTCGGCATCGTTTCCGAGCAGGTTGTTGCGGGAACCCATGTGGCCATAGGCGGGGAGAAGTGAAATTACCGGGTAAATCAGGATGGTGAAGTCTGGGCGGCAGGAGAGGCGGGCGATACTGTCCTGGCTGTCAGGGTCGCCCCCATCGAAATGGGTAGCCGTAGTGGAAGCCAAATGGCCCCCGGCTGAAAACCCGAGTATACCCAGCCGGGCGGGATCGACTCCCCATTCCTCCGCCCGCGCGCGCACCGTGCGCAGGGCGCGCTGGGCATCGTGCAACGGAACGGGGTGGCGATGGGGCGCGACCCGGTACTCCAGAACAAATGCCGCAACGCCGTGGCTGTTCAGCCAGCGGGCGACATCAACCCCTTCATAACCCATCGCGAGGCCGCTGTAACCGCCGCCGGGACATACGATAACGGCCGGAGACAGCGTACCCTTTTCCGTAAGGGGAAACAGGTGCAACAACGGCGCCTTATCGGCAGCGTTCTCCCCGGCGGCCGCCTCGGATTCCGTAAGCAGTGAAATTGCGGGCACACCTGTGACAGGCGCGACAGTGGCTTCAGCAACAGCAAACAGCACAAGTACAAAAGCGGTAAACATCCTGCAAATCCTTTCCAATGCGTGTTCAAACAAGCCTCGGTGCGGAACGAATAAACAAGACTTCCGTTCATCAACCACGAGTTCACGATGAATACAGTATCGCTTTCCGGGGAGGCATCTCAAGGAACCCGCCGAACCCGCCCTTCACCCTAAAAAGGGCGGTTGGATTCAGAAGCGGTTTTTAAACCAAGGGACTTAAAGGACATCAAGGACAAAAAGGACAGTAAAACGCTCTCCTGATTGGTGCATCCTTTATGTATCTTAAGTCCTTTTGGTCTTTTCTTTTAATGGGCCGACTTCCGTCTTCAGGTTCATCTGTCTGCCCGACAGGGCGTTTACTATCCCTGACCCCTGCAATGGCCTTGCAGGTAAAAACCGTGTACGCCCTATTCTCGTGTCTTTTTCCAGCCGCCTCTCCGCCCACATTTTGCGAACGCCGGCGGTTCGATTATATTTTATCGCCCGCCTTCAACAGGTCGCCGTCCCCTGTAAACCACACCGTTTATTTTGCTTTTTCCAATATGAGCGCACGAACCGTGGGCGTTTATCGTTCAAGGTCTGAAGCGAAGGGGTTTCCATCCAGGCCTGCAACAGTTCCAAATGCTTACGAACCGCGGTCCGGGTATGGGGCGGACGCCTGAGCCACTCCTGTTCCACGGCGTTGCGCTCCTCTTCGAATACGGGGAACGCAGCCTCCGGGTCCTTCATCACGAGCCGGTGGAACCGCTCATGCATCCACCAAAATCCTTTATCCCCGGTGGCCTCCGGAAGAGGACCGAAATCCGCCGGCCGAAGTACGTGTACCGGTTTGAATAAACTCGTGCAGGGGGCGGCCGTCGCCGTAACCCAGTGCAGGTCCCCTTCGGGTTTCAGTTCAGACACCCAGGAAGCCGTAGTCTGCGACGCGGCAAGGATTCCCCCCGCGTGCATGCAGGGCGCGGACATGCCGCCGTTTCCCAGCCGGTACCGGGGATACCTCCGGTCCGCCCCATGGTCGCGAAGCAGGGCGAACATGTTCTCCACCGAGCTGGAGCTGCAGCCGTACATGATAGACCGAACCCGGCGCGCGTTACAGCCGGTTACGGCTGTTTTGAAACGGTCACGGTATTTTTCCGCAAAACCGGGCAGCATAAGTCCGTTTGATATGGCAGCGACCCCCTGTATGGGTTCACAGGCCCAGTGGCGTCCTGCGGTTTCCAAAACATATCCCCCACCCCGGTCCACAACGATAAAACTGTTGTGGTAGGTGAAGCGCCGGTTTTCGTAACCGCAGCCGCCGCCCTGACCGTGGGTTTCGAGCAGGGAGGTGATGACGCGACAGGCATCCCGTGCATTCCGGGCACGTTCAAGGGCCAAACGCAACAGGTCCATGCCGGTCAGTCCAGTCGGGGCATAGGGCTGATTCGTAAATACCGCCTCGTTGCCAATGACGACACCGTCTTCATTAGCCCCAATTTCAGCCCCCCACATCCAGAACGGCCGACTCAACAGCACCGCCCTGGTTTCGCGTACCTGCGGTATTTCCAGCCAGGTGCAGCGCACAACACTGTCCGCCGGGTACGTACAACGCGGGTACCAGTCCGGAAACTGGGCCTCGTTCGGGTCCCGGTCGGAATTCTTGGCGAACACCACGCGGCCGGGTTCAACAATGGCAACCGTATCACACATGAGCGGAACAACCTTCCGTCAGTTACATTACCGCTTTCAGTATATCATGAGGCGCGCTTTTTGCAGAATTAATCCGCGCGAAATTGATTATCCGGGACAGGCTGCGACGCCACAGAGTCACAAAGTGTTATTTTTTTGGTCGAGCCCGCCTTTTTCAGCAATACTATCCACCATGACCGCAAAGAGCGATACACAGACTAATTTTATGCCTCCCCCCCATGCGCGCATTCTGGTGGCGGTAAGCGGGGGTGTGGACAGCACAGCCGCCGCGGCAATCCTTGCCGAAGCGGGATATACGTGCTTTGGGGCGACGCTGGACCTGGAAACACGGCTGGCTTCCATCGCTGTGGAAGGTGAACCCCGTTTCAAACCGGGGACCATTGACAAAGCAAAAGAAATATGCGAGCGGTTACAGATACCCCATCATGTCCTTCAGGCAGGCGAAGCCTTTTCACGGCATATCATCGAGCCTTTTGCGGCCGCCTATGCCGCCGGGCGCACGCCCAATCCCTGCGTTCGCTGCAACCGCATGATTAAATTCGGCCTATTCTTTCAGGAAGCCCGACGGTTGGGTTGCGACTTTATGGCAACCGGCCATTATGCTCGCCTGCTGGAGCGGGACGGCCGCATGACCCTGCGCCGCGCCGGATACCCGCGCAAGGACCAGAGTTATGCCCTGGCGCCCCTTACCCAGACACAGCTGCGACGTTCCTGTTTTCCCTTGGGCGACCTGAGCAAGACGGAGGCGCTTGCAATCGCTTTAGAAATCGACCCCGTCATGGCCGACACCCAAGAAAGCCAGGATATCTGTTTTGTGAGCGACGGTGACTATGCGAGGCTGGTGGCGGCGCGGCGGCCCGCCGCCGGAGGAGGTTTCATCCGCGACCTGGAGGGAAACGTGCTCGGTCACCATAAGGGCATTCATTACTATACCATCGGACAGCGGCGCGGTCTCGGTGTAAGCGCCGAGGAACCCCTCTATGTGGTCCGCATTGAGGCGGCAACCAATACCCTTTATGTCGGACGGGAAAAACAAACTTATATTCAGGACTTCTCCACGGAACGCCTGTGCTGGGGAAAACTGGAACCGCGAACCGTTCCTTTCCAGGCATGGGTGCAACTCCGTTATAAACATACGGCAGTCCCCGGTGTTGTGACACCGGCCGGACGCGGTACCTCCGTGCATCTGGCTCAACCACAGCGTGCGGTCACCCCGGGACAATGGGCGGTTTTTTACGATGAGGACGGGTGGGTTTGCGCCGCCGCCGAAATCCGGGATTTTATACTGCCCAGGTAATCATGAAAACAGGTTGTGCGCAGGACATACATTTCTGTATCATGGAAAAGTGAGTTTTGCCGCAACAGGCGCCACCGGCAGCACCGGTGGATTATTGGAAAGTTGGTTCACCATCCTTGTGACCAGGCCGGAAGCATGGCGCGAATCTCCTTGTGTTTCAGTCTGTCACTTCGCGCCCGTCTATCGTTGAGGAATGCCCATAGCCCGTAATTTCGGCAAGAAGGAAGCAGCTTTATGCCACGCTTTACATTTCCTGTCCTTTTGGCTGTACTGGCAGTCAGCCTGAGTGCTTCTGCACAAGTCGTCTGGATGGACGAACTCGACCTGTCCCCGATTCATCAGGGCTGGGGTAAACCCCAAACGGGGAAATCCGTGGAGGGGAAACCCATGCGTATGCATGGGCAAAAATATACACGAGGCGTAGGCACCCACGCGCCGACGACTTTCTATATCACTTTGGACGGGCAGGCTACCCGTTTTCAGGCCGTGCTCGGTGTCGATAACGAGGTTGGCAAGCAGGGTTCCATAGCCTTCAAGATTTTTGGGACAGACAAACTGCTGTATGAAAGCCCGATACTGCGGGGGGGCGACGAGCCTGAGACGGTGGACCTAGACATCACCGGTGTGACCATGCTTTATATCACCGTTGGCGACGGCGGTGACGGTATTTCCTTCGATCATGCGAACCTGGCCGACGCAAAATTCCTTACGACAGGCGCTCCCCCGGCAGTAGTACCGGTTCCCACAGAAACGGCCGTCATTCTGACGCCTCCCCCGCCCGTCGAACCGCGGATCAACGGGCCGCGCATTGCGGGGGTCAGCCCTGCCAAACCCTTCATATTTCGTATTCCGGCAACGGGCGAACGACCCATGCGTTTTTCCGCCGACGGGCTGCCGGAGGGCCTGAGCCTGGACGGGGACACCGGCATTATTACGGGCACGATCACCGATAGGGCCCACCGCACATATCCGGTAAAAATGAAAGCGGAAAACAAACACGGCATGTCGGAACGGGAATTGCGGATTGTGGTGGGCGACACCATCGCGCTCACGCCGCCCATGGGCTGGAACCACTGGTATGCCCATTATGACCGGATTACCGATGCCATGATGCGCGAGGCGGCCGATATTCTGGTGTCCTCCGGTATGGCGGACGTCGGGTATCAATACGTGAACATAGACGACTGCTGGATGAACGCACCCAAACACAAAGACCCCATGCGGGTCGGGCCTCTGCGCGATGATAAGGGCGTGCTGATTCCAAACAAGCATTTCCCGGACATGAAAGCGCTGACGGACTACATCCATGGGAAAGGCCTGCGTACGGGCACCTATATCTCCCCCGGTCCGCTGACCTGCGGGAGGTTCGCGGGCAGTTATAAACATGAAGCCCTGGATGCGCGCACCTTCGCCGAATGGGGCTTTGACTTCCTGAAATATGACTGGTGTTCCTATACGGAAGTCGCCCCCGACAAAAGCATCGACTCCCTGAAGAAACCCTATCAGCAGATGTCGGCGCTGTTACTGGAACAGGACCGGGACATCGTTTTCAACCTGTGCCAGTACGGCATGGGCGACGTCTGGACCTGGGGCGAAGAAGTCGGCGGCCACTGTTGGCGTACGGCGGGTGATCTGGGGCTTGAGTTGACCTGGTACCACGAGGTCGCCCGACGCAATGCCGCCCACCATCCTTATGCGCATCCGGGCGCCTGGAATGACCCGGATTAC
Organism: Candidatus Hydrogenedentota bacterium; assembly: GCA_022706235.1. Classification (GTDB taxonomy): domain Bacteria; phylum Hydrogenedentota; class Hydrogenedentia; order Hydrogenedentales; family CAITNO01; genus JAAYBJ01. Next base: position 3,300 of record JAKJCY010000019.1, on the reverse strand, counting down.
CTCCAGATTGGCTATGTCGGCGATGCGCGTGTGGGGGGAGAGCCGGCGCCCTGCCCGCTCACGCCGAACGAACAATACTCGTACATGTCGCTGTGGTGCCTCATGGCGGCGCCCCTGGTCTACAGCGGCGATATGACGCGCCTGGACGCGTTTACCCTGAATGTGCTCTGCAATCCGGAAGTCATCGACATTGACCAGGACCCGCTGGGGAAACAAGGGTATCCGGTTTTTCAGTCCGGCGATGTGGAAGTATGGACCAAACCTCTTGAAGACGGTTCCATGGCGGTGGGCGTTTTCAATACGGCGGAAATTGGACGGAGCTGTACCATGCATTGGGTGGATGCCGGACTGACTGGCAAACAAGCCCTGCGGGACCTCTGGCGCCAGAAAGACCTGGGAACTTTTGAAGACAGTTTTACGACCGATATCCCCAGGCACGGCGTGTGCCTGCTGCGATGCAGGTCGGCACAGTAGGCGCGGAGTCCTTTCTGCTGCATTCATGACTTTTTCAGATGGACAAAAAAGCTGCGGGGCCGGAAGTACGCTCGCAAGAAGGAACACGTCCACGGCGAGCCTAAAAGGGGCCTGATGGCAACAGATACCGAATAAATATCTCAAAGCCTTGCTGTCCGTTTTTCACGACCCGCCCCGCGCCGGGTTTTATTTGATTCCCTTCACATCCCTGCGACACAATACCACGCGCGTATCCCAGTGCATTTCAGTACTTCGAAGCCCGGATTGGATATCCTGTTGTTACCCTTCTTTAACATCAATGACAGGTTGAGTTTCAAAGCAAAAGCCTGCCTCTTTGCCATTGTGCTTCTGGCGGTGCTCATACGCGTCGGCGTTTTTTACGAGTTGCGCCAGGCGCCGGATTACGATCATCCGGTTCACGATGCCGAGTTCAAAGACTATTGGGGCCGCGCCCTTGTTACGGGCGACTGGACGCCGCCGCCGGGACGCAATTATCCTTTTGAAGATTGGATGCCCTATATCCACCCGCCCGCCTACCCCTGGTTTCTGGGAATCGTATATCGCCTCTTCGGGCTCCACTATGATGTTCCCCGGATCATTCAGCTTTTTCTGGGATTATGTTCCATCCTGTTGCTCTTTGACCTGACCCGGCGCCTGTGGGGAACCGGCACCGCGCTGGGCGCATCTTTCCTGATGGCCCTGTATTTTGTATTCCCTTTTTATGAGATGGACCTGGGACAGACCACGCTGGGCGTGTTCCTGATGCTGGTCACCGCGAACGGACTGGTGCGCTTGCTGGACACGCCCTCAGCGCTTCTATCGGCCTTTACGGGAGGTATTTTTGCCTGCCTTCTTTTGACCCGGACGGAATTCCTGCTTTTTCTGCCGCTCGTGGTGTTGCTTCCGGCGCTGGCGGCCGTTCGGCGCCCCCCCCGCGCAAAGGCACTGCTGGTCCTGTGTGCCATGCTTTTCGGCATGGCCCTCCCGACCGCGCCGGTGGTGTTACGCAACTATCGGCATTCGGAAGCCTTTCCCGTGCTGTCCGGCGACGGGCCCGCCATGTTGTACTACTCCAACAATCCCTGGTCAACAGGCACCAATCCGGATTCACCCGACCTGCGCGCCTTCATTGATGATGGCGACTGGACACTATTCGCATTCCCCAAGATGTATGAGGACTACGCCGCGTCCGTCGGGATTCCGCCCCGTTCCTATAAGGCGCTGGCCGACCATTTCATGGGAAAAACCAGGGCCTATGTCCGGGACAATCCTGGAACCACCCTGCGGCGCGCGGCGAAGAAGGCCTTATATTTCTGGGGGCCCATGGAAATAGACGAAAACAAGGTCGTCTGGTATGAAAAACAGCATTCCCCTGTTCTTCGGTATCTTCCCCGTTTTCCCCTGGCCGTTGCCGCGTTTCTGACCGGCCTGGCAATGCTTGTAAAAGACTACCTGAATCGGCGGCGCGGCGGGGCCAAAGAGAATCGCCCCTATATCGCGGCAGCCCTTCTTTTGTGTTGTATGGCAGCCTATACGGCCATCTACGCCGCTTTCTATGTGACCGCGCGTTACCGGGTGTCCATACTGCCGTTCATGATGGTGTTCGGCGGGTACGGGTTGTATACCATGGCAGGGCTTGCGCGCACTAAACGGTATGTGGCATTTGCAGGATGGTCCCTTGTATTCCTGTTCCTGTACGGCCTTGCCCACATTGAAATTGTACCTTTTACGCCCGATATCGCGCGCTGGCATGATGAACGGCGGCAGGCCTGGACTGAAACAAACCGGCTCGAAGACGGCGTGGCCGACCTGGATCGCTGGCTTAAGCGCAACCCGCAGGACGCCTATGGGTATTACAACCAAGGCGTCATGCTCTTCGACCTCGGACGTGTCGAGGACGCCTTAGCCCGCTTTGAGAAAGCCCTTGCCCTGAAACCCGATTACGACACGGCCTACTACAACCTGGGCCTTTCTTTTTTTGAACTGGGCCGCCACGAGGAAGCCGCCCGCGCTTTTGAAACACGCCTGCAAAAGGCCCCCGAGGACGCGGATGCCTGGTACGGTCTCAGCCGCGTCCGCCAACAGGCAGGTAACACTACGGGCCAAGCGGAAGCCCTCGAAAAGGCCATCGCAGTAAACCCGGGGCATGCCCGTGCCTTGGTGGACTTGTCGGTCGTGAAACGGGAGGCGGGCGACCTGCAGGCTGCGGAAACCTTGTTACAGCAGGCACTCGAATACACCCCCGGCTACGGCATGGCTGAGTTTAACCTGGGCCTGTTATTGAAGGACCGGGGCCATTACACGGACGGGCTGAGGCATCTGGAAGCCGCCCTTGGCACGGACGAAGCCAACCCGGAATTCCACTATAATGCCGGACTCGCCCTGATGCACCTGCGCCGGTACGAAGAGGCCGTGGCCCGGTTCGAGTCCACCTTGCGTATAGACCCCGGCTATGCCGAAGTCTATTCAAACCTGGGCCTGTGCCTGGGACGCCTCGGCCGGGAGGCGCCGGCGGAGGCGGCTTTCGAACGCGCCTTTGCCCTGCTGCCGGACGCGCCGGACACGCTGTACAATCACGGCTGCGCCCTGGAATCGCTCGGCGACATGCCGGGCGCGGAACAGCGGTTTCTGCAGGTGCTGAACCTGGAACCGGACCACGGCAAGGCCCATTTCGAACTCGGCCTGCTGTATCTCCATGCCGGGAAACTGGAGCAGGCGCTCCCCCACCTTCAGGCGGCCGTGCGGATACTGCCGGGCGACCCGGAAACCCATTACAACCAGGGTCTCCTGCGGCAGCGACAAGGGCTGGAAACGGACGCGATGCAC
>JAKJCY010000199.1:776-7716 GCA_022706235.1 Candidatus Hydrogenedentota bacterium | reverse complement strand
CCACGGCACAGACCCGTGCGCCCATACCTTCCTGGGCGAAAACCTCGGAACGGTTGCGGATTTCCACGCGGGCAATGGCCACGGAACCCGCCTCATTGCAGTGAATCTGTAAACCATCGATGATACGGTTTTCCCGCCAGGCACCCACGTTGTCCACCCGCACATCATAGATATGCATAGCCCCGTCCGGAAGTACGGGAAAATCAATGAAGGAACCGGCAAGTTCTTGGATATCCTCTCCCCACGGGAAGGTCCTGAACCGCCATGACAGCCGCAGGCTGGCGTTTCCCGTGACCTTCAATTCCAGCGCGACGGAGGCGGTATCGGCGGTATAAATTCCCAGTTCCTCTGTCAGTATAACAACCCCGCCACGGTCCGTATCCAGCCGCAGCAGGCCGTCTGTCACAGTAACGCCTTCGGCGGGCCCGACGTCCCGCGGCGAGGCCGAATCGGGCGGCGGCCACACCTGCACCGTGGAACTGCCGACGGCCACGGGCCCCAGTTCAGAAGAAACGACCTCCTCCAGGTGTTCCTGAAACCTGTAAGGCAATTGGAAAGAAGAGGTCAAAGATTGCTGGATGCCCGAGCCTGCGCCCGGCCTCAAAGCAGCCGTTCCCGTGAAAGAGGCAGCCCCTTCCTGTCCGGGAACGGATTCAACAAAAGCGGCCCCCGAAAATAATAACAGGGGAAACAGCAGCCACAGCCAAGCGCCCCCGGAATGACCTTCCACCCTATCGCAGCAGCAAGAGAAAGAAAAGCGATTGTTCTTCATAAACACCCTATCCCAAGGTCCATGATACAAAAACACAGTCAATAAGGCTCTCATGTCCCGGCGGCCCCGGATTCCAACCATCAAGAATCCTGCCGGGAAAACAACGCTTTCTTTCGCCTCACTCTCGAACATCTTCACAGGACAACGGCGTCGAGAATAGCACATTTCCGACAACTATTACCACTGGCACCGGAGGCCTTAAATCCGCACGTAAGCAAGCGAATGGTTGGAATGAAGCCAATAGGCATACGGACCGTACAAGCGGCGTACTGCGGCTTTACATCAAGAAGCCCGTGCTGGCCCAAGTTCCGACTTCCTGACCTCGTCTGAATTGCGTATGGCACTCGTAACAGACAAAAAAAAGGAGCAAAAAGGGACTGATGACGAAATAGCCATGAGTAACCCAAGGATACAGGTACTTTGCTAACATTGGCTATTTCGTTGTCTGTCCCTTTCCTGCGGCTTATACGAAGAGGTCTTCAAAGAAGTGCCAGACTGGATTCCGAAGTATCATTATCAAACCCCGTCGAGGTCAGGAAGTCTGAAGTTAAGTTGGAAGCGGCAGGATGCCGCTTCTACGGTACGTGCCATTCCTTACGTGCGGATGTAGGGCATCCGCACAACCATTTTCCCGCATTGTGATGCGGCTTTTACAAACAGAAAAGGCATTTTACGGTAAGTGCCAAGTACGGTCGGAAGAAGTATCACTCTATTGTGCTATTTGCCAGGAATACACAAAGACTGGCAAAAGCGCCTTCTGAAGGGCACAATAAAAAGCCTTCCCACGCTGACGCACTGGTACCTGTATCGGCTTTCGTGGTACATGAAAAAAAATCTATGTTCGTGCCCGACCTCGGTATGCTTATGCCTTAAGTCATGTCCCTGAATTACCCTATAGATTAAGCCGAACAACACCGCCTCTGTTACGGCGTCCTTTTGCTGGATGGACCTCAGCCGGGTTTCCGTGTCATAGCCGTAGTCCGAGGAAAAGGGGACTGTCGCAAGCGAGTCCGCCCCAGCGGACAAGACGGGACTGTCCCGAATGGCACTTAATTACCCCCAGAATTCCCAGAATTACTTGATGGCGCTATGTCTTACGAGAAGACTAAACATCGTCTGGTCTGGTACCGCTGTGGATGTGCCGCATTCAAAGCCAAACTTTGAGAAACCAACAATGTAAAGGTCAGATGCAAGGACTAGCGCAGTTAGCGGCCATACCATTCCACGTCCAATCGGTTCAGCCCACAGGAGTGACCCCGAGGCATCTATGGCCATCCCTATGAGGCCTTTCCCGCGGAACGTGCACATTCTATTGCCTTTTTCCCAGAATCCACTTGTTCTTGCGCACGTTGCCACTATCACTATAGTGCCGTCGTCAACCAAATCAGAAGCAATTCCGCCCTCGCTTAGGGTCTGAACGGGGCCAATTATACGACTCCATTTCAGTTCATTCTCAGCAATAGTAGCAATAAAGATGTATTCGCCGCCACCTCCACTTTCATGTACGTTTTCACTATTGATCTCTAACGACCCGGTAAATGTTCCGATTATGATTGGCGAGTCTTGATCCAGCAGGAATATATTGGAAATGTGCACAAGTTCATCACCTTTGATAATAACTTTAAAGTGTTCCTTGCCTTCAGTATCAAGCGCGAGAAGGAATGCCGCATCGGGTGTATCAATGAGAACCTGTCGGAGCGTGGGCGCCATTGCAGAATAGTCGGCATTCATTCTAAAACGGACTCCATGTCCCCACACATATTTCAAACCGGTCGACATGTTACGCCAGCACCACTTAGCAGAAGGAATACGCCGCATATTCAATTCGCCATTGTAACCAACAACAAAATATGCATAGCTCGTTTGATACTCCGGCTGATGCTCCATCAGGACGCCTCTTTCTGGAGAAAACATATAGGTGCTTGATGCCCGTGAATCCTGCAGAAGGTGAATATACGTTTCTTCTGTGCTGATTGGAAAACACAACTCGGCCAAGACCGCTTTCTCGCTTTTTAGGTTACTCAAGAAAATCTTGACGGGAAGTGAAGCCCTGCAGAGCGGTATTGACCACTTCTTTGTTCCATTTTGCATTTTGCGTTCGATCGAGTAACAAAAAGAAGAGCCTGAAGTGCAATCACTGGCTATCTGTATAATAGTGGTATCATCCAGGGTGACTTCACTCGCCCCTAAGGCACAGTCAGTTTGTGTAGTAAAACTTCGGCACGGGCACGAGTTAATTAATTCAAGGCACTCCAAACCTTTATCGGCTCGTTTATCATTGCGGCAACTCGCGGCAATAACTAACACTAATAGTAATATAATAGATCTATAAAACATGTTGCTCTATTTTGTCCTCACATTCCATTGCATTCTGCAGCAGACATCACAACTTGTCGCAGGAGCATATTTGGCACAGAACCGTCCAAGATGATTCGAAACCAGGTCCCACAGATCTCCATCCGAGACCTTATTTACCTTGAAAGCATTTTGGTAAGATCATGCCTAGCCATTCGCGCATGTTGCCAGCCAAGCCGGCACAGACCGCCCCCTTGTCCTTCCGAAGTTCACAGGACGCTGTACAATGTCGCATTTTATCTTTTTTATTCTTTGTGCCTGATTAATACTTCCGCTTAGACGCATAATTAGTATTTTTTTGCTGCAGCCATGCATCCACATTCATCATCCGTATCGCGCCCACCCATGGGTTCACGTGAGGGATATCATCCGCCCGCAAAGTGAGGCCCATCAAGTCAAATCTGTTTATTGGAAGGTCATTGACATACGCATACATATTCGGCCCATTCACCATACCCATGGGATCCAACGTGGTCCATCGTGCCATGCCGGGGCTGTAGTTCCGATAGGGGGCGCGGTACTGCTGCAGGGCGAGGTCAAATTCGTGAAGCGCGTAGATGCGCGGCATGGGCATATAGCCGGAATAGCTGTAGAAATTGCCGTAGGGATCGTATTCATTGGCCCGAGCACGGTTTTTGTTGGGATAGCGCCATTGCCGTACCGTGGCCAGGTGGTCGTGATAGGCATAGACGGGCGTGCCCGACGCCAGGGTAACGAAGGTCTGCGCCAGGATGGCCCCCACCTGTGCGCCCGGTTCGAAGATATTGCTCACGGCCGTGGCGCCGCTGACCTCTTCGTTGACCGCGTTCCAACCCCGGTCATAGCGGTAGGTGCGCGTCTCCGACGCAGTGGTGCGTGTGCGCAATTTACCGTCCCCGCCGTAGTCCACCGTCATAGGAAGCGGCGGACTGTCCCCAGCCCATTCGCTCCGGCGTACAAGCCTGGAATATATCGCGTCCCCCGGTTGCGCACATATTTTAGGACTTCCAGAGAAAAAATATAATCCGGATGGCTTGGTCCATGGTGTTGGGGTGGCGGGTCCATAAGCGTACATCCCCCGTCGCTTCGCGCCACCCCCTTCAAAGGGGGATTTCTTCTTGCCCGTCTTTGACGTTTGATACGGTATTTTAGCGTTCAATAACGTCTTGTTGCAATGCGCCATACCCCTTGTATCAAGACTGCCACAGCACCTGTAAAAGTCCCCCTTTGAAGGGGGTGGTGCGTTAGCACCGGGGGATGTATCCGCACCAAGCAATACCCCTACCACGTCATCCATGTAAGCCAGCCAACGCCGTATGTACTGCAATGTGGTCATACTCTATACACCTACCCCTTTTCCCTGGTAGTATACGCTAAGCGCTGCAATCCGTCAACCCCAAAAAGACGAAGAAGGCTGAACAAAAACGGGGATTGGTAACGATACGCCCCAAAGGCCAACAGCGGTTACCATTCGCCCGGAAAAGCGTATCGGTACCTGTCCCCCGCTTTCGTGGTACCATGAAAATAGGATTTAATAGGCGACTGTCCCCATTAACACAAAATTGCTACATGACTTATCTAAACATTAGATAATATACTAATAATATAACTGACATCGCAAGTGAGATTGTATAACACACTCGATCAATATATATTTTATTATTTATATATATTATTTTAATTATTTGACATAACATTAGCATACCAATGCAAACAAGTAGTGTTATCACAATAAAATGCATACGAAAACCTATTGATCGCAACAGTTCTGCTTGCGTTTTTGTTTACACGCCCTTAACTCCCCAAGAGAACGTTTACAACGACGCTGCTCAACCTTCCACATGGCACACACTCCAGCGGCACCCAGACATATTGGCAAACAGACAGTACAAGTCAAAGGTGCAAATGCACATGCGAACAAGCATTTAGCACAGTATCCACTGGCAATTGCACACGCCACTCCCGTCGCCAAGGCATAAGTACAATTTTCATGGACAATTACGTTCAACGGCAAACAATCAGGACATTCACTACTTTCTAAGCCAAAAACATCAAGTAAAATTACTGGGCGCCCCCCGACATAGGCATACCTATTCGGCCCATCCACCATGCCTGCCGGGTCCAAGGTAGTCCATCGTGCCATGCCGGGGCTGTAGTTCCGATAGGGGGCGCGGTACTGCTGCAGGGCGAGGTCAAATTCGTGAAGCGCGTAGATGCGCGGCATGGGCATATAGCCGGAATAGCTGTAGAAATTGCCGTAGGGATCGTATTCATTCGCCCGAGCACGGTTTTTGTTGGGATAGCGCCATTGCCGTACCGTGGCCAGGTGGTCGTGATAGGCATAGACGGGCGTGCCCGACGCCAGGGTAACGAAGGTCTGCGCCAGGATGGCCCCCACCTGTGCGCCCGGTTCGAAGATATTGCTCACGGCCGTGGCGCCGCTGACCTCTTCGTTGACCGCGTTCCAGCCCCGGTCATAGCGGTAGGTCCGCGTCTCGGACACTGTGGTCCGCGTGCGCAGTTTCCCGTCCCCGCCGTAGTCCACCGTCATAGGAAGCGGCGGACTGTCCCCAGCCCATTCGCTCCGGCGTACAAGCCTGGAGTATATCGCGTCCCCCGGTTGCGCACATATTTTAGGACTTCCAGAGAAAAAATATAATCCGGATGGCTTGGTCCATGGTGTTGGGGTGGCGGGTCCATAAGCGTACATCCCCCGTCGCTTCGCGCCACCCCCTTCAAAGGGGGATTTCTTCTTGCCCGTCTTTGACGTTTGATACGGTATTTTAGCGTTCAATAACGTCTTGTTGCAATGCGCCATACCCCTTGTATCAAGACTGCCACAGCACCTGTAAAAGCCCCCCTTTGAAGGGGGTGGTGCGTTAGCACCGGGGGATGTATCCGCACCAAGCAATACCCCTACCACGTCATCCATGTAAGCCAGCCAACGCCGTATGTACTGCAATGTGGTCATACTCTATACACCTACCCCTTTTCCCTGGTAGTATACGCTAAGCGCTGCAATCCGTCAACCCCAAAAAGACGAAGAAGGCTGAACAAAAACGGGGATTGGTAACGATACGCCCCAAAGGCCAACAGCGGTTACCATTCGCCCGGAAAAGCGTATCGGTACCTGTCCCCCGCTTTCGTGGTACGGGCAAATACGACTTAATAGATGACTGTCCCCAGTTAGCCGTTCTCTTTTCCAAAACTGATGCATAAATACGCTTTATTTCGTAGTCTGTCCCGAATGGCACTAACTTAAGGCACAACTTATTCTATTTGATGGAGTTATGCCGTTTTACACCCTCTGTTGAGGCGTCAAGAATCTTCCGGGATAGTTCCCGCATTTTACTCAATAGGTTCTCGGCTTTTCGGTTGATATCAATGGCCTTCTGAAACGGTTTCACTTGGGATGCAGAAAGGTTTACGGTGACCGTTTTTCCCCTGCGTTTGAATGTCCACTGGTAGTAGGGGCCAATGGTTCGCGTTGCGGCGGGATTCCGGGGGTCTTTCTTCGTTATGGTGCGCTCGGTGATGGTACCTTGAACGATAAGGTCGAGTTTTGCCAGCTGCGACGCCAATCTTTCATACCGCTTGCGTAGTTCCTCAATCTTTTTTTTGTCTTCCAGCAATTTTCTGTCTCCTTTTACGGTATTATACTACGTTTGATAAACAAGTATATATACTTGTTTATCAATCATACAAAAGGAGAATCGTATGCAACAAAAAAGCAACCAACTCAAAAGGAAGATGCTGCAACTGGGTTCGGCAGGCATCGCCGATTTACAGCGTGTGTTTAGGCCCTGGCTTGACCTTACGGGGCTTGGCAAGGCG
>JAKJCY010000199.1:0-766 GCA_022706235.1 Candidatus Hydrogenedentota bacterium | reverse complement strand
ATACGCCCCAAAGGCCAACAGCGGTTACCATTCGCCCGGAAAAGCGTATCGGTACCTGTCCCCCGCTTTCGTGGTACCATGAAAATAGGATTTAATAGGCGACTGTCCCCATTAACACAAAATTGCTACATGACTTATCTAAACATTAGATAATATACTAATAATATAACTGACATCGCAAGTGAGATTGTATAACACACTCGATCAATATATATTTTATTATTTATATATATTATTTTAATTATTTGACATAACATTAGCATACCAATGCAAACAAGTAGTGTTATCACAATAAAATGCATACGAAAACCTATTGATCGCAACAGTTCTGCTTGCGTTTTTGTTTACACGCCCTTAACTCCCCAAGAGAACGTTTACAACGACGCTGCTCAACCTTCCACATGGCACACACTCCAGCGGCACCCAGACATATTGGCAAACAGACAGTACAAGTCAAAGGTGCAAATGCACATGCGAACAAGCATTTAGCACAGTATCCACTGGCAATTGCACACGCCACTCCCGTCGCCAAGGCATAAGTACAATTTTCATGGACAATTACGTTCAACGGCAAACAATCAGGACATTCACTACTTTCTAAGCCAAAAACATCAAGTAAAATTACTGGGCGCCCCCCGACATAGGCATACCTATTCGGCCCATCCACCATGCCTGCCGGGTCCAAGGTAGTCCATCGTGCCATGCCGGGGCTGTAGTTCCGATAGGGGGCGCGGTACTGCTGCAGGGCGAGGTCAAATTCGTGAAG
>JAKJCY010000198.1 GCA_022706235.1 Candidatus Hydrogenedentota bacterium | reverse complement strand
GCAACCGCTGGGCTATGATATGGAATCCCGTTGGGATTCTGAATACATACGTCGGCATCTCAATACCCCATCCTGAACGGAAAGATATAGGTAATGACAAGAGTTGCACTTGGGAACGAGGCCTGCTGGACAGTTACGATTTGACTTCTTTATCTGTGATACGGCAATCCCGGAACCAAGCGCCCAACGTCTTCCCGCAAGTCGGGCGGATGCCGAAAAACAAGTATGCCCCGCAATAAGAACCATCCTGGAAACACCTATGCGAAACATTGAGCCGGTTATGCAGTCCATAGACCTCGGCGCCATCACCCTTGCGGTGTGGGAGTACGCGGGGGAGGAACCGCCGATTTTTTTCTGCCATTGTGCGGGGCTATGCGGGCGCGCCTGGGATCCCGTAATCCGGCGGTTGGCCCTGAAGAACCGTATCCTTGCATGGGATGCCCGCGGACACGGGGATTCCGATGCCCCCATGCATCCGGGCGCGTATGCCTGGGACGGTTTTTCAGAAGACCTGTTGGGTGTGCTGGACGCGCTGGGCCTGAATACGGAGGTCCGGGCGGTCGGCCACAGCGGCGGCGCGTCCACCCTGGCCCATGCGGCGCTGATGGACCCCGACCGTTTTTCCCGCCTTGTGCTGATAGATGCCATCATCGCGCCGCCATCGTTTTACCCTTCGGCGAAATGGCTTGCGGAGTTATCGCGCAAACGGCGGCATGTTTTTGAATCGGAAGACGCGGCGCGCCAGCGGTTCGGCGGCAAGCCGCCCATGAACCTTTGGCATCCGGAAGTACTGGACGCGTATCTTACCCACGGCTTTTCCCGGGATGCAGCCGGGCGGCTGCACTTGAAATGCCAGGGTGAGGCCGAGGCGCGGGTCTATGAATCGGGGGGGATGGTGCCGCTCTATGAGCGTCTCCACGAAATCACCGTTCCCGTTCTGGCCATTACCGGTGCTGAGAGTTACATGCTGGAGCACGTGCGCGGCCAAAGCCGCCGCCTGCAACAGGCCACCCTTATGGAATTGCCGAACACCAGCCATTTCATTCCCCAGGAGCAGCCGGAGGTGTGCGCCACGATAATTAGCGATTGGTTCAGCCAGGGGATTATTCCCGGAATTCATCGGAATTCGCCGGAATAAAACTATAAACAATAAAATGCAGGGAAAGGCCAATGGCAACTTTAGAAAAAGCAATTATGATTGCCGCTTTAGCACATAAAGGCCAGGTGGATAAAGCGGGCGAACCCTATGTTTTGCACCCCCTTCGGGTGATGCTGAAAATGTCGGAAATGGATGACAGGATTGTCGCTGTACTGCATGATGTTGTGGAGGATTCGCATTGGACGCTTAAAAAACTTCGTGCCAAAGGTTTTTCTGATGTGATTGTAGAGGCGATAGATTCTTTGACCAAACGCTCTGACGAGTCATACAATGATTTCGTGTCGCGCGCAGCCGCAAATACAATTGGGCGTCGTGTTAAACTTGCAGATATTGAGGACAACAGCGACCTTTCGCGGATTTCCAATCCAACGGACCGTGATTATCAGCGTCTCGAGAAATATCAGTGTGCCACTAAAATAATTGAAGGCTACAAAACATAGTGGAATTCTTCCCCTAGGAAGATACATCCCCCGGCACTCCGCGCCACCCCCCTCAAGGGGGGACTTTGATGAGTGTGCGGAGGTTAATAAGCGGGTACATTTGAAATTCCGGGGACACCTTACTTAACTATGATTAATGCGATGTCAATCTGAAGATTTAGGGGCATTTATTACATAGTTAAGTAAGGCTTCTCCGAAATTTTGCAGAATTTCGGGAATTTTTACTATGGGAATCAGCCTGTTGATTGCCCGATATCATTGTCGCGCCGGGCGCGATTCAGGCGGAACAACAGCGGAATCAGCAGCAGGGTCATGAGAATGCTGGTACCCAAGGTAAGCAGGTTCGTGTTGGCAATGCCGCGGTCTGCATCCCCCCGGATTAACAAGCCGATGACTTCTTCCTGTACCACCGGTCCGATACTGCCCAGCCCGTTGACGATGCCCGCGATGGCGACGCCGTTTCTGGCGCCGGCGATTTCCACCGCGCCCGCGCTGCTCAACAGCATATCGGGGCCGTAAAGCATGAAGCCCACGAGGCAATAACACAGTGCGATGGTGAAGGGCGATGTGCCGAGATACATCACGGAAAGATAACCGAGAATGGTGCCGAATCCCATGACGAGGCACAGGGCGGCCCAGTTGCCGCGAAACCACTTGTCCAGCAGGTAACCGGCCACAATGGTGCCGCCCATGCCCGCGATATCAAAGCCTTGGGAGTACCAGCTGGCCCGGGCGGTATTCAGCCCCTGAAGGGCGAGGAATGCCGGCAGCCACGAATCGAGGGCATAACGCAGAAATTTCACGCAAAAATACGCCGCGCCCATCGTCAGTACCATGGGATGAACGGCGAGGCGGATATAGTCGGCAAAGGCGACGTGTTCTTCCTTGGAGGCTTCAATGGACTGCTGTTCCGTTTCCTCGTGGGACACCAGCGGCGTCAGGCCCACATTTTCCGGCTTGTTCCGTTGCCAGAAGTAAATCAGCCACCACAATCCGAAGGCGATGAGGGTGCAGCCGAAAAAAGCCCACCGCCACCCGGCAAGCCCCAGGAAGAGTCCGCCCATGCCTAAAAACATGCCGGTCAGCGTTTTCACCAGCATGCTGCCCAGAATATGATTGGTGGTCCAGATGCCGATGATACGACCCCGCTCGTGCACGCGCAGCCATTCTGATACCGCACCTACGCAGGCGGGCCAACCCGCCGCCTGGAACAGTCCGTTAAACGCCATGAATACCAGGAACGTGGCATAGGAATTGGTGAAGCCGAAAATGATGCTGCAGACGATGGATAGGCCCAGCCCGCCCAGGAGCAGCACACGCGGCCCCCAGCGGCGTCCCGTGTAACTGCTGAGAAACTGGCCGATCATGTAGGCAATAAGAAAAGCCGTCCAGATGTGGGCCGTGTCCCCCAGTTCCCAGCCCAACTCTTCCACGATGGGTATCTTGCAGAGCGTAAACACCTTGCGAGTGAAATAAAACCCGACGTAGCCCATATACGTGGAAATGAGAATGCGCCTTCTCCAGTAACGGTGGTCGGCGGTCAATTCAGTAGTCATAGACGCTCCTTGGTAAACGGACCGGGTCACGTCAGTCCCGGCGTGTTTAAACGTGCCCGTGCTGCCCGGCAGGGTGGTAACTTCCCAGTATACAGGGAAAGGCGGGTCCCGTGCCAACACGTGGCCGTAGGCTGTAAAAATCATACGGACAGCCTTAGCCACCACAACAAGACCGTGCTTTTACGCTTTAGTAGGCGTACCTTCCCAGGTGCGCCAAAATGCCACAAGTGCTGGAGATTACACCGTATGGCGCACCAAGGAAAGGTGCGCCCGCTGTCCGCATAATAATAGTTCAGGCCCCATTCCTTGTCGCTGTGTTATCCCTCGTTCATGACCTCCCGCATACGATCACAATAATAGCGGACCGTATCCCAGTTGGCATCCGGGGCGATTCGATGGTCGGGGCAGGGGATGTAACCCCCGAGGTCGACCAGCGCCTTGAGCCGCTCGATTTCCACGTCCACCGCCGCGAAATCACGGGCAAAGACGTTCTTGTTCATGCCACCAACCCCGCGCAGGGCCCGGCCGTACCGTTGTCGCCACGGCGCGATACTCGCCTGCCAGGTGCCCACCTCAATGGGAAACATGGTATTCACGCCGTTGTGAAGCCACGTGGGAATCAGGGCGTCGATGCAGCCATCGCAGTCCAGGGAGACCAGCGTAATACCGTGCCGGGCAAACAGCCCGGTGATACGGTTGTAATGGGGGCCGACAAGGGCATCGAATACCGACGGAATTACCAGAGGACCGTTTTTAAAACAGATGTCCTCCCAGAAATGGCCGAAGTCGAACGTGTCCACCCGCTCGAGGACAAAGGCGGTACACCGGTATACCAGTTCGCCGACGGTGTTGATGATTTCCTCGTACAGGTCCGGGTCTTCGGCATACAGGTAGGAAATACCGGTCACGCCCAGGATGTTGCGAATGATGCCGAACAGGCTGCCACAATACAGACCGCAGGGCCGGGCCCGGTCTTCCCGCCGCAGGTATTCGAGGCCGCCCCTACCAAAGGGCACCTGCAGGTCGTCCGCGTGTACCGGTGCTTCCAAAACGCGGGCGGGGTCCCATTGCAGGCGGTGCCGGTAGTGTTCTTCCCAGTCGGCGCGTGTTTTCAGCAGATGGTCTACCTCGGAGGGAATCGAGGTTGTGCCGGGCTTTTCCAACACCACCACCCCCTCGGGGTTGAGCGCTTTCTGTCTGCCGTCCGGCAGCAGTTCAAGGACTTTACGCTCAAAACAAGGGAACAGACCGCTGTTGGGAGAGAAAAAACCCGCCCAATTGAAGTCCCAGCCTATCTTTTGGTCCAGGCGATGGTCCGTCTGATTGCCGTCGCCGTATCCTTCGATATCTTCCGGGCACAGGTGGCCCTCGCGCACCCATTTATGCAAGGTATCCGACCAATATCCGAAATGGACGACCGGCATGCGGTCGTAGCGCTCATAGTTTAATATGGCCTTGACGCGTTCACGATGGTTCATAGGGCGCTCCCCGAAACAGGCGCTTCCGATGTTCGAAAACGCCGCTAAGAAAACGACACGCGGGCTCTGTGTTCGTCATACCCATGCGAGGAAAATGAGGACGGCATGCAGGTAGAATACCGAAAGCAGCCAGGACGGCACGCAAAAGAAGAGGATCATCGGCCAGGCGATGACGGCGCGGGAATGGGTCAGCAGCCGGTACGAAGCCGCGCTTGCCAACACCAGCCCCGCCAGGGCGAGGCAGGCCAGGCCGGTGATGGAACCGGTCCATGCCCGGGTCTCGACGACAGTATGACCCGCCGCATAGACGAGGCCGGGGACGAAATACAGGAACAGTGCCGGGACTACCTGGAAGAACAGCGCGGCGGGCGCGAGCAGAAAACGGCCGTAGTTCCGTATCATGGGAGGTCCTCCAGCCGCAACCGGTCGTTGCCCAGGCAGGAGGCCACGCTTTCCCGCAGGGCCTGCCCAGCGTCATAACGGCCGCCGCTGAATCGTTCCACCTGGCGGAATTTGGTTTCCATGCCCCGGTTGCCGGTTTCCATCGCTTCGGCCAGGGTGGCCCCGTGGAGCCAGTGCCTCAACAGAAAGAAATAGAAAAAAGGTGACTGACTTTCGCCGGGATGGCCGATATATGCATCCGCGCCCAGGGCCAGCCAGTCTTCTCCCTGTCCCTTATTGTGGCAGCCCGTATTGTAGACAAACCGGAGGCGGCGGCGCAGCGTTTCGGGAAGTGGTTCCACCCACGTGATGTACTTGTTCGTATGGGCAAGCAGGTATAGGTCCACGGCGGGGTAATGTTCAAGCGCTTCTGTCAGGGCGGCGACAAATTCCGCCTCGCCGTCTCCGCGCCGGGCTTGCGTGAAATACCAGGACGCCCCGTAAAACTTCCGGAGATGCCTCTTGGTGAACAACAGGGTGCCCCATTTAAAAAAGGGGATGACATCGTCGCGAATAGCCAGCGCGGCACGGTGTTCGCGGCCTGGCGGTATTTTATAACAGGGGAACAGACGGTCTCCCGCGCTGACGACAATGGCGGCATACAATAGGCATGGCAGTATCAAGGATAACGCCATGGCGCATCCCGCTTTCCCGCGGGAATGTTTTTTCCCGCTGTCCGTATCTGGTGTATTGGCTTCCATAGGTGCTTTCCGGGGAGTGCCTCCCGCTGCGGACCTATGGTATATCAGGCGCTTGCCGGCGCGCAACCCGGGCACGGGGCACCCGGGATATTCCCTGAAGTCGAAGGAGATTCCCCCTCGAAAAAAAACATATGCTGAATTCCCGCCTGGGTTTTGCTACAATATCCTCATGGAACCAGCAGAAATTTGGAATATATACGTCAAGGAATGTGACCCGGCCGATTTCGTCTGGCGCTATGGCCGGGGGAATCTCCAGGCCGCCGTGGAGGAATACATGCGGCAGCGCCCGGCCTTTTTTGGGATCGTACGGCGCAATACCTGGAGGGAAACCTTCCGCGTACGTGAACAGTTCAGCCGGCAGACCGTCTTTTTGGGTCTGATGGCCTATCTCGAAGATACGGAAGCGGCTTGGCGGCCCTTGGTGGAGGATGCCCGAAAAACCGAAGCGAAAGCGCGTGCCGAAGCCAAGGCACGGGCGGAAGCGGAGGCGCTGGCCCTTGCCGTGGCGAGGGTCGAAGCGGAGGCCCGTGCACGGGCGGAAGCGGAACGCCTTAAAGCCCTTTCCGAAGCGCAACAGGAAAGCGCGGCGGCGGAGAATGTTTCCTTGCCGCCCGGGGCGACAACAGAAGGGGAAACGATGGCGGCACAGCCTTCTTCAGGAGAAGCCGTGTCCTGCAAGCAGCCCTGCGCTGACCCTTCGGAAACACGCGCGGAGGACAGCGCGTCCGGTGCGCCCCCAACCCCATAGCAGGTGATTACAAAGATGGGCATGAGTGAAGTAAGGCATATTTTGGCCCTGGCGCCGAACTGGCTGGGGGATACCGTCATGTGTACGCCCGCGCTGCGTGCCCTGCGCCTAAATTTTCCGGCGGCCCGGCTTACGGTGGCCGCCAATCCGGCCTGTTGCGATTTACTTGAGGACTTGCCCTGGATAGACGGCCTGTACCGGCTGTTGCCGAAGTCCTCGTTGCTCCCGCTCATGCGCCAGGCCAAACAGTTGTCCCCGATTGCCGGTGACCTTACCGTGGTCTTTCCGCACTCCTTCCGGTCCGCACTGCTGGCCAGATTCATCGGGAGTAAACAGCGCATCGGCTATGCCCGTGACGGTCGCGCGCCCCTGCTGACCCAGGCGCCTGCCCCGCACATGGAGGGCGGCCATATCTCCCCCCTATACATGGTGGATGAATACCTGGAACTGGTCCGGGCCGTGGGTGCCGGGGATGACGGTGCCGGTCCGGAACTGGGCCTGCGGGAGGACCTTGCCGTGCGGGCGGCTTCCCTGCTTGCGGGGGAGGGGCCCCTGGTCGCTTTTGCGCCGGGAGCCGCCTTTGGTCCCAGCAAACGATGGATGCCGGAGGCCTATGCCGAAGTCGCGGACCGGCTGACTGAAAGATACGGAGCGCGTTGCCTCCTGTTGACGGGGCCGGAAGAAGGGGATACGCGCGACGCCGTGCAGCGCCAGGCCCGCGTGCCCTTTGTCGAATTGCCCCAGGAAATGGAAAGTATCGGCGCCATGAAGGCGCTTATCGCGCACTGCGACCTGCTCATATGCAACGACAGCGGGCCGCGGCATATCGCTGTCGCGTTCAAAAAACCGGTGGTATGCATTATGGGGCCGACTTCGCCGGCCCATACCCGGGGTCCTTACGAAACCGGCGTTGTGTTGCGGGTGGACCTGGAATGCAGCCCGTGCCAGAAACCGGTCTGCCCCCTCGGCCATCACCGGTGTATGCGCGATATTACCCCCGACCAGGTCGTGGACGCGGCTGCGGCGCAGCTCCCGGCGTGTCAAGGATGCTCCCGATGAAAACCGTATATGTCATTACCATGTGGTCCGGCGGCCGCCCCGCCAAAAAATGGAAATCAGAGTCCGTTCCAGAAACAACGCAACAGGGTACAGGCGTTTCTTTCATCAGCACGGGCACCCGGTTGCGCGTAACCGTCATTGGAAATATTTCCGTGGAGGAATACGAATCCGGCAAGGAAGAACTTGAAATGG
>JAKJCY010000197.1:3658-7782 GCA_022706235.1 Candidatus Hydrogenedentota bacterium | reverse complement strand
TAAGTACCGGATTGCTCCCCGGCACCATAGGAAACGTGCCGGCGGGGCACACCGAAATGGTCTTCTTTCGTGCCGTCATCCCGTAAACCCAGTTCAGGACCAATATAGACCGGCCCGTCTATGTAGCGGAAATCTACTTCGAAATGACGGAGCAGTTCCTCTTTTGAAGAGAATCCATAGTGCTTCAACAGTCGCACGGTAACTTCCGAGGAAGCCCAGTAGTCTATTGGGACACGGTCGGGTTCCTGGTGTGACAACGACGTTCCGACGCGTGTTCTGGAGTCCATTCCTGATCTTCCTTTCCAAGTATGGGTAACGGTTACATTTGTTGTTTAGTCCACTGCATGGGAATTTTCGTAAATATCCTTTGGAACCGGCGGCCGTTCAAGTCCCGCGCCGTTTGTGCGGAAACCCGCATAACGCATAGGACCTATAGGACTTATAGGACCTATACAACACGCACGACAACTTCATCCGGTCTTCTGTGCCAAGGCAATAGCAGCAAAGCATGTTAAGGTCCGTCACTCTCAGTTGGCTGCAGCGTGTCGAGCAACGCCTGAAAATCCGGATTGTTTTCCAGAATGGTTTTTGCCGCGCCACAGATACGGTCAACCTCCTTTCTGGGCAGGCGGAAATTGGTGGGAATTTGAGAGAGTTGTTCCCGCTCTTCCCGGCAGGGCAGTTGATCGAAAGACACCTCGATAAAATGGTAATCCGAATCGTTGGTTTCAAGCGCGGGAACATGTATGGTGACGCCCTGCGCGGTCGCCTGCTTCTCCACCTCTTTCCTTATTTCACGGAGGTTGTTGTGATAGGCAATCTGCTGGCGCATATACCCGATTTGGGCTTGAGAGAAGTTGCCCAGCGGCGTGGTTCCCGCTGCCAGAAGCGTGTTCACAAGCCCTGGCAATCCCGCCTTCAGGTCCCAACTTTCTTCTGTACTGCCCGCCGCATTAACTGTAATAATGATAATTTTATCGGGTGTTTTATCGGGGGCGGCCATGGCTATCTTGTCGTCCGAGAAACGGCCGTCCATTCCCATGATTATGGGCAGCAGGCCGAGATTGTCCGATACACCGCCATCCACCACATGGATATAGGGGTGCCCTTTGTCGAGGTAATACGTCGGATCGTCAGGGATAATGCTGGCGGGTCTGGATTGCTCCAGGGTCACCCACTCCGGCGGTATAAACGTTTCCGGCTTGGGATGGTTAATGAGGGTCGTGGGCGCCAGGAGCCCCGGAAAGGCTGCGGAAGCCGCCACAGCATTTCCTATGGGATAGGCGCTCAAGTCTGAATAGAACAGATCAAACAGTCCCTGGGTAAACCCGATGCGGCTGCCCCGGCTCATATCGGTTGTATTGATGATGATATAGGGACGGCTGTTCTTTTCCAGAAGGTCCCCATACGTTTTGTGATCAAAAAAGCGCTGGTTAAAATTGTCGGCCATCAAATCCGTTCGCCCGTAAAAAGGAGACAGCAAACGGAAAAAATTTCCGGGCGATAACAGGCTTCGGACCAGGCCTCCCTGGATGTCCCGGTACAAAACCCGCTCCTGAAACTCCTGAAATATACGGTCGCCGAAGAGACCATAATAGGCGGCGGTAAGGCTCCCGCCGGAGACCGAAGAAATCACATCGGTTTCGTCAAGTAGGGAGCGCGTCTGTCCGTCTAAAAATATTGTCGTATCACGCAGCACGCAGAGAACACCGTAGGACAAGGCGGCCGCCCGGGTGCCGCCGCCACTGAAAGTAAGTATCAGCAGCAGGCTGTCGGAATCGCTCTCTCCCGGTGCAATGTTACGATATCGGTAGCCGTAGTCCGGGTCATAGGACTCCAGCGGAACGTTACGGACGGGCATCGTTCTGCAACCGGTCACGGCCAGACAGGCCAGTAGAATTAGACAACCTATCTTGAACATTGCATCGAATCTCGATAGTAAAAAAAAGATACCCCTTGTCACTGAATACGAAACCGCACTACCTATCATAAAAGGACTTGTCGTGCCCATGCAATCCTTCTCTCATTTGCTATTCCTGCAAACCTGTGGAGGATTTCGGATGTCTCTCCCCGCCCATCAATTTGTTGAAATACACAGGAACCGGGGCCTCAAACGCTACGCGTTCTCCGCTGAAGGGATGATCAAAGGCGAGTAAACAGGCATGCAGCGCCAGACGCCCGGAAGATTTATCCTGCCTCCCGTATTTCTTGTCTCCAACGACAGGGTGCCCGGTCTCTGCCAGATGCACACGTATCTGGTGCTTTCTGCCGGTGATAAGGGTGATTTCCAGTAAAGAATTGGTTTTCGTCTCTTTTAAAACACGGTATCCGGTATGTGCCAGTTTTCCCTTTTGTCTGTCGGGAACCGAGAACACCACGTGGGAGGCATTTTCCGCGAGATAGGAGGTGATGGTTCCCATAGCGTCCTTCATTTTTCCATGAACAACAGCAAGGTATTTCTTTTCCGCCTCTTTCCACTGGCGCTGTAGCGTCATTTTTGCTTCATTCGTTTTGGCAAAGACAAGCAGTCCGGAAACTTCCCGGTCCAGGCGATGCACGATAAATACGCGTTGCCGCGACTTCGCATTTCCCTTGCGGACGTAATCCATCAATCGGGAATAGGCCGTACGTTCCCTTTCCTTTTCCGTGCCCATGGTAAGCAGGCCGGGCGCCTTGTTCACCACCAGGATATCTTTATCCTCGTAGAGAATAATAAGCCCGCCGGGCTGGTGACGCCCGCGCATAGGTGTTTTACCCGGCATTTCGCATACCCTTGATCGCTTTAGTTGTATGTTATCCCGCAAAATTATAGCCGAATGGCGTAACACTGGGATTTAAAATAACATGTACGTTTCCGTCATTGCGAGCGAAGCGAAGCAATCTCATGTTCCAAAGTTTAAGCAACAATTCAGATTGCCTCGCTTCGCTCGCAATGACGAGGAGAAGCATTTAAAGGTTAATATGAACATTGCCTCCATTCGGCTAAAATGTTATGTTTTCCCAAACGTACCATTTATCCGGCTCCGCTTGTATTGGGGAAATCATACCACAGACAGGCTGCATTGAGTCGTAGCACACCTGCCGCCTCACTCCGCCTGCAGCAGAAGTGCGTTCCCCTTCTCTGGTGCTATTGTGAATCTGAAGGCATGTCCTGGTCCAAATGCTCTTCCCATAGATACTGCTTTGTTTCTCTGACAATGATGCCGCTGAGGGCGAGCAGCGCGAACAGGTTGGGAAGCGCCATCAGGGCGTTGGCGATATCGGCAAAATTCCAGACGATATTCAGTTTTACGACCGAACCCACCATGATCCCAAGAACCCAGAGCACCCGGTACGGCACTATCGCACGGGTACCCAGCATGTATTCGACCGCCTTTTCGCCGTAATAGGACCATCCCAGAATGGTGGAAAACACAAAGGTAAGCAGGCCGATGGTCAGTATCGTGGGACCGAACCAGCCCAAGTCCTGAAAGGCCATGTGCGTCAATTTACCTGCTTCATGGGCCCCCATCCACTTGCCCGAGTTTACCACAACAAGCCCTGTGAGAAGGCAGATGACCACGGTATCCCAAAACGTGCCTGTGGCGGACACCAGCGCCTGGCGCACCGGATTGCGGGTCTGCGCGGCGGCGGCAACAATGGGGGCACTGCCCAATCCCGATTCATTGGAAAAAAGACCTCGGGCGGCGCCATAACGCATGGCGGCCATCACGCCGGCACCGACAAATCCGCCTGCGGCCGCTTGACCCGTAAAGGCGCTCTTGATGATGAGCGCCACTGTGTCAGGTAGCGTTCCAACGTGCATAAGAAGCAGCACCAGGCATCCCAGGATGTAAAATGCGGCCATGAGGGGCACCAGCTTGGCACAGGTGTTTCCAATGGATTTGATGCCGCCCAAGAGCACCAGGGCGGTAAGGGTGCTCATGACAGCCCCCGCGATCCAGGGACTTGCCCCCACCGTTGCCGCACTGGCTCCCATCTGATGTTCCAGTGTTTCTTTTATCAGGGAAGTCACTGCATTAGCCTGCACCATATTGCCAATGCCAAACGCGGCCACGGAGGTAAAGAAAGCGAACAGGAATCCCAGCCAGGGCATTTTGAGCCCCTGGGCAATCACGTACATA
>JAKJCY010000197.1:0-3560 GCA_022706235.1 Candidatus Hydrogenedentota bacterium | reverse complement strand
GGGGCCACCGGCCATCTGGCCACGTTCATTTACCACCCGATATTTTACCGACAGCACCGCTTCGGCATATTTGGTGGCGATGCCAAAAACGCCGGTAAGCCACATCCATAACACGGCACCGGGACCACCCAGGCTGACAGCGGTTGCCACGCCGACGATATTTCCCGTTCCAATGGTAGCCGCCAGCGCCACGGTAAGAGCGCTGAAATGACTGACATCCCCTTCCCCTTCCGCGTTACGGCTGAAGGAAAGTCGGATGGCTTTCGGCAGGTATCGCTGTATAAAACGAAGCCGTATCGTAAGAAACACATGGGTACCCAGCAAAAGAATAAGCAAGGGGGGACCCCAAATCCAACCACTAATTTGCGCAAGTATACGGTCTGCACTTTCCAGCATTTCGTTTTCCCTTCCTGAAAGTAAGTGCTGTTTGCACCGGTAGGCCGTTCAACACACAAGACCTTAAATTCGGATAGTACGCAAGCCTGCCGTATTTATCATAAGGCCGTAAGTGCTTCGAGTATCTCGATACGAACGGTGTCTGCTTCGGTTCGGGGCCGTTCTGTCCGCCACATGATGGAACCGGCGCCTGTCTCGAGCACACGCGGGGCGGCGTTGGCCATCAATTCCCGTGCATGATCGAGCGCGGGGCCGGTGACGCCTTTGGCTTCCGCATCGGTGATGGCGGCCCGCAGCATCACAAGATATTCATAGTCTTCAATTCCCTCGCGGATAGCCTCCATTTCCTTGGCTGCGGTGATGGACGTCTCATCAATAAAAAGGGGCGTATAAGCATTCCGGGTGCCGAGGTATTCGTTCCAGCAAGGGTAGCGTCCATTATCACCAAAAGCCCAGAAATAGGACGCATCCGCATTCCATTTCCAGCACAGCCAGGGTTGTAGGCGGTAATAGGCGTAGGGATCAAGCAGACGGGCCGGTCCGCTGCAGGAATAAAATTCCAGGCGGATGCCCTCCTGTTGCCGTGCCCCAAAATAGGCCTGGTAGGACTCCCCCTTGCTTTCGAATATCTGGCGGTTCGGGCATAAAACATGGCATGCGGCCACCATGTCCTGGTTGGCCAGGGTCATATCGCTGTAGGTCGGGTCTTCCCAGATTTGCAGGCCTGTGTTTGCGGCACGGATGGCTTTTGCCCATGCGAGGATAATAGCGTCCTGTGCATTGTCGTGAGGTTCGTCCACGAGAAGCAGGTAAATATTTTCCGGGGCTATGCCCTTTTCGCGGGCATGCGCGGCCAGAAATTGGGCCCAGGCCTGCACCGCCGGATCAAATCCCGGATCGCCGATTTTATATGGGCCGATTTGGCCGCCCACCGATGCGAAGATACAGTACCGTGCGGCATCAGGCCAGAGGGCAATCCATTCATCGAAGGAGGCTGTATCGCCGGGTGCGTATACCCCGTCGGTAAATGTTGCGGAGGGAATAACCCCGCTCGTTGCCCACGTAGAATCCACAAAATGGGAGCGCAGGTGCTCGATAAAGAGTCCACGGTTCGCCTCCGTAATCCCATAGGAACCGCCGTTGTTCACATAATCCCAGCCGCCACAATGAAGAGATGGTTTATCCGGGAAATGCATAGGGTAGATCTGTAATGCCACGGGAATGGTAAATTTCATTTCGCCGTTGAGCAGGGTGATTGCGCCCTCATACCTGCCGGCCGGCATATCGGTAGGATGGAAAGTGAACCATACCTGCCGCGTAAGGCCGCTGGGTGCGGTTATACGGTAAGCATCGCCTTCCTGTGACGCTTCAGGCAGGGCTGCGGCTACCGGGCGCAACTGGTAGGTATCCGTCCACGCCACCTCATGCACGGTAACGCAGTTCGGGGGCAGGCCGTCAACACGAAGTTGGAAAACGGCCTCCTGATCACCGGCATTGCTGATTTGAAAGGCGGCGGCACGGTATTCTCCCGCCATCATCTTCATATCAATGGCGGCAGTTCCATTTTGTGGGGGTACTCCGATATGAGAGAGGGGATCCCACGGGCTGTCCGTCTGCCACACCACGACGGGAGGCAGGCCTGATGCGCGCCAGACCTGCGCCTGCAGGGACAGGATGCGCGCGTGCAGGGCATTCAGGGGTAATACCGCCCGGAAATCCTCCGGCGCGTCCACAGCGGTACTGGCGGTTTCGGAGGCCAATGCGTCCAGCGACGCCGTAATTTCAGCGCGTACCGCTTCCGGAATGGGGTCCGCCAGGAGTTCCCGAATGGCCTGCAGATCATGTATCAACCGTTTCTTTATGGAATCCCCAACACGAAGAGATGCCAGGTAGGCCTTGATGTCACGTACCTCCGGTCCGGCAAGGGGGGTATCCAGCCAGGCCGGGTCCCCGGCATACACCTCGATTTCATCCACGAATGTAAAAGGCGAGGATTCCACAATCACCGCCACATACCGGCCGTGCGCCTGAAGCGCATCCGTCCGGAACCGGTGCAGCCCGTAGCCTTCTTGCGGCAAGGAACCATGGACAAGGTCGAGGACGCAGAGGTCGCCGGCCGCATGGAACGCACGATCTTCCCCGGCCAACAGCACACGAATAGCGGTTGGCCATTCCACGCCCGCGGCGCCCGCCGCCGTGTTGAAGGATAAACCGCGTATCGGCCTCACTTCACCGAGATCAAGCGTGATGATAACCGGCGACGTGTTGGACCAGCCAACCGTGCTTTTCTGAGTCCAGAAATAGCCCTCCGTGTAAATGCCATCGGTCAATTGCTTGCCGTCATCCGGGTCGGTGCAATGTTCATACGCGGGAACGGGTTCGAGCGTATAGGGCTTTCCCAGGGCGATATTTTCCTGGCCGTATACCGAAACAGCGAACGAAAATATCGTAAAGAACATGAACACAACAGGGTTACTTTTCATGGCAGGAATTCCTTTATCGGGTACTCGGTCCATTCTCGGGTTTTCAAAACAGTATTCACCATAATCTTCTGTTGCGAAAAGGAATATTTTCAGAAATTAACCGTGCTTTGATTAATCTATTTTTGTTTTAGTAAGTATCCCCCGGCAGAGCCGGGGGCTTTATGATGTGAGCCGCTCAAAGCGGCCTTGCAGGGTCGCTTCGCGGCCCTGCTCTTTCAAGTGCCACCGTTTGGTGGCTTACCTGATGACTTCAAAAATTCAACTGGTCTAGGCGCTTATCTTCTTCCTCTTGCTTCCAGATGTATTCACGAATCACTGTTTCGTCCCTACCCACCGTTGACACGAAATAACCACGCGCCCAGAAGTGCTGCCCAACAAAATTACGCCTCTTCTCGCCATACACACGGGCCAAATGTATCGCACTCTTGCCCTTGATAAAACCAATGACTTGTGAGACTGCATATTTCGGAGGTATTACAATCATCATATGAACATGGTCAGGCATCAAGAGGCCTTCTTCTATGCGACTTTCTTTCTGTAACGCAAGTTTGTGAAAGACTTCTCCAAGATGCTTCCGCAATTGGTCATAGAGCACTTTCCTGCGACATTTGGGAATAAACACCACGTGATATTTGCATTCCCACTTCGTATGACTTAAACTCTCATAATCGTTCATCGTAA
>JAKJCY010000196.1 GCA_022706235.1 Candidatus Hydrogenedentota bacterium | reverse complement strand
GACGCCTCAACAGAGGGTGTAAAACGGCATAACTCCATCAAATAGAATAAGTTGTGCCTTAAGTTAGTGCCATTCTATACTGTCCCTAGAATTCCCCATTCCGCTTGCGGCACAGCCGTAAATCAAAATATGCCTTATAGTAGGCGTACCTTCCTTGGTGCGCCATGGTGCAATAGAACGGTCTGCGGAGTTGTTCCCTGGCGCACCTGGGAAGGTACGCCTACTATAAGGCCTCCTGTTGTATCTGCGCCCGGGAGCCACGGTCTAAGGCGGGGCATCGCGCAACAGGCTTGACAATGACATCTCAAATATGGCTCAATAAAGAGAATATTGTGGTCTGTATTCTTAAATATGAGCCAAGAAAGATGAAGACGATCAGAGAAAAAGCCCTGGAAGCGGCGCGGAACCGGTCCGTGTTCCGTGCCTGCGATGTGCGAGACGCAACCGATCCGAGGTCAACGCTCCGCCGAATGGCCGCGGAAGGGGAGATCGTGCGCGTCGGAAGGGGACTCTATGCGCTTCCCGATGCGGAAGTCAGCGCGAATCACGCTCTTGTCCAGGCAACTAAACGCTATCCCGGCGGAGTGATTTGCCTGACCTCCGCCCTCTTCTTTCATGAGATCGGAACCCAGATGCCTTACGAGACCTGGATGATGCGGCCCGACCGTAAGGTGACGCTGAACAGGGAATTCCCCATTCGCTTTGTCTATTGCACGGGAGCGGCATTCACGCATGGCATCGAAACGCATCGTATCGAAGGCACAGAAGTGCGTATTTACTCCTCCGCCAAGACGGTCGCCGATTGCTTCAAATATCGGAACAAGATAGGTCTGGACGTTGCCACCGAGGCCCTGCGGGAAGGATGGCGGGCGAAGCGCTTCACGATGGACGAACTCTGGAAGGCGGCCGGGGTGTGCCGTGTGCAAAGCATCCTGCAACCCTACATGGAGATGCTTGTGCAATGAAGGAACCAACAAAAATAGGGGGTACTGTGGACAGTCGCCTATTACATTCCGTTCTTTTCTACAAGTCGACACACGGTAAGATTGAATCCCCCCGTAGCGCTGGCCAAGGGCACCAAGGAACTGAACTGCGCCGACCGGCCCAGATAGGCGGCATAACGGTCTACTCCAGATACGCCAAAAACTTATTCCCGGAATTACTGAAGCGGGATGCTCCGGCTACATTCATCACCGTTCCAAACTCCATCCCGAAATATCACTCAGGACCAGTCCGGCTTTTTGGTCCAGCAGAAATCCGTCATCCGACAGAAATCCCAAAACTCCACTTCATCCTTCGATAGCGGAGCGATACCCTTCCGCAACTGAAAGCGAGGTTGGCTGTCCCCTGAACGGACGAGAAACCCCGTGCGCCGTCGCCAGGTATCGTTATCCCAAGTGTCCAACAAGCGCAACGTGTCTTCCGCGTAACGCTTGGGATTGGGTGAAATAATCAATCGCGAATCCCCCAACACCTCGGCATAGTCTCCCGTGTCGAACAGGGGCTTTTCAGCGCCCAGGCCAATCTTGAGCCTGCCGTCAGGACCCACCGCATAGCGAACCTCACCGCTTCTTGGCGAGAATACGTGACGACCTCGCTCATCCCTGCCCAGCGATACCAGCAGACCTGCGTCAACCTCTGCCACGCCGTACGCCATGATAAAGGTCACGCTGCTGAAACGTTCCATTAGGGAAGCCATGTACGTTTCAAGGGAAAGCGGCAGCGGATAGCCCCCCAGGGTCATGAGTAGTGTCTTCGGGAGAGCATTTTCTCCTGCCTGGACAAGAATCTGCGTCAACACATCCGCCAAAAATAAGGGTTGAGCGGCAACCAGCGTCAAGGCGCCCTCCAGCGCGGCGTAATTCAGGGCGCGGGTAAATACGGAAAGACTGAGATAGGTATCAATGAAGACGCATTGGAATGGCATCATTATTCGTGCTGGATATGCGTTGACGGCTATGGGAGATTTATTTTCTGCTTCTATAATATTCGTAAATTGTTGGCTGACAGAACCATGTCCAGGGGATGGCGAAGTATTAAGTACACGAAAAGAATATGGTTCCTTGGACATCGTACCCGAGGAGTAGGACAGCTCTATAATTTCCTTTGGCATTCTGTTCTCACCTTTCATAACATAATTTCAAAATGAATAGGCGCCGTTTTCTTCGTATTGTGTGTTGCTAACAGATTCATTGGCAATCATTAATATGTTCGGAGTTATGGTAGCAAAACAACAAAAGTGGGAAGACTTGGAATAAAAACAACGCAGTGCTTAATCTCAAAGCCAACGCACCTTTGGATGACCTACATCACAGGCGATCGGTTCCCAGATAACCCCAGGGATACCACTCGACGCCCAATCCGGCGAAGAAGCTGGAACGCTTGAAGGTAACGTCCGTATGCAGCGGGAGTAGAAGCAGACTGGCATTCGTTCCTTTTGTGTGCACCGATCCCGCCGTATAACCGACCTGCGCGAAGGCAGCCAAGTGTTCCGAAAGTTTTCGGCCCACACTTAAGAAGGGCGTCCAAATCATCAGGTCGTCGCGCTGGTCGGAAAAGGTCTTGACATCCTCAAACCCCGGCGCAACAAGACGAAACATCCTGTTGACTTCATTGTCGATCCGCGCCTCGGCGTCCTTCATGCGTGGATAGCTGTTTGACGAACCGATAGAGAGATACCAGTCCCGCTCTTTTTCCGCTGCTGCCGCCGGGGGGTCTTCGTCGTGTGGTTGCTCAACCGGAAGGGACGGCGCTTGCAGAAGCAAAGCGCATACGATTAAAACAAGTACTTTTCCTATTCTCGCCATACACCGATCCCACTTTTTGCCGGGAAACACAGTGTTGATCTGCAGCCGCATGAATACACGATTCCTTCTCCTTGGTATCATTGCGACTAAGCGAAGAGGCGGGAAAAAGAGAGGAGCGCGGCAACCGCGCTCCATAGAGGGAGTTCCACGTCCCTGTCAGACAACGCAATGCTGACCGCGCTCCAAAGGGAGCGCGTCTAGCACTTGCGCGGTTGTCTGACCGAATAGCGTGGAACTTTTCTATGGACCCGCTCAAGGCTTAACGCCTGAAATCTGTATTACGTACTTTCCTGAATACTCCTTTATGCAGTAGCATGCACACGGACGCGATAATTTCTTTTTTTACTTCTTGCTTACCGCAGTATTCCGTTGCTTTTTTCTAATGCTCTAATTTTATTGAAATCCGCTACGGAAAATCAAACTAAATCCAAGTTAATCCACCGGCTCTGCCGGCGAGAGTTCACAAGGCTCTACCGTTCCGTCGTTTTCTTTTGCTTATCAAGAAATCATCCTCTGTTCATTTTATCTATAAAGCGCTTTCGGGCCACGTCATTCAGGCGCTTCCATCTGGATGTCGGTCTTTTTCGCGGTTTACTGATCAATACCTACATAGGAGTCCCACGCCGCGAAAAAACCGGCATGACGCGGGTCGAGGTGTGATAACAACTGGCGGGGAACCGGGGACAGGCACCTATTATTAATTATTTCCGATGGATAACCAGGGACTGTGGAGGTGTTGAAAAAGTCTCCATCTGGTACCTATCCCGCGAAAAACTGAGGGCAGACCCGAATTTACTGCGTAAATTATTGCGTCGGCTCAGTTGTTAGATTGTGCTTATTATTATGTTCGGGTTTTTCAACGGCTCCGCAATCGCCTATAGACCCGACCAAGACGGTTATGACAGGAAAGCGGACACCGTTTCTGCATTTCTGCAGGAAAGGATCAGACGCTTTGGTATTGGAATTCACGCAAATCCAAATTCGAAACGCGTCTGGAAAGGTTCAGTATCTCTACACCGACAACTTCATTCTGATCGTTGAAATCTAAAACCACTCCCGGTGAAACCTCCTCAGACTCAATAATCCGGGAATCATCCAATCTCAAATAAAGTGCGTCGGCTTCTTTGTCCATGTGTAATTTCACAGTTTCCTTTCATCTGACGATCAAAGAATACACTTACAATCCGCTTGGATAAACGCGCCTGTTGACAACTACGCGCAACACGCGGTTATCAAATTCGGGAATGCGGAGAAAGAGGCGCTCCACCGACATGTCATCAGGTTCGGGCACAATTAATTCCGGTGCAACCAATGCGTATTCCACCCATTCAAGGAATATGCCCCGCTCTTTCAGAACTTTTTGTGCATGCTTGGTCAGTTCATATTTCATTGCTTGTTTGGCCCTGTTTTGGATTTCTTCACCTCTATTTTACAGGGATATCTTCCTGCGATTCCACAGTACCGTGAGTGCCATGGGATAGCCGCCTGTTTTTGTCTGTTCTACAAGTCGGCACACAGTACAATCACATCTCCCACGTTGCTTCACTGCGACGAGATCAAGGCCGCCAAGGAACTGAACTGCGCCGACCTGCCCAAATAAATCGCATAATCCCCCCATCCTGATACGCTCAAAACGTGTTCCTTGGAATCACCCGAACACACGATTTCATCCCGCCTGGGGCGCAGCCGTAAATCAAAATATGCCTTTTGGGGTGGGCGTACCTCGCGAGGTGCGCCAAGGTGCATAAGAAGGGTGGACCACAACGCGGTGCGTCCCGAGTTCTCAGTCTTTTTGTTGATACGAACACTGAAGTCTAAACAACATATGTTGACTTTTTTGGGGTTACGGGCAGCGCCGCGCGTTGGTTAGTATAGCACTAATTCATTTTGATACTATGAAGTTCATTGATTTCGTATAAACAGAAAAAATATTGACAAGATTGATTCTAGTTTGTTATGCTAATCTTAATACAACAAGGTATACATCAGTATATTCAATTGTAGAATTCAGGATATTTTGTCTAACTGATTTGATGTTGCAACACGCACATTCTGCGGCAATCGTGATACAAAATTAGAAGGGGTGCGGGAATGGTAAAGAGCCCTCAAAATGAAAGAAGAGTTCCAATGTGGTTTCTTAGACCCTGTTTTGGTCACGGGTATATGCGAGGCGTCAGCAGGCTTAAATATTCCCTTTTATTCTTAGTTCCGGCCTGTCTTCTCGTTTTGGGGTGTGCCTCACAAACCAAGCGATACCAGAGTTCCCTGCCGGAAAAAGCGTCGGTGACCGAGGAGGGCAAAAAGACATTGGTGTTATTGGGCGATATCCTTATGGGGGAAACGGTTTCAGCATCCCAAGGAACATTCAATCTTGACTTTTCATGTATTGCCACGGACAAAGCAATTACAGCCTCCGAAAAAAACTTGCTGTCCAAAGGTTATACAATCACGAATAAAGGATATATCATTCAGGATTTTCGCCTAAGAACGGGATGGAACCCAGATGAACCGGACAGTCTGCCACCCCTGCTCGCTGTTTCGGAGAATTTGAGCCCGGATTTGACTGAGGCGCTTAAAGCAGTGAGCATATTCCGGTCATCCTCAAAACTATCCGGTTGGGATTCCAAGGATCCGGTGACTCCCAAACTGGAGGAGGCTCAGCATTTCCAGGGACACGGCGACTATTTGATGCTGATATGGGGAACAGGCATGGCGAGCCAGAAAGGTCCCGCTGGACAAGCGGCCGGTAGGATGGCTCTAGGTGCCACGCTGGTAGGCCTTTCGGCCCTGATTGGAGCACCTACCATGGCCATTACAAAGGCACCGAACATTTATCCGGGAATCATTCATACGGCCTTGTTTGATATCTCGGACGGGCATATTCTTTATTACGGTGAAAGCAGGTCTTCTGGTTCAGCGCTTACAGACGAATTGATATCAAGCATGGTCAATAAATCTTTGGCCAAAATACCGAAGGGGGCACGGAAAGGCTGATGCCGGAGCATCAGAGTATGGGAGTTAAACGCCAATGCGTTTAGAGTGGTTGTTTTACAGATGGTCTAGTGTGGTGGCACGCTTGGTATGTGTCGGAAAAATTGGTGTACGTTTTTTTTAACAAGGGAGATGCGAACATGAGACAGTATTTCAGTGTTGTGTGTATGATTTGCCTGGGTGTATTTTTGTTTTCCGGATGTGCATCCGTGCCAACGCCTTCGTTGTTGCATACATCGGAAACATGGGAGACGCAACAGGCGAATATACAAAACGCCGCCTTATTTAATGATTCCTACGTGTTCTGGCGCTCCAAAGACTTGAAGGCCGTTGAAACACATTACGGGAAATCCATGCAAAGTGGCCAAGACTATATGAAGTTGGTCAGTGATTCATTGGCGCAACAAGGAATGAACGTCAGCAATACCTTCTTTTCGATTGCCGCCACGGAAAATCCCAATGTGATAGTACAGGTCGTGGAAGCGCCTGACGGGGGAGAAATCGCATCTTTGGAGCCTCCTTTGCTGATACCTGACGCCATGGCGGATGACCCTAATGCACGCAAAACCCTGAGCACTATTTTCAGGCGCCTGGTAAGCGCCGGGCAGCCTCCAAAAGGGGAAACCTTTAATCTGGACACCCTGGCTTTGACTCAGGAAGAACTTGATGTTTTAAACACCTATACGGAAGCGGATACCTATGTGTTTGCCTCGGAATTTATTCTTGCAAAGAGGGGCAATGAGATGGGGCGTACTATTGGAAAGGCTGCTGCAACCTCCGTTCTCACTCTCGGGATGTTGAGCTGGACAAAGCAGTATTTCTTCCCGTCAACGCTAAGGGTTCTCTATGTCGATGCAAAGACGGGGACTCCCCTGCGGTATATGCAGCAGACCTATCCCCATAAGGAAATGGAAACAGAAGAAAATCGCAAAAAGATGGTAGAGGACTGCTTTACCTACCCGCAAAAGAAATCTGGCGGTTCCTCTGCCAAGACACGCAAAAAAAGATAATAACGATATCACATAATTTGCCTGCGCCCTGAGTACCTATTTCCGCACCGATATGCGCTGCCGGGAATGTCTTGTCAGGAACAGGCAAATGCATACGTGCCAGTTCGTCCATTTCCGTTATGTTTGCCGTAAATCAAAACATGGCTTTTAGTGGGCGTACCTTCCCCGTGTGTGCCTGTTCTCAGCCGTATTGTATTTCCGCAGTATGCTTTGCTACAGTGTTTCGGAGGTCTTTCTGCCAGACAGCGTAAAGAACAAACGAGCGAGGAGGTCTTATGGAACCTGCACGCCGGGAATACGACGCTATTGTTGTTGGAACGGGACCGGGCGGCGCCACGGTTGCGCGGGAACTTACCAGGCGCAAGCGGCGGGTGCTGATGCTGGAATGGGGCAGCGCTGAGCCCATTAAAGGCACGCCCTGGCAAGCCTTCAAATGGTTCGGCATCCCCGGCAAGGACATCCTGATCACCGACAGGCTGCTGGGCGTGGTGCGGGCGGTGTGCACGGGCGGCAGCACGATTTTCTATTACGGAACCTGCTTCCCGACCCCTTTTGAAATGCTTGAAAAATACGGCGTCCATATACGCGACGAAGTCGCGGAGGCGCGCGGCGAACTGCCGGTCGCCCCGCTGAAGGACGAGATGGTGTCGCCCATGACGCGGCGCATTATGGACAGCGCCGTCAGCCTGGGGTACGACTGGCGGCTGCTGGACAAGTACATGTACCAGGACCGCTGGCAGCCGGATTTCCCCTTCGGCTATTACGGGGATCCCCACCGGGTGCGCTGGGATGCGCGGATGTTTGTGGAGGAGGCCCTGGAGAACGGCGCCGCCATTATCAACCATGCCCGGGTCACCAGGGTCCTCGTGGAAAACAACAAGGCCGTGGGCGTGGAATATGCCTCGGGCGGCGCAACGCACCGGGCCTATGCGGCGGATGTCGTCATCTCGGCCGGCGGCCTGGGTTCGCCGGTAATCCTGCGAAACAGCGGGATGCGCCGG
>JAKJCY010000195.1 GCA_022706235.1 Candidatus Hydrogenedentota bacterium | reverse complement strand
AGCGCATGCTTGAAATTCTGGAGCGTATCACCGAAGGTAAAGGTACGCCGGATGACCTGGACAAACTGGAACGACTTGCCAACCTGGTGAAGAAGAGCTCCCTGTGCGGCCTGGGCCGGGCGGCGCCCAATCCGGTGCTGAGCACCCTGCGGTTTTTCCGGAACGAATACGAGGCCCACGTGGTGGAGAAAAGATGCCCCGCCCACAAGTGCAAGGCCCTTGTTCATTACGAAATCATTCCGGACAAGTGCGTGGGCTGCACCATGTGCGCCCGGAACTGCCCCGCATCCTGCATTTCGGGCGCGCGAAAGGAAGTCCATTCCATCAACCAGTCCGAATGTATCAAGTGCGGGCGCTGTTATGAGGTCTGCCGCTTTGATGCCGTGGCAAAATTGTAATCGGACCCGGAACCTCCCGGGACTTATCAAAATAAAGGGAAAACAATGACCCAGGAACAAACCGTAACCCTTACCCTGGACGATGTAAAGGTCACCGTGCCTAAGGGCACCACCATCATGGAAGCGGCCGAAATGAAACTCGGCATCCGCATTCCCAGGCTCTGTTATCATCCCGAGTTGAGCATGCAGGGCTCGTGCCGGGTGTGCATCGTCGAGGTGAAGGGGATGCCTTTCTACATGGCGTCCTGTTCGGTGGAAGTATGGGAAGGCATGGAAGTGCAGACCAACAGCCCCGAAATTCGCCAGGCCCGACGCGACATTGTGGAACTGCTGCTGGACAACCATCCCCGGGCATGCCTAACCTGCGACCGTGACGGCAATTGCGAACTGCAAAACGTGGCCTACGCCACCGGCGTGCGGGACCGCCTGTTCGCGGGGGAGCGCAAACGTTTCCCCATCGAAGAGGACGGCAGCGCAGTGGACCGTAATCCGGAGAAGTGCATCTTGTGCGGGCGCTGCGTGCGCACCTGCGCCGAGGTGCAGGGCGTATACAACCTCAGCCAACAGGGCCGGGGATTCACCACCGTGGTCAGCCCGGCGCATAACGACAACATGGACGCCTCCGTCTGCATTCAGTGCGGGCAGTGCATTGCGGCCTGTCCCACGGCCGCTTTTACGGAGCATGATAATACGGAAGCGGTGTGGAAGGCCCTTGCCGACCCCCGCAAACATGTGGTGGCTCAGACGGCGCCCGCCATCCGTGCCACCATCGGCGAGGAATTCGGCATGCCCATTGGAACGCCCGCCACGGGAAAACTGGTGACGGCCCTGCGGCGCCTGGGGTTTGACAAGGTCTTTGACACCAATTTCACGGCGGATCTGACCATCGTGGAAGAGGCGACCGAATTCCTCAATCGCTTTGAAAAAGGGGAACGGTTGCCGCTGCTCACCAGTTGTTCGCCGGGATGGGTCAACTTCCTGGAGAAGTTCTACCCGGAACTCATTCCGAACGCGTCGACCTGCCGCTCCCCCATGTCCATGATGTCCTCCCTGCTGAAGAACTATTACGCGGAACAGGTGGGCATTGCGCCGAAGAATATCTTTGTGGTGGGGATCATGCCCTGCACGGCAAAGAAGTTCGAGTCTCGCCGCCCCGAATTCATTTCCAAGGACGGGGTGCCCGATACAGACGCCGTGCTGACCACCCGGGAACTGGCCTGGATGATCAAGAACTATGGAATCAACCTGGCGTCCCTGCCCGACGGCAACTTCGATTCGCCCCTGGGAGAATCCTCCGGCGCGGCGGATATCTTCGGCACCACCGGCGGGGTCATGGAGGCCGCGCTGCGCATGGCCGTGGAAAAGATAACGGGCGCGCCCCCCAAGCGCATGGAGTTTAAAGACGTGCGCGCCGTGGAAGGGCTGCGCGAGCGTGAATTGAAGGTGAGCGATGAACTGACCCTGCGCGTGGGCGTGGCCAATGGCCTGACCAACGCGAAGGTATTGCTCGACGACGCGCTGAACGGCGGCAAGCAATTCCATATCATCGAGGTGATGGCCTGTCCCGGCGGGTGCATCGGCGGCGGCGGGCAACCCTATCCCCCGCCCGGCTACCGCATTCTTGACCGGCGCCTGCTCGCCAAGCGCGCGGAAGCCTTATACGCCATCGACGGCGCCAAGGCCGTCCGCAGCTCCAACCATAACCCGGCGATAAAAAGCCTGTATGAAGAATACCTGGGCGCACCGGGCGGCAAGAAAGCGCACGCGCTGCTGCACACCCACTACACGCCCAGACTGCCCAGAGGAGTCCGCTGATGAAAAACACCACCATCGTTACCGACAACCGGGAAGAAGTGCGCCGCATCAGCGCCGAGGCGTTGACTCCAGAAATCGTGGCCTTCATAGAATCCTGTACCCGGGGCGACCATGCCACCAGCAACCTTATAGGCGTGTTACACCGCGTGCAGCATCATTTCGGTTACCTGGGCCGCGAACAGTTGGACGCCGTGGCCCAGCTGTTGCAGGTGCCCGCCGCCAAGGTAACCGGCGTCGCCACGTTTTATCATTTCTTCCGGCTCGAACCCCGCGGTCGGTTTGTCATCAGCGTGTGCCTGGGAACCGCCTGTTACGTCAAAGGGGCCGAACGCGTGGCGGACCGGCTCTGTGACGAGCTGGGCATCAAGTTCGGCGAAACCACGAAAGACGGGCTCTTTTCCCTGGAGAGCACCCGGTGCGTGGGCACCTGCGGCCTGGCGCCTGTGGTGGTAATCGGCGAGAAAGTATTCGGAAACATGACGCCGGACCAGGTACCGGGCCTGATCGAGAAATATGTGCTTATGGCGCAGCGACAGGACAAGGAAGCCCGGGAATCCAGTGTCTAAGCAGGACACCCTTTCATGACTTGAGGAAGCCCCCGGATAAACGGTATACTAGAGAACCCTGATATCTCTATCAGCGTATCCCTTTTCATTATATTAGATTCACTTAAACCTTTTTGCCCGTGCGGCGGGCAAAACCTGTACCGGAGGGTTTTCCATGACAGCAATTGAACCGGGGAAAGTTCGCAACGTTGGCATTGTCGGGCACGGCGGCGTCGGAAAAACGATGCTCGTTGAACACATCCTGCACAAGGTGGGCTTGACCGGCCGGTTAGGCACCGTTGAAGACGGCAACACGGTTTGCGATTATCTCGAAGAGGAAATAGAGCGCAAGCACAGCATCGCCGTGGCACTAGCCCATTTGGAGTGGAAAGGTGGCCGCATCCACCTTATCGATCATCCCGGATATATGGATTTCCTGGGTGAAGTGGCCGCCTCCATGCCGCTTGTGGACGGTGTCGTTATCATGGTGGACGCGTCGACCGGCGTACAGGTGGGCATGGACAATGCCTGGAAATATGCCGAACGCTTCAACGTGCCGCGCGCCTTCTTCGTCAACAAGCTGGACCGCGAGCATACCGACTTTGACGAGACGGTCAAACTGCTCCAGGAAACCTACGGCCGCCATTGTGTGCCCATGGTAATCCCTGTTGGCGAGGGCTCCGGCCTCAAGGGCGTCTTGAATATTGTGCAGGGCGATGAAAGTGCACTGCCGCCGGAAGGATTGGCTTACAAGGAAGCGCTGGTCGAAGCCGTTGCGGAGACGGATGAAACCCTGACGGAAAAATACCTGGAAACCCTCGAGTTATCCCCCGAAGAATTCAAATCCGGCCTGCAAAAAGGCATTACCAGCGGCAAGATCATCCCGGTCCTGGCAGGAAGCGTCTCCCTGGACAAGGGAATAGACGAACTGCTCGATATGATAGAGGCATCCTTCCCCAGCCCGCTGGACCGCAAGATTGTCGGCAAAGACGACAACGGCAAAGAAGTTGAAGTCAAATCGGACCCCAGCGGCCCCTTCCTCGGCCAGGTGTTCCGTTCCGTGGTCGACCCCTTTGTCGGGCATCTGACTCTGTTCCGCGTATTGAGCGGCACCTTGAAATCGGACACGGACTTTTACAACGTCACCACCAACACCAAGGAACGCACCGGTAAACTGTTCATGGTCAACGGCAAACAGCAAGTTCAGGTGGACAGCGTCGGCCCGGGCGACCTCGCCGCCATGACGAAACTGAAAAACACGCATTTTGGAGACACCATCGGCGCGCCGGGTTGTTCGGTACACCTGCCCTCCATCGAACTCCCCGAAGCGATGGTAAAACTGGCCATTGTGCCCAAATCTCGTTCCGACGAAGACAAGATTGGCGAGGCGCTCAACCGCCTGGCGGAAGAAGACCCCACGTTCTCCCATTATCGTGACGCCGCCACGGGAGATCACATCATTCGCGGCATGGGCGACCTGCAGCTCGACATCCTCCTCAGCCGCATGCAGCGCAAGTACAAGGTGGAAGCCGAGACCAGCATTCCGAAGGTGGCTTATCGCGAGACCATCAAGTCCAAGGTCGAAGTACAGGGCAAGCACAAGAAGCAGAGTGGCGGCCACGGCCAGTACGGTGACGTGCATCTGCGCCTGGCACCAAACGAACGCGGCGCCGGATATCAGTTCATCGACAGTATTGTCGGCGGGGTCGTACCCAAGCAA
Organism: Candidatus Hydrogenedentota bacterium; assembly: GCA_022706235.1. Lineage (GTDB taxonomy): Bacteria > Hydrogenedentota > Hydrogenedentia > Hydrogenedentales > CAITNO01 > JAAYBJ01. Next base: position 3,331 of record JAKJCY010000195.1, on the reverse strand, counting down.
TACATTCCCCATGTGGACAAGGGCGGGTTTGAGGCGCTGGAACGGGGCGTCATCAGCGGGCATCCCGTGGTTGACGTCATCGTGGAACTTTTCTTCGGTTCTTTCCACGCGGTGGACTCCTCCGAAATGGCCTTTAAACTGGCTGCGTCAAAGGCAATCCAGAAGGGCGTGCGCGAGGCAAGGCCCTGCCTGCTTGAGCCCATCATGGAAATCGCCGTTACCGTGCCCGAGGAATTCATGGGCGACATCAACGGCGACCTGAACAGTCGGCGCGGGCGCATCCTCGGCATGGACGCCCTGGGCGGCGGACGCCAGGTCATCCGCGCCCATGTGCCCGAAGCCGAAATACTGCGCTATTCCACTGAACTGCGCAGTATGACCCAAGGCCGCGGCAGCTATGAACTCAAATTGAGCCACTACGACGAAGTGCCCGAACATGTTGCCAAGGAAATTATCGCCGCGTACGAGAAATCCCGCGTCGAGGAAGAATAACCTTTCGCCTATCGCAAGCATCGGCGCGCCTGAAAATGGTGCGCCGTTTTTTTATTGGTGCGAAAAGGGTATCGCGAAGGGGGAAATGAGATTCCAGGAGAGTAAAGGTTCCAGACCATAATTCGGTAGCCAGCGGAATTTTGTATTGGGCGGTTATGAACGAGGTGCGGGATTAGGTGTTGGCTCTTTTGGCGCACCTGGGAAGGTACGCCTACGGAACTCATACGAAGTGTGTTGGCAAGGATGAACGAGGTGCGGGATTAGGTGTTGGCTCTTTTGGCGCACCTGGGAAGGTACGCCTACTACGCGCACAAGAATATAACAGGCGGTTATGGATCGTTGCATTCGGTAAAACGCTCTCCTGGTGGGTGCGTCGTTTAAGTCCCTTACGTCCTTTCGGTCCTTTCTTCTGACGGCTTTTTCGGAGTCTGCTGCCGTTTTCAGAAAGAACAATACAACGTAATACGGCTAAAAATGGTTCTCTTCCCTAAACCTTAAAAAAACTGCCGGTACGCGTTTGAGGCGCACCGGCAGTCCGGACTATTTCATCATTCATCCTTCACACTTCAGCCTTCTTACTTCTTCCTTTTCTTCAGGGTTGCCGCGCCGCCGAAGGCGATGGACAAGGCCAACGCACCCAGGGTGATCACGCCCGCAGCGGGGATGCTGACGCCATTGGTAACGGTGGCGGGACCCACGACCAGGAGGCCGCCCTGGATGCCGTTTATGTCTTCAACGAGTTCATCCATAATTTCGACCTGGTATTGTCCTGCCATATCCTCCGTGTAAGGATTGAAATGGAGGGTGTCGGTTTCCGTGCCTTGGTAGAAGCCGGGTCCCACAGCGGAATTGGGATAGCCGCCGTCCGAAAGCGGGACCAGATTCAACGTAATTGGATCCACGCGATACCACTGGTAGGAGAGATTGCCGAAGCCGCCCGATACGGAAACATTCATGTCATAGGTGTCGCCTTCGGACAGGGTAATGTCGCTCAGGCCCAGTGCGGACAAGGGTGGCTGCACTTCCAGGGTCGCCGTGTTGGATTCATACGTCACGATGTCCCCGAAAATGTCATCGTACACGCGCAGGTTGTACCGGGTGGTACCCTGGGCATGGGTCGCGGGATCCAGGTTCAGCGCGACGTTATTCGGGCTGGCGCTGTCGGCAACGACACCGAGACCGGTCGAATTGCGATACCACTGATAGCCGTTAATGGCCACACCCCTTTCATAGGCAGCGCTCATGGTATAGGGCGGCGAGGTACTATAGAGTTTCGCGCCTTGGGGTTGCTGTGTAAACCGGACGACGTCTCCCACAAACACGGTACGCGTTATTTGTTCCGCATCCCAGTAGCCGTCGTTAACGTCATAGGTAATGGTATAGACGCCAATCGTATCGGTATCCACAACATCACCGCCGATGACGACATCGTCGCCGAGCAGGTACCAGGCGCACTGGTCATAGACCGTAACGCCCGGTTCTGTGTAGGTAGCACCGAGAGCAAGCACGATTTCCGGGTTACCCTGCAGGGTGATAACCGGCGGTTGGGAGTCTACAACTTCCACGGTACGCTGGACCTGTATGTACAGATTGTACTCCTCGAAGTTGATAAAATAGGTGATTACGTAGGTGCCCACGGTGTATTTATCCACCGGGATGGATGTCTCAATGAGGTCGGTGATATCCACTCCCGCATTGGGATCCCAAGCGGTAGCGCCCGGGTCGATGTACTCGGCGCCGCATTCGTGGATGATATGAGCGTCGCCGTTTAACGTAATGACCGGCAGGTCCATATTGTACAGGGTCAGCGTCGTTTCCGTAATGCCCGGGTTGCTACTTTCATCCGTGGCGGTATAGACCAGCCGGAAGGTGTACTGGAACGCGCCGCCCGTATCATAGGTAGCGGGCACCGGGAAGGGCACCAGGACATCATCCCCCGTATTCTCCGGGGTACCCATGGGATCATAGGCCTGAACAACAAGGGAGGCGGTTCTGTCGCCGTCGCAGGAATCCTCTGCTGTCACACCGGCCTTGGCCGTGGCCTCGGAATAGTCGCCCAGGGAGCGTGCGAAGGTCTGGGGCAACACCCCGGTAATCACTGGCGGCGTGACATCAAGGACGTTTACGGTAGCGGAACACATATCCGCATTGCCGTGATTGTCCCAGACCGTAACGGGAATCGTCAGGGTAATGCCTACATCATCGCAGTCAAACGAGGTGCGGGCCGCAGTGGTATAGCCCCATGCGATGCCGCAGGGGTCTGTGCTGCCGCTCGCCATGGAGGCGATTTCGTCCTGGTCCAGCGTATACTGCCCGAACTGGTCCAATTCTACATTGAGGGTACCGCAGACGGCCAGGGGATCCGTACCGTCGTCCACATCCAGAAGGATGCTCTTGGCGGCCGGGTTGCCTGAGTTGTCCATGACCAGCAGCGTGACATCCGCCGGCCTGAGAGCACCGGAACAAGCTGGGCACAACGGAAATGGAGGTGACATAACAGTTGTCCAGACTGGTATCGCCGATGTTCCAGACATCGTCCGTGGTCAGGGTATATTCCCCGAAGGCGTTAAGCGTAATGGTGGTAAAGGCGGGATTTGCGATGGGCGTGGGCGGTTCGCTTTCGGTAACCCACACTGTGGCGAAACAGGAAGCGCTACGCCCCAGGATATCCGTCACGGTCACCTCAATGTCATCCTGGGGAATGGAGTTGCAATCGAAGGTCTTGTCCTCCAACGCGACTTTCCAAATGGGCGCTTCCGAGGTGGTTCCGCTCTCGACATAGACATCGGAAAGATCAGTGACCTTGGGGGTAATGGTAAAATCAATAGATGTTTCACCG